>JBIOZI010000196.1:0-18302 GCA_044871085.1 Steroidobacteraceae bacterium | reverse complement strand
CGGCGAGAGCTTCCCCGAACTCTTGCAGAAGATGGCGCAGATCATCGAGGACGCGCGCGCCAGCCTGCCCGCGAGCCTGCAGGTGTACGTACCGGAAAACGCCCAGGAGCTGCAGAGCACGGTGGCCGAGTGGCTGCGGACGAACGCCGGTGCGCTGCAACTGGCCGGCAAAGGCATCGGCCGCTCGCTGGCGCACATCCTGCTCGGCATGATCATCGGCGCGCTGCTGTCGATGCAGAAGGCGTCGCCGCACCCGCAACGCCGCGTGCTCACCGAGCGCATCGCCCGCCAGGCCGCGGGTCTCGCCGCGGCGTTTCAGCGCGTCGTGTTCGCACAGGTGTGGATCTCGCTGATCAACACCTTCTTCACCTGGCTGTACCTGGACATCGCACTGCGCATGTTCGGATTCGACCTGCCGCTGGTGAAGACGCTGGTGGCGCTCACGTTCGTCGTCGGCCTCATCCCGATCATCGGCAACCTGATCTCGAACACCGCCATCGTCATCGTTTCCCTGAGCCAGGGAATTCCGCTCGCGGCCATCTCGCTGGTGTACCTGATCGCCATCCACAAGCTCGAGTACTTCCTCAACGCGCGCATCATCGGCTCGCACGTCAACGCACGCGCGTGGGAGCTGCTCATCGCGATGCTGGTCATGGAAGCCGCGTTCGGCATCACCGGGCTCATCGCTGCGCCGGTGTTCTATGCCTATTTCAAAGAAGAGCTGCGCGGCAAAGGGCTGGTTTGAGGGCGCGCCGGCAGCGCGGCCGCGACGGCATCGGACAGCGCGCCGAGGCCGTACGAGACGTCCAGCAGGTGGCCGTTGACGAAGAAAGTCGGTGTGCCGCGCACGCCGCTGGTGTCGCCGCTGCGCTGGCACTCGCGCACGCGCTGTAGATAGATCTCGTCGTCCATCTCCGCGGTGAAGCGCGCCATGTCGAGCCCGAGCGTGCGCGCGTAGTCGAACAGCTGGTGCCGCTGCAGGTGCTCCTGCTTCTCGAACAGCAGGTCGTGCATCTCCCAGAACTTCCCCTGACCGGCCGCGCATTCCGCGGCCTGCGCGGCGCGCAAGGCATGCGGGTGGACGCCCTCGAGCGGAAACGGCCGGAATGCGAAGCGCACCTGCTCCGCGAAGCGCGCGAACAGCAGCTTCACCGCGCCCACCGCCTGCTTGCAGTGCGGGCATTCGAAGTCGCCGTACTCGACGATGGTTACGGGCGCGTGTTCAGGTCCACGCACGTGATCGGCGGGCCCCAAGGGCTCGATCAGGCGAAAGGCTTGTCGCATCGCGAATCTCCCACGGCAGCTGCTTCGTACGAACGACTCATCGCACCAGAATGTGTGCGCCGAACCAATGACACGATGGTATCGATCGCCGACGCGGCCGTATTGAACGAACTTGCGATCGGCGGCCGCCCAGGCACGACACCTTCGTGCAATCACGCGCCGGCGCCGCGTCTGCTCTGATCGCCGCATGAACCGTCGCACCCTGCTCAGCGCCATCGGTCTGCTGCCACCCGCGTCGTTCGCGTCGCTGGAGCCTTTCGCAGGCCAGCTCGACGCGCTCGAGCGCGCCGATGCCTGGCTCAACTCCCAGCCCCTGCGCGCCGCCGACCTGCACGGCAAGGTCGTTCTCGTCGACTTCTGGACCTACACCTGCATCAACTGGCGACGCACCCTGCCGTACCTGCGTGCCTGGGCCGACAAGTACCGGGACAGCGGGCTCGTCGTGGTCGGTGTCCACACGCCGGAGTTCCGCTTCGAGGCGGACATCGACAACATCCGGCGCGCCGTGCGGGAGCAGGACATCGGCTATCCCGTCGCCGTCGACAGCCAGTACTCCGTCTGGGACGGCTTCGGCAACCAGTTCTGGCCGGCGGTCTATCTAGTCGACGCGCAGGGGCGCGTCCGCCACCACAAGTTCGGCGAAGGCGACTACGAGCAGGTCGAGCTCGCGATCCAGCGCCTGCTCGTCGAGGCCGG
Organism: Steroidobacteraceae bacterium; assembly: GCA_044871085.1. Lineage (GTDB taxonomy): Bacteria > Pseudomonadota > Gammaproteobacteria > Steroidobacterales > Steroidobacteraceae > CADEED01. The sequence continues at coordinate 16,322 of JBIOZI010000196.1, read as the reverse complement.
TCGGCGCTCGTTCGATTCGAAACCCGTATCGGTGCGCGGCCTCGGCGCGGAGGCGGAAGCCGACTGGCGCAATTTGCGCTCGCCCGAGACGTACATCGGTGAATCGCACAGTTCCGCGTCCGTGCGTGAGGTGCTGCCCGACCGTTCTCGCGTGTACGCCCTGCCCTCGCGACTGCGGCTCAACGAGTGGGCGCTCGCGGGACGCTGGCGGATGAACCCCAATTCCGCGACGTCGGAAGCGGTGCACGACCGCGTCGCATTCCGCTTTCACGCCCGCGACCTGCACCTGGTCATGGGCCCGCGGGCGGCCGGCTCGGTGATTCCCTTCCGCGTGACGATCGACGGCAAACCACCCGGCGCCGCGCATGGCGCCGACCTCGATGCCGACGGACACGGGCTGCTCGACCGCCCGCGCATGTATCAGCTCGTCCGACAGCGGGCGCCGATCGCGGATCGGCAATTCGAGCTCGAGTTCCTCGAGCCGGGCGCGGAAGTATTCGTCTTCACCTTTGGATAGAATGATTCATGGCCAAATTCAGCAAGGATCCCGCCGCCATCGCGAAGCTCACCCCGGAGCAGTTTCGGGTGACGCAGCAGGGCGCCACCGAAATGCCGGGCACCGGAGAGCACCTCGACAACGATGAGCCGGGCATCTACGTCGACATCGTCTCGGGCGAGCCGCTGTTCGCGTCCTCCGACAAGTTCGACTCCGGCTGCGGCTGGCCCAGCTTCACCAAGCCCATCGTGCCGGCGAACGTCAACGAGATCATGGACGAGTCGCACGGCATGGTCCGCACCGAAGTGCGCTCGGCGCACGGTGACAGCCATCTCGGGCACGTGTTCGACGACGGTCCGGAAGACCGCGGCGGGCTGCGCTACTGCATCAACTCCGCCTCGCTGCGATTCATCCATCGCGACGACATGGAAGCCGAAGGATATGGCGCCTACCTGGAACAAGTGGAGGAACGGCGATGAGCACGGAACGCGCGGTGCTGGCCGGCGGCTGCTTCTGGGGCGTGCAGGATCTCCTGCGCCGCTATGACGGCGTCCTCGGGACCCGGGTCGGGTACACCGGCGGCAACATTCCCAACGCGACCTATCGCAATCACGGCACCCACGCCGAGGCGGTGGAGATCATCTTCGATCCGGCCCGCATCACCTACCGCAGGCTGCTCGAGTTCTTCTTCCAGATCCACGATCCGAGCACGCGCGACCGCCAGGGCAACGACCGCGGCGCGAGCTACCGCTCGGCCATCTTCTACACGAGTGAAGAGCAGCGTCGCGTCGCGGAAGACACCATCGCGGACGTCGAGGCGTCCGGGCTGTGGCCCGGCAAGGTGGTGACCGAGGTGGTTCCCGCCGGCGACTTCTGGGAAGCCGAGCCCGAGCACCAGGACTATCTGCTGAAGTATCCCGACGGCTACACCTGCCATTTCATCCGGCCCAACTGGGTGCTGCCGGTGCGCAAGAGCTGACGAAACGAAGGTCCTGGTACTACCTTCGTTCAATTCACGCGGCGGACGGCCCGTGGTGTCGTGTGCTCCCACGAATGGAGACCACGATGAACGTAGTGAAGGCCGCCGCAGTTCAACTGAGCCCCGTCCTCTACAGCCGCGAAGCGACGGTCGCCAAGATCGTGCGCAAGATCCTCGAGCTCGGAAACCAGGGCGTGCAGTTCGCCACGTTTCCGGAAACCGTGGTGCCTTACTACCCGTACTTCTCGTTCGTGCAGACCGCCTGGCAGATCATCGGCGGGCGCGAGCACCTCAAGCTGCTCGACCAGGCCGTCACGGTGCCCTCGCCCGCCACCGACGCCATCGGTGCTGCGTGCCGCGAGGCGGGAGTGGTCGTGTCGCTCGGCGTCAACGAGCGCGACGGCGGCACGCTCTACAACACCCAGCTGCTCTTCGATGCCGACGGCACCTTGCGGCAGCGGCGCCGCAAGATCTCGCCCACCTACCACGAGCGCATGATCTGGGGCCAGGGCGACGGCTCGGGCCTGCGCGCCGTCGACAGCCGCGTGGGCCGCATCGGCCAGCTCGCCTGCTGGGAGCACTACAACCCGCTGGCGCGCTACGCGATGATGGCGGACGGTGAGCAGATCCACTCCGCGATGTATCCGGGGTCGATCTTCGGCGAGCTGTTCACCGCGCAGACGGAGGTCAACGTCCGCCAGCATGCGCTCGAGTCCGCGTGCTTCGTGGTGTGCGCCACGGCCTGGCTCGACGCGGGCCAGCAGCAGCAGATCGTCCAGGACACCGGCGGCGCCCTCGGCCCCATCTCCGGCGGCTGCTTCACCGCCATCGTGGCGCCCGATGGAAGAATCCTCGGCCAGCCCCTGCTCGCCGGCGAAGGCGAAGTGATCGCCGATCTCGACTTCACGCTCATCGACCGGCGCAAGCAGCTCATGGATTCGCGCGGCCATTACGCCCGCCCCGAGCTGCTCAGCCTGTCGATCGATCGCATACGCGCCGCGCACGTGCACGAGCACGGTCCGCAACTCTCCGCAAACCAGGCTGAAATCCCGCTGCGCCGGTTCAGCATCGTGTCGTCGCGACCGTTCGAGGAGGTGGTCGCGCGCCTCACGGCGACCATCGGCCAGCCGGACATGCCGGCGTTTCAGGAGGCGCTCGCCGCGGCGACGGGTCCGGGCGAGCTGCGGACCGAGGTCGAAGCGGCCATCGGGTCCTCGCAGCTCATGGAGTTCGCGCGGTACGACGCCGGTGCCGTGGTGCGCAAGGCGCGGGGCCGCGCCGGCCCGCGGATACTGCGGCTGGTCGTCGGCAATCCACTCATCATGAAGGAGATGGTCGAGTCCGTCCCGGACGCGGCCGCCTACGCGCCGGTCACGCTGCTCGTCGATGAGCGCGCGGACGGCGTGCACCTGTCGTACGACTCGCTGGCGAGCCTCATCGCCCCGTACGGCAGTGAGGCCGCGCTCACGGTCGCCAGGGACCTCGACACGAAGATCGTCAGCCTGCTCACGACGGCGGCCAACGCCGGGTAAATCTCATGGCGGCGGAAACGGCGCCGGGCTCGCCACCTGCATCGTCGAGAAGGGCGAGCCTCTGGTCGTCATGGCCGAATAGTTCGGTCGATCGGCACCATGGTGCAATCGCCGCCGATCGCCACAATGCCTAACTTCTCCCGTCCCCACCCTCAGACAGGAGATGAGCCATGAATGCAGCGTTGCAGGACGACGGCGATACCGCCCTGCGTCCCTTCCACGTGAATTTTCCCGATGCCGATCTCTCCGATCTGCACCGGCGCATCGTCGCGACCCGCCTCCCCGAGCACGAGCCCGACGACCCCTCGCAGGGCGTGCGGCTCGCGACGATCCGCACACTCGTGCGCTACTGGGTCACCGGCTACGACTGGCGCAAGGCCGAAGCGAGGTTGAACGCGCACCCCAACTTCATCACCGGAATCGACGGGCTCGACATCCACTTCATCCACGTCCGCTCGCGGCACGAAAATGCCCTGCCGTTGCTCATCACGCACGGCTGGCCGGACTCGGTGGTCGCGCGGCTGAAGCTCATCGAGCCGCTCACCGACCCCACCGCGCACGGCGGCAGCGCCGCGGATGCGTTCCACGTCGTGCTGCCGTCGATGGCCGGCTACGGCTTCTCCGGAAAGCCGGCCACCACCGGATGGGACTGCGTGCGCATCGCGCGTGCCTGGACGGTGCTGATGAAGCGCCTGGGATACACGCGCTACGTGGCGCACGGCGGTGATTGGGGCGCACTGATCACCGAGCAGATGGGCGCGCAGGCGCCGCCGGGATTGCTCGGCATTCACACCATCCTGCCCTCCGCCGTGCCGGCCGAAGTCTTCGCGGCGCTGCCGTCTGGAGCCCCGCCGCCCGGTCTCGGCGCCGACGAGAGCCGTGCGTTCGACAAGCTCGCGCGCTTCTTCGCCGGCGGCCTGGCGTACGCGCAGCAGATGGCGACGCACCCGCATGCGCTGTATGGCATCGCGGATTCTCCCGTGGGCCTCGCCGCCTGGTTCATCGACCACGACCTGTGGAGTCCCGGACTCATCGCGCGTGCGGTCGACGGGTTGCATGACGGTGTCACGCGCGATGACATCCTCGACAACGTCACGCTCACCTGGCTCACCAACACGGCGATGTCCGCGGCCGGGCTCTATCGGCAGAACAAGCTGCCCTTCTTCGCGCCGATGGGTGTCCGGATCCCCGTGGCCGTGAGCGCCTTCCCCGACGAGATCTATCAGGCGCCGCGGTCCTGGGCGGAGCGCGCATATCCGAATCTCGTGCATTACGAGAAGGTCGGGCGCGGCGGCCACTTCGCTGCCTGGGAGCAGCCGCAGCTGCTGGTCGAGGAGCTGCGCGCCGGCTTCGCGACCCTTCGCGCACGTAGTTAGACCAACGTATCGTCCGACACCATCGGCCAATGGGACGCGATTCCGGCGGCTGGTCTGATCGCGGCGCACCCAACAACAGAGGACCCCTGCCATGACGAAGTTTCCCGGCCTCGACCGGCGTCGATTGTTCACAGCCACCGCGGCGGCCGTCGCCGCGAGTCTCCTGAGTCTTTCCGCTCTTCCCGCAAGGAGTACCGACATGAATGCAGTTGCAAAAGAGGCTGGCGGTGGCAATACCGCCATCCGCCCGTTCCACGTGAGTTTCCCGGATTCGGCGCTGGTCGACCTGCGCCGGCGCATCAACGCCACGGTCTGGCCCGACAAGGAAACGGTGTCCGACGAAGCCGAAGGCGTGCAGCTCGCCACGATGCAGAACCTCGCGCGCTACTGGGCCGCGGAATACGACTGGCGCAAGATCGAGGCGAAGCTCAACGCCGTACCGAATTTCATCACCGAGATCGACGGCCTGGACATCCACTTCATCCACGTGAAGTCGAAGCACATGAACGCGCTGCCGATCATCATCACGCACGGCTGGCCCGGGTCGATCATCGAGCAGATGAAGCTCATCGAGCCGCTGACCAATCCCACGGCCTTCGGCGGCACGGCCGCGGATGCATTCGACGTGGTGATCCCGTCGATGGCGGGCTACGGATTCTCCGGCCGACCGACGGCGCCGGGCTGGGACGCCCCGCGCATGGCCCGCGCCTGGGCGGTGCTCATGAAGCGCCTGGGCTACACGCGCTACGTGGCGCAGGGCGGCGACTGGGGCTCGTTGATAACCGAGCAGATGGGCGTGCAGCAGGCGCCGGGCCTGCTCGGCATACACGTGAACCTGCCTTCGGCGGTGCCGGCCGAAATCTTCAGCGCGCTGCCCGGTCACGTCCCGCCCGCCGGACTCTCGGCGGATGAGAAGTTTGCGTTCGAGCGGCTGGACTTCTTCTTCACACACGGCCTGTCGTACGCCCTGCAGATGGCCAACCACCCGCAGACGATGTACGGCATCGCGGATTCGCCGATCGGCCTCGCGGCCTGGTTCCTCGAGCACGACCTGCTGAGTTACCAGTTGATCCGGCGCACCTTCGAAGGAAAGCCCGAGGGCCTCACGCGCGATGACGTGCTCGACAACATCACGCTCACCTGGCTCACCAACACGGCCATTTCCGGCGCGCGTCTCTATCGCGAGAACAAGCTGCCGTTCTTCGCGCCGATGAACGTCCAGATCCCGGTGGCCGTGACGGCGTTTCCGGACGAGCTCTACCAGGTGCCGCGGTCCTGGGCGGAGCGCACGTACCCCAACCTACTGCACTACAACAAGGCGCCGAAGGGCGGTCATTTCGCCGCGTGGGAGCAGCCGGAGATCCTCACCGAGGAGCTGCGCGCCAGCTTCAAGACACTGCGCATGCAGTGAGCCGGGCGAATCCGAACGGCACGAAGCCCGCAGACCCTGTCTGCGGGCTTTCTTGCCTGCCGGCCGCGGGCGGTCAGTCGCCCGTCACCGGCACGCGCTTCGGCTCATCGCCGCCGATGAATTTGTACACCACGCCCGCCAGCGCCGCGCCGACCAGCGGCGCCACCCAGAACAGCCACAGCTGCGACAGTGCCCAGCCGCCGACGAACAGCGCCGGGCCGGTGCTGCGTGCCGGATTCACCGAGGTATTGGTGACCGGGATGCTGACCAGGTGGATGAGCGTGAGGCACAGGCCGATCGCGATGGGCGCGAAGCCCTTGGGCGCGTTGCCGTGCGTGCTGCCGAGGATGACGAACAGGAAGCCGAAGGTCATGACGATCTCGGCCGTGAGGCAGGCCGCCAGGCTGTAACCGCCCGGTGAATGCTCGGCGTAGCCGTTCGAGGCGAAGCCGCCGGCGAGGTCGAAACCCGGCGCTCCGCTCGCGATGACGTAGAGAATGCCCGCGCCGGCGGCGCCGCCTAACAACTGCGCGACGATGTAGGGCACGAGCTCGCCGGCCGGGAAGCGCCCGCCGACACACAGGCCCAGCGACACCGCGGGGTTCAGGTGGCAGCCCGAGACGTGGCCGATGGCGTACGCCATGGTGAGCACGGTTAGGCCGAAGGCCAGCGAAACGCCGGTCAGGCCGATGCCGACTTCCGGGAATGCCGCCGCCAGCACGGCGCTGCCGCAGCCGCCGAGCACCAGCCAGGCGGTGCCGATGAACTCCGCCGAAAGACGCCGAGTCATGTTCATTGTGTTCGTTCCCTGTGTTCGCTTCCTGGGCGATTTGTTTGTTTGCCGAGCCTAACAGAGTCATTGTCCGGTTGGCCGCGGCCGCCCGCCGTAGGAGCCCTTCCCGTCGCGAGGTAAGATCGCCGCATGCACGTATTCGAATGGTTGCTCGTCCTGCTGGTGGGCGCGGTGGCGCTCACCGCCATCGCCCGCCGGCTCAAGCTGCCCTATCCATCGCTGATCGCTCTCGGCGGCACGGCACTGGCGTTCCTGCCGAACACCCCCGAGCTGCGCCTCGATCCGGCGCTGACCCTGGCCTTGTTCGTGGCGCCGGTGCTGCTCGATGCGGCCTTCGACACTTCGTTGCGCGATCTCAAGCGCCACTGGGCACCCGTGCTGGCGCTGGTGGTCATCGCGGTGGGCATCACCACCGTCGCGGTGGCCTGGCTGGTGCACCACCTCGTGCCCGACATGCCCTGGGCGGCGGCCATCGCGCTCGGCGCCATCGTCGCCCCGCCCGACGCCGCCGCCGCCTCGGCGATCCTGCGGCACCTGCGCATTCCGCATCGCATGGTGGTCATCCTCGAAGGCGAGAGCCTGCTCAACGATGCCACCGCGCTGCTGGTCTATCGGCTCGCAGTCAGCGCGGCCACCGGCACCGTCTTCACGGCGGGCACGGCCGGCATGGAGGCCCTGGCGATGATCGGCAGCGTCGTGGTCGGCTTCGTGCTCTCGCAGGTCTACTCGCGCGTGCTCGGCCGCATCACCGACATTCCGAGCGCCATCGTCATGCAGTTCGCCGGCGCGTTCGGCATCTGGATCCTCGCGGAGGAGCTCGGGCTCTCGGCCATCGTCACGGTGGTCACGTTCGCCATCACCGCCTCGCGCATCTCCCCGGCGCGCACGCCGGCGCGCATGCGCATCCCCACTTATGCAGTGTGGGAGACCGTGGTGTTCGTGCTCAACGTGCTGGCGTTCGTGCTCATCGGCCTGCAGCTGCGCCCCATCCTGCTGTCGCTCGAGGCGGCGGAGCGCGTGCAGTACCTGCAGATCGCGGGCGCCGTGCTCGCCACGGTGATACTGGTGCGCATCGCGTGGGTGTTCACGTACAACCGCGCCGCGGTGCTCAAGCACCGGCTGTTCGGCGCCGGCATCTGGCCCGGCTCCTATCTACCGACGCTGGCCGGCAGCACGATCGTCAGCTGGTGCGGCATGCGCGGCATCGTGACGCTGGCGGCGGCCTATGCGCTGCCGGCCGGTTTCCCGTACCGCAACCTCATCCTGCTGTGCGCGTTCTGCGTGGTGGTCGGCACGCTCATTTTCCAGGGCCTCACGTTGCGGCCGCTGATCCTCGCGCTCGGACTCACCGAGGACGGCACCGTGAACCGCGAGGTGCGCATCGCCCAGGACGTGCTCGCGCTGGCCGCGCTCGATGTCCTCGAGGCCGACGGTTCCGAGACCGCGCGCGCGCTGCGCGATGAATTCGTGACGACGGAGGTGCTGGATGCCGACTCGCCGTTCGCCACCAGCCGCGAGGCGCGCAACCACCTGCGCTCGCGCGTCATCGAGGCGCAGCGCCGGGCGCTGGTGCGCATGCGCGACAGCGGCGAGATCGGCGACGACGCGTTTCATCGCATCGAGGAGCGGCTGGATCGCATCGAAGTCGTGGTCGACGGCTGAAAAGGGGACAGATCTATTTAGGCGAAAATAGATCTGTCCCCTTTTTTCAGGCGTTTCAAGGCTGGGTGATGCGGGTGCGCGGAAATGGCACCACGGTACCCGTATCGTCGCGCCCGGCCACCGCGAATTCCAGGATCCGCTCCGGATCCGCCGGCTTCGTCAGGTGCGCATCGAAGCCCACTTCGCGCGTGCGTTCGATGTCCGACGCGCGACCCATGCCGGTCACCGCCACCAGGTGGATGGCGCGGCCCCAGGGCGTGTCGCGCAGCCGCCGCGCCAGCTCGAAGCCGTCGATGCCGGGCATGTTGAGGTCGAGGAACGCGACATCCGGCGGGTCGGCCTCGGCCGCTGCGAAACCGTCGGCGCCGTTCATGCGCACGGTCACCTGGTGCCCCTGCGCGGCCAACAACTCTCCGAGCGTGCGCGCCGCGTCCTCGTTGTCGTCGACGACCAGAACGCGCTGTCCCTTCTGCGCCACGATGACCGCGCCGCGCGCGGCCGCCGGCTCCGCGGACTCCGCCGCGAGTGGCAGGCGCACGATGAACTCCGTGCCGGTGCCCGGGCCATCACTGCGCGCCTCGACCTCGCCGTCGTGCAGGTCCACCAGCGACTTCACCAGCGCGAGCCCAAGGCCGAGCCCGCCCGCGCCCTGTTCGCGGCCGATTTGTACGAACATCTCGAACACCCGCGGCAGGTGCTCGGGCTCGATGCCGACGCCGTTGTCGCGCACGCAGATCTCGACGCAGGCCTCGCCGGCGCGCATGCCGAGCTCGATGCGCCCCTTCGCGGGCGTGAACTTCGCGGCATTGATGAGCAGGTTCGACACGATCTGCGCCAGGCGCACCGCGTCGCCCTCGACGTGCAGCGCCTTCTGCGCGAAACGCACCACGAGCTCGTGCGACTTGGCGTCGATGCTGGGCCGCGCGGTCTCGATGGCGGCGCCGATGACGGAATCGATGGCCACGCGCTCGCGCTTGAGGTCGATCTTGCCGCGGTCGATGCGGCTCACGTCGAGCAGGTCGTCGACCAGCCGCACCATCTGGTGGAGCTGGCGGTCCATCATCGAGAGCATCTCGCCGGCATCCGGGCCCACCCGGCGGCGCAGGATCGCGAGGCCGTTGCGCAGCGGTGCCAGCGGATTGCGCAGCTCGTGCGAGAGCGTCGCGAGGAACCGGCTCTTGTTAGAATCCGCGCGCTCGAGTTGATAGGCGCGCTGCGCGAGCTCGCGCTCCATGAGCTTGCTGCGCGTGATGTCGAAATAGGAAATCGCGACGCCGTCGTCCACCTTCACTATCATGTTGCGGAACCAGCCACGGATGCCGTCGGCCTCGTACAGCACCTCTTCCTCGCGCGGCGCCCCGCTGTCGGTGACCTTGCAGAGGCCGTCGAACACGCCGGCCTTGACGATGCCCGGCAGGATCTCGGTGAGGCGCCGGCCGACCACGAGCTCCGGGGACTGCCGGGCGAGCGCCGCACCGATCGGGTTCGCGTACTCGACGGTGAAGTCGACGATCGCGCCCGCGGCGTCGCGCACGGCACGCAGCATCGCGAAACCCTGGATGGCCGCCTCCTGCGACTTGCGGAAGCGCTCCTCCGCGCGCCGGTAGCGCTCGCGCGCGGCGCGCATGTTGTGGCCCAGCGCGATGATGAGCGCGCACGACAGCGCGTACATCAGCAGCGTGAGCAGGTCGCGGATGCCTTCGAAGTGGAACACGCCCACCGGCGACGCGACGACCAGGTGCGCCAGTAGATAGCCCAGACCCGCGGCCAGCACCCCGGGCCCCCAGCCGCCCATCCACACCGCCACCGCCACCGCGCCGAACAACGTGGTGTAGGTGAGCCGCTCGCCCACCCACGGCGTCATGAAGTAGCGCAGCAGCACGGCGGAAGTGGCGAGCGCGACGGCGCCGATGTACGCATACACGCGCGCCGCGTCGGGCCGCGCACGCAGGCCGCGCGCGAACTCGGCCGCGAGATACGCCAGCAGCAGGTAGGACGACACCACCGTGCTGCAGCGCGCGGCGTACCAGCCCAGGGTGTAGCGCGCGCCGGCCAGCGTGCTCAGCGTCATGTCGGCCATCGAGGCGGTGAGCACCAGCGCCAGCCAGCCGAACATCGGGCGCGCCTGCGAGCGCGTCGTGAAGATGATGATGACGCCGGCGAGGCTCATGGCGACGACCAGCCAGCCGCCGACGAACGACGCGGAGTTGAAACGTCCCTGCGGCAGCGGCGCGATCTGCCACTTGTGCGCGGCGAACACCAGCGCGCCGGCGATGATGCTGGTGCCGAGCACAGTCGCGATCATGTTCGGCGCGCGCGCGCTCATCGGCCCGGGCGGCACCGTGCGCAGTCCGAGCACGACGCCGGCCAGCAGCATGCCGGTCGCCCCGATGCGCCAGGAGAGGAACAGGATGGCCGACGTGGTGCCGTGGCCGCTGATCTGGCCGGGTCCGAACGCTTCCGGGAAACTCAGCGCCATCGGCACGACCAGGCAGGCGCCGAACCAGTACGCGCTGGTCAGCGCGAGTAGATAGGTTTGGCCGTCGTGCCGGTACTGGCGCATGAGGAACAGCGCCGTGCACAGGTCGGCCGCGCAGATCGCGACCCCGTATATGCCGATGGCGTACGGCGGCAGTCCCACCGGCGTGGACGCCGCGGCGATGAGCGACAGGACGATCGCCGCGTAGGCGAACGCGATCGCGCCAAAGACCCAGCGTTGGGATGTCTCGCGCATGAGTGCCGTAGTGTCAGAGGATTCTTTCCCGGCATCAAGCTACCGGGGTATAACGGCGTCGGGAATCCTACTAAGACCTAGGCAGAGCGACGACCATGCGATACGCCCTGGCGGCCGATGCCGTGATGCTGGTGCATTTCTGCTTCATCGCGTTCGCGCTGCTCGGCTCGTTCCTGGTGGCTTGGAAGCGCTGGATAGTCTGGCTGCACCTGCCCGCATTGGCCTGGGGCGCCTGGATCGAAGCATCCGGCAACATATGCCCGCTCACGCCGCTCGAGAACCACTTTCGCGCGCTCGCGGGCCAGAGCACCTACGGCGAGGGCTTCATAACGCACTACCTCGTGCCGGTCATCTATCCATCGGGGCTCACGCGCAAGACGCAGTTCGTCCTGCTCGCCGTGCTCGTCGGCGTGAACCTCATCGGCTACGGCCTCGTCATCGCACGCGCGCGGCGCGCATCGCCGGACGATTCTCGCGTCGCCTGAGCCCGCCTACAGCGACGGCCCCTGTACCAGGATGATGCGGCCCGCCGGCAATGCGACCACCACCGCTCCACCGGCCGTCGACGCGGGCGAAAAAAGGGGACAGATCTATTTATCGGAAAACGGCGCTGAATTTCCAATTTACCGATAAATAGATCTGTCCCCTTTATTTCTCCCCTTTATTTCCTCACACCCGCGGCGGATCCGAGTAGCGCTCGAAGTGCCGGTGCCGCGCGATCGCGGCGGTGAATGCCTGGGCCGCGCGGCGCACGTCCGCGATGCGCAGGATTCCCGGGTCGTCCCCGCCGCCCGGCAACGTCTTCGGAATGCCCGCGGCGTCGAGCAGCCGTTCTCCGCTGCCCAGCGCGAGGATGGGCTTGCAATGCCGGTACGTGTCCTTGATGAACTCGAGCGCGTGGCCGACTTTGCCCAGCGCATCCGCCGCCGCCGCTCCGTCGGGCAACACCAGCGCATCGAACAGCACCGACGGCGCCGCTTCGAGTGACACCTCGACATCGATGCTCCCGCCGTCGCCGGTTTCCACCGTGCCGAGCTTCGCACCCACGTACCGGGGCACCGCGCCCTGCGCGCTCAGTGCCTCGTGCAATTGCCGCAGAGTTGCGCCGTTGGCGCCCTCCGCCACGAACAGCGCGATGCGGCGGGTACGGATGCTGCCGTCGCCGGACCGCGCCAGCAGCGAGAGCGTCGGCGATTGTTTGACCTCGGGCCGGTTGTTTCGCGGCACGATCGCCGGCTGCGCGTCGGGCAGCTCGATGCCGAGCCCCTTGGCCACCGTGCGTGCCAGGTCCTCGTTGACGTTGCGCAGCTGCGATACCACCCGTTCGCGGATGGCCGGCACCTGCACCTTCGTCAGCTCGAAGCGGAATGCGCGCGCGATGTGCGCCTGCTCCACCGGAGTCTGGCTGTCGAAGAACAGCGCCGCCTGCGTGTAGTGGTCGGCGAACTTCTCGGGCTTGCCGCGCACCTTGTCTTCAGCCCCTCTTTGTTCGACCAACGGCTGCGGGAACGACGTGAACCCTTTCGCGCCGGCCTGGAACGGGCAGCCGCCGCCGAGCGAGTTCGGCTCGTACGACACGCGGCCGCGGTTGATGGTCTGCCGGTGCATGCCGTCGCGCTGGTTGTTGTGCACCTGGGCCACCGGCGAGTTGATCGGGATCTCGTGGAAGTTAGGCCCGCCGAGACGCGAGATCTGCGTGTCGACGTAGGAGTGGATGCGCCCGGCCAGCAGCGGATCGTTCGAGAAATCGAGCCCGGGCACGATGTGCGCCGCGCAGAACGCCACCTGTTCGGTCTCCGCGAAGAAATTGTCCGGATTGCGGTTGAGCACCATGCGGCCCACCGGCTTCACCGGCACCAGCTCCTCGGGGACGATCTTCGTCGGGTCGAGCACGTCGAAACTGAATTTCTCCGCCTGCTCCTCCGTGAAGATCTGCAAACCCAGCTCCCACTCCGGAAATGCGCCGGCCTCGATGGCCTCCCACAGATCGCGCCGGTGGAAGTCCGGATCGGCGCCGGAGATCTTCACCGCCTCGTCCCAGTCGAGCGAGTGCGTGCCGGCAGCCGGGTTCCAATGGAACTTCACGAATACACTCGCGCCGCGCTGGTTGACCATGCGGAACGTGTGCACGCCAAACCCCTGCATCATGCGATAGCTGCGCGGAATGGCCCGATCCGACATCGCCCACATCTGCATGTGCACGGACTCTGGCATCAGTGAGACGAAGTCCCAGAACGTATCGTGCGCGCTCGCGGCCTGTGGCATGGCATTGTGCGGCTCGGGCTTCACGGAGTGGATCAGGTCCGGGAATTTCATCGCGTCCTGGATGAAGAACACCGGGATGTTGTTGCCGACCAGGTCCCAGTTGCCCTCCTCGGTGTAGAACTTCACCGCGAAGCCGCGTACGTCGCGCGCGGTGTCGGTTGAGCCGCGCTCGCCGGCCACCGTCGAGAACCGCACGAACACCGGCGTGCGCTTGCCGGCCTCGGCGAACAACGACGCGCGCGTGATCCTGGTCAGCGGCTCGTAGCACTCGAAGTAGCCGTGCGCGCCGGAGCCGCGCGCGTGCACGATGCGCTCGGGAATGCGCTCGTGGTCGAAGTGCGTGATCTTCTCGCGGAGGATGAAGTCCTCGAGCAACGCCGGGCCGCGCAGCCCCGCCTTGAGCGAGTTCTGGTTGTCCGCGACGGGCACGCCCTGGTTGGTGGTGAGCGTGCGATCGCCCGAATCGGCGCGCACGCGGTCGAGCGGGCCGTTGGCCGCGTTGAACCCCGCGGGCGGCGCGCCGGCACCCACCTTCGCGGATGGATTCACCTCCGTCAGGGTGCTGCCGGTGGCCGCCGGATCGCGCGGGGCGACGTGCGCGCCCTCCTCGGGCTCGCGCGCCGCGTCGCCGTATTCGCCGGCCTTGGTGGCGTTCTCCGGCATCGCCGCCGCGAGCTCACCGGCCGCGGCCATCTTGCGCGCGGCGGCATCCGCCGGATCGAACCGGCCTGCCTTGGCCGAAGGGCCGCTCATCGTCGAGCGGGACGAGGACTTGGTGGACTCCGCGCTCTTCGCGGGCCGGATCTTCGACGCTTCTTTCAGGATGGCGCGCGCGACTTTGCGCGAGGATTTCTTCGTGGCCATGTCAGTGCCTCGGCTGCCGGGTTTCTTTGGCGTGCTGCGCCTCGGCGGCGGACGTGACGTCGCGCTTCTCCTCGGCCGGCGGCAGCTCGGCGTCGAGCCCCAGCGACTCCAACCACAACTCCCGGCACCAGCCCTGGGTGTGATACAGATGCTCGTCCTCTTCGTCCTCGATGCGCTCGTACGCGGCCTGCACCAGCTCCTGCTGCCCGCCCGACAGCTCCTTCGCGACGGCGCCGATGAGTTCCCAGTCCATGTGATCCTTGGTTTCCGCGAGCACCACGCATTCGGCGGCGACGAGCTGCGCCGCCTGCGGATTGCCGGCCGCGCGCGCCGCCTCCATGGCCTGCAACAGCGCGTTGCCGTTGGCGCGCACGATCATGACCCCGGGAGTCATCGTGAACGGATCGAGCCCGAAGGCCGCGCAGATGTCCGCGAGCGCGCTCACGTGCTGCTCGGTCTGCCGTAGATAGTTAGTCCATTCGGCCGCGAGATCTGCGCGCTGCGCGCAGGCGATGGCGGTCCGGTAGATCTTGACGCCGCCGCGCTCGTGCTCGAGCGATTGCAGCAGCAGCTCGTGTACCTGGGTCGTATTCATGATGTGTCCTCGTCCGCGTGAATCTGGTGGGTGCGCATTAGCGCGCGTCGCGCGGGCGGCCGATGTAAGACGCGCGGAAAAAAACACGCGCGAACATCTCGATCGAGAATGATTCCAACTCTGTCGGAGAGCGCCTATGCGGCGGATCGGACTACGAAAGCTGCGTGCGCGAGGGCTCGCGCTCGAGCGCCGCGCGGATCTGCGGCGCATCGCGCGTGCCCTCCTCGAGCGCCTTCTCGAGATTCTCGGCGTATTTCTCGATGCGCTTCGCCGGCAGCAGCGGTTCATACGGATCGACCGTGGCCTCGACCAGCGCCGGCCCCTGCTCGGCCCACGCGGCATCGAGCGCCGCGGCGCAATCCTCGGGCCGCGCGGTGCGAAAGGCGGCGATGCCGAAGCCTTCCGCCACGGTCGCGAAATCGATGGGCGTGAGATCGCATTCGTACTCGCGGTTGCCGAGGAACATGAGCTGCTCCCACTTGATCTGCCCGAGGCTGTTGTTCTTCATCACCACGATCTTGATCGGCAGCCGGTAGCGCACGATCGTGGCGAGCTCCCCCAGCAGCATGGAGAGCCCGCCATCGCCGGTGAACGCCACCACCTGGCGGCCGGGAAAGGCCAGCGCCGCGGCGATCGCATACGGCAGCGAGCAGGCCATCGTCGCGAGAATCCCCGAGCCGCCGAACATCTGCGTGCCGCGCGCGCCCACGTAACGCGCCAGCACTCCGGTGTTGTGGCCCGAGTCCCAGGCGACGATGGCATCGTCGCTGAGGCGCTGCGCCATGTCGTGCGCGAGCTGCCCGGGCGTGAGCCGCCCCGTGCCGTTCAGCAGCGAGCGCTCGAGCAGCGCCAGCCACTCGCGCTTCGATTCCTGCGCGCGCTCGAGGAAGCCGCGGTCGGCATGCGCCTTGAGCCGGTTGCTGAGGATCTTGAGCGTCTTGCGCGCATCGCCCACCAGCCCCACTTCCACGGGGAAGCGCAGGCCGATGCGCGCGGCGTCGCGGTCGATCTGCACGCCGCGCGCCTGACCGGGCTTGGGGTAGTACTCGATGTACGGAAACGTCGAGCCCACGATGAGCAGCGTGTCGCACTGCTCGAACACCTCGTGCGATGGCCGGGTCCCGAGCAGGCCGATGCCGCCGGTAGTCAGGGGATGGTCGTCGGGCACGGCGCCCTTGCCCAGCAAGGCCTTGACGATGGGCGCGCCGAGCAGCTCCGCGACCTCTATCAACTCGTCGCGCGCATGCAGCGCCCCGTGGCCGGCAAGGATGGCGATGCGCCTGCCGCGGTTCAACACTTCGATGGCGCGCGCCAGCTCCGGCTCCTCCGGCACGCGTTCGGATTCCTGGCGCGCGAACGACACGTGGTGCTGCACGTTGCGCGTCGAGGGCTGGTCCTGCTCGAGGGTTTCCTCCTGCACGTCGGTGGGGATGGCCACGTGAGTCACCGCGTGCTGCGCGCAGGCGATGCGGCAGGCCAGGGACACGGTGTTCTCGACGTGGCTGGCGCTCATGATGCGCGCGCTGTAGGCGGCGACATCGGAGAATAGTTTCGGCAGATCGACGTCCTGCTGCGTGAAGGTGTCTATCAAGTCGTGGTACGGCAGCCCGGTGAT
>JBIOZI010000195.1:0-21374 GCA_044871085.1 Steroidobacteraceae bacterium | reverse complement strand
CGCTGATCGGCAATACGCGCTTCGGCATCATGGTTCAGCCGGGCGCGCCGACGCGCACGGTCGTGAAGGAGAACAACTTCTACGGCAACAGCGTGAGCCCGGACGAGTTCGGCAGGAACTGCGGTCTCGCAAATTTCTCGGGCGAAACGCTGAACGCGGTCAACAGCTACTGGGGCGCGGCCACCGGCCCCGGCGCGGAACCAGCCGATGTGGCCTGCGGCAACGACCCGGTCACCACCACGCCGTTTGCCAGGTCACCTAACTGAACATATAGACTCGCCTCCCCAAGGGAGGCGAGTTTTTCATGCCGGAACGCGAAGTGACGTGGCGCGATCGACTGCGCTATCGGTTCGAGAACACTCTTTCGAAAGGCACCATCGCCATCATCGGCTGGCTGGCGCTGCTATCCACCGCCATCGTGATGCTGGCCGCGTTCATCCTCGCCGCCATGCGCGTGGGCCAGGACCCGGCGGATCACGAACATCCCTACGGCTTCTTCGAGGGCATGTGGCAGAGCATGCTGCGTACCCTGGATCCGGGCGTGGTGGCCGGCGACAACGGCTGGCAGCTGCGCCTGCTGATGATGGTGGTCACCATCAGCGGCATTTTCATCGTCAGCATCCTGATCGGCACCATCACCTCGGGCCTCGAGGCCCGCCTTGCAGAACTCAGAAAAGGACGGTCGCGCGTCATCGAGAACGGCTTCACGCTCATCCTCGGCTGGTCGAGCAAGGTCTACTCGATCATCGGCGAGCTCCTGATCGCGAACTCGAACCAGAAGGATCCCTGCATCGTGATCCTCTCCGAGCGCGACAAGATCGAGATGGAAGACGAGATCCGCGCCAAGTTTCCCTCGACCAGGAACACGCGGGTCATCTGCCGCAGCGGCAATCCGCTCGATCTCGACGATCTCTCGGTGGTCGACCCGCACTCGGCCCGTTCGATAGTGGTGCTGGCACCGGAAACGGACAACCCCGACATCCACGTCATCAAGTCCGTGCTCGCCATCACCAACAACCCGGCGCGCAAGAAGGAGCCGTACCACATCGTCGCGGAGATCCGCGACGCGAAGAACCTCGAGGCGGCGGCACTGGTCGGCGGCAGCGAGGCCATTTACGTGCAGGGCGAGGACCTCATCGCGCGCGTCACCGCGCAGACCTGCCGCCAGTCGGGCCTGTCGGTGGTCTACACGGAGCTGCTCGATTTCGACGGCGCCGAGATCTACTTCAAGGCCGAGCCCACGCTCGCCGGGCGCACGTACCGCGAAGTCATCTCGACCTACGAGGATTCGACGGTGATGGGCCTGATGCGCGCCAGCGGCGACGTGCTGATCAACCCGCCCATGGACACGGCGTTCGCGCGCGACGACCAGGTCATCGCGATCAGCGAGGACGACGACACGCTGGTGCTCCGTCCGGATGCGGGCGGAGGACTACCCGACGTGGGCGCCATCGCGCACCGCGAACGGCTGCCGGCCGCGCCGGAGCGCACGCTGGTGTTGGGATGGAACGAAAAGGCGCAGGCCATCATCGAAGAGCTGGACAACTATGTCGCGGCCGGGTCCGAGACCATCGTGATCTGCCGCAAGGAGGGCGTGCGCGACGTGCTCATGAACGTGGCCAAACGCATGCAGCGGCAGCGCGTGCGCTTCGCCGACGGCGACATCACGCACTCGGCGACGCTCGCGGCCGTGAAGGCCGCCTCGTTCGAGCACGTGATCCTGCTGAGCTACGACGATCTGCCCATGCAGGAGGCGGATGCGAAGACGCTGATCACGCTGTTGCATCTGCGCAATCTGGCGGATGCGGCCGGCACGCGGCTGTCGATCGTCAGCGAGATGATGGACATGCGCAATCGTGCGCTGGCGCAGATCGCGCGCGCGGACGATTTCATCGTCAGCGACAAGCTGGTCAGCCTCATGATGTCCCAGCTGTCGGAGAACAAGAACCTCGATCGGGTGTTCAAGGTGCTGTTCAGCTCGGAGGGAAGCGAGATATACATCCGCCCGATGACGGACTACGTGAAGCTCGGCACCACGGTCGATTTCTACACGGTGCTCGAGGCCGCGGCGCAGAAGGGCGAAACGGCCATCGGCTACCGCCTCATGAAGCATGCCGACGACAAGGATCGTGGCTATGGCGTCAACGTCAATCCGAGGAAATCCGAACGCCACACCTTCGCCGACGGCGACAAGATCGTCGTGCTGGCGGAGAATTAGAGGCACCGAATGAACTCCCGCCGCCGCATGCTCATCCTGTCGCTGGCCACCGCGCTCGCATCGCGCGAGGCGGGCGCGCGCGACTCGGACGTGCTCAAGCGCATCCGCAGGCGCCTGGGTGGCAGGCTCGGCGTGCACGCGCTCGACTCCCAGAGCGGGCTGCGCATCGGCCACGACGAGAACTCCCGCTACGCGATGGCGTCCACGTTCAAGGTGCCGCTGGCCGCGGCGCTGCTGTGGCAGGTGGATCAAGGCGCCTTCGCGCTCGAGCGCGCGCTCGCCATCTCGAAGGACGACGTGCTCGCGCATTCGCCGGCCGTCGAGGCCGCCCTGGCCGCCGGCGCCACCGCAATGACCATTCGCGAGCTGTGCGAGGCGGCGGTCGTGCACAGCGACAACGCCGCGGCAAATGTGCTGCTGGCCGGCATGGGCGGTCCGCCGGCGCTCACGCAGTTCTTCCGCAGCCTGGACGACAAGGTCTCGCGCCTCGACCGTACCGAGCCCGAGCTCAACAGCAATGTTTCGGGCGATCCGCGCGACACCACATCACCGCGCGCAATGGTCGACACGATGCTCAAGATCTTCACGCAGGATGTCCTCAAGCTGCCCTCGCGCGCCATGCTCATAGACTGGATGACGGCGTCGAAGACCGGCCTCGACCGCGTGCGCGCGGGCCTGCCGCGCGGCTGGCATACGGGCGACAAGACGGGCACGGGCGAGAACGGCGCGCTCAACGATCTCGTGATCACCTATCCACCGGACCGCCGGCCGGTGTTCATCGCCGTGTACATGAGCGATTCGCTGCTGCCCGCGAAAGATCTCATCGCGGCGCATGCCCAGATCGGCGACGAGCTGGGCAAGGAATTCCTCAAGAAGTTCGCCAAGGATTGACGCGGCGCGGCGCGGTTCAGGCCCCCGGAAACCGGCGTTTCGTGACCGGCTTGGTATCGCCGGTTCGACCAACGCGCCAGCCTGTGCGTCATGAAAATCGCCTCGCTCGCATACGCCGGCCTCGCTTCGCTGGGGCTGCTGGGTAGTGGTATCGCGGCCACCCCGGCCGCGACCAGTTCCATCGCGGAAAAGGAAGAAAAGGCGCGCTGCGCCGCCGTGAAGCCGAGCCAACCCGTCGTCTTCCACGGCAAGAAGCTGGTCGAGATCGTCGACATCGGGGAGCCGGAGCTGCGGTTCGCCAATGCGCTGGTGAGCGCGCAGTGCTTCGACGCCGCGGGCGCAATCCTCGAGCCATTCACGAAACACCACCCGCGCAACCGCAATGCTCGGTTCGTGCTGGCGCGGATGCTGTGGCGCATGCGCGGCCTGGAGCCCGCGCTCGAGCTCATGGCGGACACGCTGGAGAAGCACCCGGACTTCGCCTCCATGAAAGTCCTGCTCGCCGGCATCCTCATCCACGACGGTGAGCTGCAGGACGCCATCAAGCTGCTCGACGAGGCGGAAGCGGCGTTGCCCGACGACGTGTGGCTGCACATCCGCCGCCGCCAGGTCGAGGCGCAATTCAAACCGACGGATGCACTGTTCGCGTACATGCTCGAGATGGGCAACGATGAGCGGTTCTCGACGAACGTGCGGGCCGGCGCATTGCTCACCGCCAGGAACGCGGCGATGAATGTCGACGACCGGGGCAAGGCCATGTGGGCCGAATACGAGCTGAACGCCTCGTTCACGCGGGATTGCCGCGCAACCGAGCTCGCGAAGTGGCTCAACGAGAACGTGAAGTTCGACGAGGCAAGCGGGCTGCTCGAGTCTCCGAGTGCCGCGCGCGGCAACTGCCTGGACGACGCGCAGAACCGCCTGCTGCTGGCGTACGCATACGTGGGGAAGGCCTCGATGCTTGGTCCTCACGCCGCCGCGGAAACGACCGCGCCGTTCGTGAAGCGCGCGCGCGAGCTGACGGCCGGGAACCTCACCCCTCTGACTAACTACCTGCTCGACAGCAACGCGGTGCAGCTGCCGCTCCTGCAAACGGTCGCGAGGTTCGTGGATCCGAAGACCGTCGATTCGAACGGCGAAACGGCGGTTTGCCATGCCGCGGTGAAATTGCGCTCGATGGCCGTTCGCTGGTTGTTGGACGCCGGAGCCGATGCGAATGGCACTTGCGGCCCCCGTCGCGAATCCCTGGTGGAATTCGCGGTGTCCATGCGCGTGATGGGACGCGACGCGCTGCACCGGCTCGAGATCGTAAAGGCGCTGCTCGAGCATGGTGCGAAGCCGGCGGGGATCGAGACCTGCCGCAAGTCGATGGAAACGGGCAGTGACTGCGCCGAAGTGCTGAAGCTGCTCGAGCAAAAATCGGGCTGACGCGCGCACCGCCGTTCCGTGGTGTTCCCGCGCAATAAAACCGCTTCCAGGCCGGTCGAATAACAGCCGGGTGCATCCGGCGGCCTTGGGCAGACCGTAGTGGCAGACCCTGGCCCCTATATCAGGGATTCACGATGGAAGCGTTGGCTGAAAACGTCCCCGCGCCGGTGTTCGACGAGCTCGCCGGGCTCGTCGAAGACATGCGCCATGGAAAGGAATGCGCGCTCGAGGCGTTGTACGACGCGACGGTGAGCAAGCTCTACGGCCTGGCGCGCGCCATCGTGAGGCGCGTCGAGGACGCCGAGGACGTGGTCTGTGCCACGTACGCCCATGCCTGGGCGAATGCCGCCCGGTACGATCATCGCCGCTCGAGCGTGCTCGGCTGGCTGCTGATGCTGTGCCGCAGCCGGGCGTTCGACGTGCTGCGGCAGCGCAGAGCGCAAGACGCCCTGCGCGAGCACGTGGCCCACGAGGTCGCGCACGAGCCGATCCCTCCGGCGGACGAGCTGCTGGGGTTCATGCAGAACGAGAGCCGTATGCGAGCCGCCCTCGAACGCCTGAGCGTCGAGCGCCGGGAGTTGATAGCACTCGCATTCCTGCGCGATCTTTCGCATGCCGAAATCGCGGAGCACACCGGGCTGCCGCTTGGTACCGTGAAGAGTCACCTGCGCCGCGCCCTGTTGCAGCTGCGCGAGCACCTGGAGTCGTGATGAACCATCGCGAAGACAATGACGACGACGTGTTCACCGCGCTCGCGCAGGCGACGCGCCCGGTGGAGCTCGCCGCCGCGCAGCGCGAAGCGCTGCGCACCCGCGTGCTCGAGCGCGCGCGCGATACGGCGCCCGAAGGCACGCGCACGCTGCGTGCGGATGCCGGCGCGTGGCTGGCGCTCGACGCGCACGTGCAGATCCGCGTGCTCGCGCGCGATGCCGCGGCGCGCACGCAGACCGTGCTGATGCGGGTCGCGGCCGGCGGAAGATACCCCGGTCACCGGCACACGCAGGAGGAGGAGTTCATCGTCCTCGAAGGCGAATGCCACATCGGCGCGCACCGTCTCGGCGTCGGCGACGTGCACATCGCCGCGGCGGGCTCGTGGCACGACGACATCACGACGAGCACCGGCGTGCTCGTCATCGTGCGCGGCGAGGACCGGGCCCCGCCCGCCTGAACGGATGACGGACCGCGACGTCGACCTGTGCCATGAGGGCAGCATCTTCGTGCAGCTGGCGCTCGCCACCACGCCCGATGCGCCGGCCCGCCGCGAGGCGCTGCGCGCGCGCGTGCTGCGCGATGCGTTCGACGGCGCGCCGCCGGCCGCGACGGTGACCTTCCGCGCCGCGGACCGCGCCTGGTACCCAATCGCGCCGGGCGTGGACATCAAGCTTCTCGGCCCCGGCGTCGCGGGCTGCATGACTTCGCTGGTGCGCATGGCCGCCGGCGCGAGTTTCGCGTCCCACGAGCATCCGATGCACGAGGAATGCCTGGTGGTCTGCGGCGAGATAAGGATCGGTGCGCACCGGCTGCGTGCCGGCGACTTGCACATCGCCCGCGCCGGCACGACGCACGAAGTCACCTTCGCACCGGCCAGCGCGCTGCTGTTCGTGCGCACCTCGCGCGCGGGCCTGCCGAAAGATTGACGGGCGCCCAAACACAGCGGAGCCTGCGTGCATCGAATGCGCGGAGGGTTCTCATGCACCGTTTCATCCTGACAGCCGCCTTGCTGGTGTCGTTCGCTCATCCATCACCGGCGCAGAAGGCCGGCCCCGCGCCGACGCAACAGCTCACCGACGAGATCGAGGCCGCGGATGCCGCGATGTTCTCGGCGTTCTTCGACCGCTGTGACATACCTGCCCTGTCCGCCTTGATCGCGGAGGATTTCGAGATGATCCACGACAAGGGTGGCCGGGTCGCCGCGTCGAAGGCCGAGTTCATCAAGAACATCGAGGGCACCTGCGCACGGCAGAAGACCGGCGAGGATTACCGCGCGCGCCGCGAGCTCATCCGCGGATCACTGAAGGTCTACCCGGTCAACAATTACGGCGCCATCGAGGTGGGCGAGCATCGCTTCTTCAAGCTGATGCCGGGAAAGCCCGAGGAGCTGGTCGAGGTGTCGCTGTTCACGCAGGTGTGGAAGAAAGAGACGAGTGGCTGGAAGCTCGCGCGCGTGCTGAGCTACGACCATCGTCTGACGGATTGAGGGTCGAAGTGGCGACGAGACGCGCGATGCGGTGCCGGAAGGCCTGTTCGCGCCGCCCGCAGGCGTGACGCCGAAGTCCGCGCGCAAGTCGGGGCGCGCCTATTTTCCGGAGCGCTCGCGCGCGATGGCGCGATAACCGATGTCGCGCCGGCACTGCATTCCGCTCCACGAAATCTTGCCCACGAGCGCATAGGCCTGGCCCTGCGCCGCGGACACGCTGTCCCCGAGACCCACGGCGCACAGCACGCGGCCGCCGTTGGTGAGCACGCGGCCGTTCTCGAGCTTCGTGCCGGCATGAAAGACCTTGCCGGGTAGTTTGGCTGCCGCGTCCAGACCGTCGATGAGGTCGCCCTTGCGCACGCTGTCCGGATAGCCGCCGGCCGCGAGCACGACGCCGAGCGCGGCGCGTGTGTCCCAGTCGGCGCGCACGGTGTCGAGCCGCTGGTCGAGCGCGGCCTCGCACAGCTCCACGAGATCGCTCTGGAGCCGCATCAGGATGGGCTGGGTCTCCGGATCCCCGAAGCGGCAGTTGTACTCGAGCACGTTCGGCGTGCCGTCGGGATGCACCATGATGCCGGCGTACAGAAAGCCGGTGTACGGTGTGCCGTCCTTCGCGAGTCCGCGAATGGTGGGTTCGATGACCTCGCGCATGATGCGTTCGTGCATCGCGCGGTCGACCACCGGCGCCGGCGAATACGCGCCCATGCCGCCGGTGTTGGGGCCGGCGTCCGCGTCCCGCAGCCGCTTGTGGTCCTGCGACGTCGCCATGGTGAGGATATGTTTGCCGTCGGCCATGACGATGAAACTGGCTTCCTCGCCGGGTAGGAATTCCTCGATGACTACCTGGTCGCCCGCGGAGCCGAACTGCCCGCCGAACATGCCCTGGGCGGTCGCGATGGCCTCGTCCGCGCTGTCGACGATGACGACGCCCTTTCCGGCCGCCAGGCCGGACGCCTTCACGACGATGGGCGTGCGCTGCGCGCGCACCCAGGCCGGGTCGAAATTGTCGCGGCTGAACGTGGCATACGCCGCCGTGGGAATGCCGTGGCGCTTCAGGAATTCCTTGGAGAAGGCCTTCGAGCCTTCGAGCTGTGCGGCCGCCTGGCGCGGTCCGAAGCAGCGCAGGCCCGCGGCGGCGAATGCGTCGACGATGCCGAGCACCAGCGGCCCCTCCGGACCGATGATGGTGAGCCCGACGTGCTCTGACTTTGCGAGCGCTACCAGGCCCGCGATGTCTTCGGCCGCAACATTCACGTTGCGCACGCGCGGCTCGGTGGCGGTGCCGCCGTTGCCGGGTGCGACGAGCACCTCGGACACCCTCGACGACTGCGCGCACTTCCACGCCAGCGCGTGCTCGCGCCCGCCGGAACCGACGATCAGAATTTTCATGTATGAAACAAAGGGCGACGCCCTTAGTGTCGAAAGTGACGCATGCCGGTGAAGAGCATCGTCATGCCGTGCTCGTTGGCGGCCGCGATGACTTCGTCGTCGCGCTTGCTGCCGCCGGGCTGCACGATGGCCTTGATGCCGTATTCCGCTGCCACGTCGATGCCGTCGCGAAAAGGAAAGAACGCATCGGAGGCCATCGAGCTGCCTTCGACTGTGAGGCCCTCGTCGTTGGCTTTGAGCGCCGCGACGCGCGTCGAATACACGCGCGACATCTGTCCGGCGCCCACTCCGATGGTCATGCCTTCCTTCGCGAAGACAATGGCATTGGACTTCACGTACTTGCACACGCGCCACGCGAACCACAGGTCCGCGTACTGAGTGGGAGTGGGCTTCTTCGCGGTGACGATCTTGAAAGTCTCGGGCTGCGCGAGCGCGGTGTCGCGGCTCTGGACGAGGAGTCCGCCGACGACGCTGCGATATTCGAGCTCGGACGGGCAGTCGTTGCTCAGGGGCCCGATGACCAGCACGCGCACATTCTGCTTGCCGGCGAGTGCCGCGGCGGCGCCCGCCGACACCGACGGCGCCGCGATGACCTCGACGAACTGGCGGCCCGCGATGGCACTGGCGGTGGCTTCGTCCAGCTCGCGGTTGAACGCGATGATGCCGCCGAAGGCCGACGTGGGATCGGTGCGGTAGGCGCGGTCGTACGCGTCGGCGAGCGACACGGAAGTGGCGACGCCGCAGGGATTCGAGTGCTTCACGATGACGCAGGCCGGCTCGGCGAACACGCGCACGCATTCCACGGCGGTGTCGGTGTCGGCGATGTTGTTGAACGACAGCTCCTTGCCCTGGAGCATCTTCGCATTCGCCACGCACGAGCCGCGCACGCCCGGCTCGCGATAGAACGCCGCCTGCTGGTGCGGATTCTCGCCGTAGCGCAGGTCCTGGATCTTCTCGTAGATCAGCGGCAGCGTGGCGGGGAAGTTTTCCTTCGCGGCGTTCTCGCGGTTCAGCAGGTAGCCGGACACCATCGTGTCGTACTTCGCGGTGTGCGCGAACGCTTTGGCGGCGAGCCGCGCGCGCGTGTCGATGCTGGTCGCTCCGGCGTTCGCATCCAGCTCTTCCTGGACGGCGATGTAATCGGCCGGGTCCACGAGCACCGTCACCGATTCATGATTCTTCGAAGCGGCACGCACCATTGCGGGGCCGCCGATGTCGATGTTCTCGATGGCGTCGGCGTAGGTGCAATCGGGCTTCGCGACCGTCTGCGCGAACGGGTAGAGGTTCACGACCAGCAGATCGATGGGCGGAATGTCGTGTTTCGCCATGACGGCGTCGTCGGTGCCGCGCCGGCCGAGCAGGCCGCCGTGCACGCGCGGGTGCAGCGTCTTGACGCGCCCGTCCATGATCTCGGGGAAGCCGGTGTACGTGCCGATGTCGATGACGGTGAGGCCGGCGTCGCGCAGCGCCTGGGCCGTACCGCCGGTGCTCAGCAGCTCGACATTGCGGGCGGCGAGCGCGCGGGCGAAGGGGACGAGCCCCGTCTTGTCGGAGACCGACAGCAGGGCTCTGCGAATCGTCACGAGCAAGGGCGTCAGCCCGACAGTCCGAACTGGCGCAGTTTCTTGCGAAGCGTGCCGCGGTTTATGCCGAGAATGGCGGCCGCACGGCACTGATTGCCCGAGGAATAATCGAGCACCGCGCGAAACAGCGGCTCCTCGACTTCACGCAGCACGAGGTCGTACAGGTGCGCAGGCTTGTGGCCGTTGAGGTTGGAGAAATAGTCGGAGAGCGCGCGTTCTGCGTGGTTGCGCAGCGGCACTTCGAGCGTGCCATTGCGACCGGAATCTTTTCGTGTCCGTGATGTTTTCGCCGTCATTACCTACGCCCCGTCGTCTGTGCCCGAGCCTGAACACGTTCAACTCTTCATTGTGCGCACGCTGCAATTCCTCCCCAGGCTGCAACGGCGGTCTCGTCACGGGCTGTGACCCAGTGTTCGAGACTTTTTTTCGACAACGCAAACTGCGACGCCGACGTTGAAGCTGCCATCAACTCCCGACGGACATCGGGTGCGTCCTGCAACTTTTCTAAATACCAACCGAGGTGTTTGCGTGCTACTCGAACGCCGGTTTCCTCGCCGTAGAAAGCGTAGAGGGCTTCGAGATGCGCGAGGATGGTATCACGCACTTCCGCGAGTGGAAGTGCGAGCGCGTTTTTTCCCTGAGATAAAAAATAATTGACATCACGGAAGATCCACGGCGAACCATGAGCGGCGCGGCCGAGCATTACTCCTGTCGCTCGGGTCAAATCAAGCACCGCGCGCGCTTTTTGCGGCGAATCAATGTCACCGTTTGCGAATAATGGAATATCGATGCGCGATCTTATTTCTCGAATCGTTTCGTACTCCGCGTCGCCGTCATAAAAATCCTCGCGCGTGCGGCCGTGTACGGCGAGCGCTGCGATGCCACACGATTGCGCCAGTTGCGCCACGCGCACACCGTTGCGCAAATCACGACGAAACCCGGTGCGCGTCTTGAGCGTCACCGGGACGCTCACGGCTTTCACCACGGTTTCGAGAATTTTCGCGACCAGAATTTCATCAGTGAGAAGTGCGGAGCCGCACAGACGGTTGCACACTTTTTTCGCAGGACATCCCATGTTGATGTCGATGATCTGCGCGCCGAGATCGACGTTGCGCCGCGCGGCTTCGGCCAGCGCTTCGGGATCGGCGCCGGCGAGCTGCACCACGCGCGGCTCGGGCTCGCCGGCGTGATCCATGCGACGTTGTGTCTTCGGCGTCGTCCACAGCCGCACGTCGCTCGTGATCATTTCTGACGCGGCGAGTCCCGCGCCGAAGCGTCGGGCAATCACGCGAAACGGCCGGTCGGTGACGCCCGCCATCGGTGCGAGCACGACATTGGAGTCCAATGTGTATGGACCGATTTTCATGTTCACGAATTGCGGCGCTCAGCCCGACGCGCGGCGCCGGGCCTCGTTCGCGCAGCCGATGCTGCCGCTCTCGGCGCGCAGGCACGCGTCGATCTCGAAGCCGATGGCCGCCTTGCCCGGATCGATGACGTGCAGCTCCGCGTCGATGCGCTGATCCGGCTCGAGCAGCCGCTGCTCGACGACGCGCTTCGGCAAATAATCGCGCGGCTCGAGATCGCGCGTCGCGACCGCGTTGCCGTAGCGATCCTGGAGCGTGAGCCGCAGCAACGGCAGCGGTTGCACGCGCGTGCTCTCGTTCTGCAGCGACAGGCGCACGCGCAGGCGATTGCCCTCGGCGCCTTCCGCTTCGGCGCCGAGCTGTTTGACGGAATAGGCGGTGAGATCCCAGCGCGGCGTCAGCGTGACGCCGAACCAGCCGTACACCTTCGCGACGAGTGGCCCCATGCTGCCGCTCAACACGAGACTCTGACGGTTGTAGTGCAGGACCTGCAGGACCAGTAGCGTCGCAAGCGCGGCGACGCCGCTCACGTACTGCCACTTGGGCCGGCTGGGCGTGGACGTCCGGAGCAGCGGCGCGATGACTGCGTCTGCTTGCTCCGGCGAGGGTTGTGAAGAGGGTTCCGACGCGGTTTCGGGAGGCGGCGCCTTGCCGGCGCTCACCGCGACTGGCGCGGGCGCCGTAACGGTGACCTGGGGCGGTGGTTCACGCTCCGGGGCACGCGATCGCCGGGCCTGCGCTTCGGCCTCCGCGAACATTTCTTCGACCCATGCCGGGTCAGCCTTGCTGCCCGCCTGCGCGCTGTCGTCATTCTCTTCCGAGCGGGCGAGCTCATCGGACGATGGAGCGGCGGACTCGTCGATGAGCTCGATCGTCGATGCGGATTGCGCGTCGCCGGGATCGTCCGCGAGCGACCAGTCGCCCGATGACATCGTATGCGCGTGCGGATCGTCGGCGGTTTCCGCGACCAGCGTGGGCTCGGACTCGGACTGCGGTTCGGAGTCTGGCTGCGGTTCTTCCGCGAGCACCACGGCCTCGTAGTTGCCCGAGGTCGTGTCGTGCTCGCTGCCGGGCGGCGCGACGAAAATATCCGAGACGTCGGTGGCCGCCGCGTCGAACTCCATCGAGTGCTCGTCGGAGGACAACTCGATGGTTTCGGAGTGCGATTCGGTTTCCCGCTCAGCCTCCGCCGCAGGCTCTGATGCGAGATCGGATTCGAGGAATGACGCTACTTCGGCGCTGATCTCGGTTTCAGGTTCAGCAGGCTCGGGCTCGGGCTCGGGCTCAGGCTCGGGCTCGGGCTCGGGCTCGGGCTCGGGCTCGGGCTCGGGGTCCACTGCGACTCCAGCGCCATGCGCAGGTTCGACCGCGGGGTTCGGTTTGGTCTCGAGCAGCCTGCGATTCGCGGTATCGGAGATGCCGCCCGCCGGGTCGCCTTCGCGCAGCGCCACCAGCGCGTTGAACACATTCGCACAGCGGCCGCAGCGCACGTAGCCCTGGCCCGCGCGCAGATCCACGGTCGTGACGACCAGCGTCAACGTGCATTTGGGACAGACGGTGAACAAGCGCGGATCCTGTGGTTTTCGATGGCGTCTTTATGCGCCGCGGGGGGATTCGATTGCAACTGCCGCCCGGTCAGGACTTGCGAATCCCGGCCAGCGCCGTCCAGCCCTCGCGCGTCGCGAACGGCGTGATGTCGAACCAGTCGGCGTGCGCGCGCGTCACTTCTTCGGCCTGCGCGTCGAGCAGGCCGGCGAGCACGATGCGCCCACCCGGCCGCGTCAGCGCCGCGAACCGCGGCGCGAGGTCGCACAGAGGACCGCAGAGAATGTTAGCCAGCAGGATGTCGGCACCCACGGGCAGATCGCCGTCGGCCGCCACCACCCGAACGCGCTCCGCGACGTCGTTCGCCGCGGCGTTGTCTCGAGTGGCCGTCAGGGCCTGTGGGTCGATGTCGAACGCGCTGCAGGTGCGCGCGCCGAGCTTCACCGCCGCCACCGCGAGCACGCCGGAGCCGCAGCCGTAATCGATGGCGAGCTGGCCCTCGGCGGCATATTCGTCGAGCCACGCGAGGCACATGGCGGTGGTGGCGTGCGTGCCGGTGCCGAATGCGAGGCCGGGATCGAGCCGCACGACGACGGCGCCGGCGGTGTGCACGTGCGCGTGGTGCGGCGAGACCCACAGACGCCGGCCGAAGCACATCGGATGGAAATCGCGCAGCCACTCGCGCTCCCACACGCGGTCGGCGAGCGTTTCGACCGTCAGCCGCTCAGGCGCCACGCGCAGCACGTGCGAGAGGCCCGCGACCAGCTCCTGCGGCGAGGTGTCGAACGAGAACAGCGCCTGCAGACGCGAATGGGGCCACAGGCGGAACTCACCCGGCGCCGGCTCGAGGATCGGATCGTCGCGCTGGTCCGTGTACGACACCGCGAGCGCGCCGAATTCGAAGCATGCCTCCTCGACGCGACCGGCATCGAGCCCGTCGAGGGTCAGGGTGAGCGCTAGCTGAGGCATGGCAGCCTCTTCACTTCAGTCCGAGGCGGCGCTCTAGATAGTGGATGTCCTGGCCACCGGTGCGGAACGCCTGATGGGTGAAGATTTCCTGGTGCAGCGCCGTGTTCGTCTTGATGCCTTCCACCACCATCTCCGCGAGCGCGTTGCGCATGCGCGCGATGGCCGTCTCGCGGGTGTCACCGTAGGCGATGACCTTGGCGATGAGCGAGTCGTAGTGCGGCGGCACGTTGTAGCCGGAATATATGTGGCTATCTACCCGGACGCCCGGGCCGCCCGGGGCATGCCAGAGCTTGATGGGGCCGGGCGAGGGCATGAACGTCTTGGCATCCTCCGCGTTGATGCGGCATTCGATGGCGTGGCCCGTGAGCTTGATGTCGCTCTGCGTGTATTTGAGCTTCTCGCCCGAGGCGATCATCAGCTGCGCCTTCACCAGGTCGATGCCCGTGATGAGCTCGGTCACCGGGTGCTCGACCTGGATGCGCGTGTTCATCTCGATGAAGTAGAACTCGTTGTCCTGGTAGAGGAACTCGAGCGTGCCCGCGCTGCGGTAGCCGACGGCCTTGCAGGCCTCGACGACGCGCGCGCCCATCTTCTCGCGCTGCTCGGGCGTGATGCCCGGCCCAGGCGCTTCCTCGATCACCTTCTGGTGACGCCGCTGCATCGAGCAGTCGCGCTCGCCCAGGTGGATGACGTTGCCGTAGTTATCGGCCAGCACCTGGAACTCGATGTGACGCGGGCGTTCCAGGAATTTCTCCATGTACACCTGGTCGTTGTTGAACGCCGCCAGCGCTTCGCCCTTGGTGACCGCGATGGCGTTCAGCAGCGAGGCTTCGGTGTGCACCACGCGCATGCCGCGGCCGCCGCCGCCGCCCGAGGCCTTGATGATCACCGGGTAGCCGATGTCGCGCGCGATCCGGAAATTCTCCTCGGGCACGTCTCCGAGCGGGCCGCCCGAGCCCGGCACGCAGGGCACGCCGGCCTTTTTCATCACGTTGATGGCCGAGACCTTGTCTCCCATCATGCGGATCACGTCGGCGCGCGGCCCGATGAACGTGAAGCCGCTCTTCTCGACGCGCTCGGCGAAATCCGCGTTCTCGGACAGGAAGCCGTAGCCGGGGTGGATGCCCACCGCGTCGGTGACCTCGGCCGCGCTGATGATCGCCGGCATGTTGAGGTAGCTCTTCTGCGACTGCGGCGGCCCGATGCACACCGATTCGTCCGCGAGCAGCACGTGCTTGAGGTTGTAGTCGGCGGTGGAATGCACGGCGACGGTCTTGATGCCGAGCTCGCGGCACGCGCGCAGGATTCGCAGCGCGATCTCGCCTCGATTGGCGATGACGATTTTGTCGAGCATTATTCGATTACGAATAGCGGCTGGCCGAACTCCACCGGATCGCCGTTCGTTGCCATGATCGCGGTGATCTTGCCGGTCTTGTCGCTTTCGATCTGATTCATCATCTTCATCGCTTCGATGATGCAGAGCACCTGGCCTTCCTTGACCTCGCTGCCGATCTCCACGAACGGTTTCGCGCCCGGCGAGGCGGCGCCGTAGAAGGTGCCCACCATGGGAGCGGTGACCACGTGCTCGTTGGCGCGCGGCGCGGCAGCCGCAGCGGCGCCGGGGGCGGGCAGAGCCTGCGCGGCGGGTGCGGCGGCCGCCATGGCCGGCGCCATCGCCATCGCGGGCGCGACGTGCGTCACCATCGGGCCGGTGGGCATGCGGCTGATGCGCACGGCCTCTTCGCCTTCCTTGATCTCGATCTCGGCGATGCCCGATTCCTCGAGTAGTTCGATCAGCTTCTTTACTTTACGAATGTCCAATTCGGACTCCCATATTCGTTATTGACTTTCAACGCGCGGGACGCGCGTCCGTGACGGGGTGGATTCGCGCTGCCGCGGCCTGCACTGCGAGCTCGTACCCCTGAGCCCCGAGCCCGACGATGCAGCCCACCGCGATGTCTGAGAAGTACGAGTGATGCCGGAACTGCTCGCGCGCACAGGTGTTCGACAGGTGCAGCTCGATGAACGGCAGCTTCACCGCCAGGAAGGCGTCGCGCAGCGCGACGCTGGTGTGGGTGAAGCCGCCCGGATTGATGATGGCGAAGGCGATGCCGTTGGCCTTCGCGGTCTGTACGCGATCGATCAGCTCGTGCTCGGCATTGCTCTGGAAGGCGATGAGCTCGTGTCCCAGCTTGGCCGCGGCGCTCTTGGCGCGGTCCACGATGGAGGTGAGCGTGTCCGAGCCGTATACCTCGGGCTCGCGCTGGCCGAGGAGATTGAGGTTGGGGCCGTTCAGTAATAAGAGTCGTGCCATACGGCCGCTGGAATGTCCCGGGGCGTGGAAGGCGGCGAATTTACCGTAATCGGCGGGTATCGTGCGCGGTATTCGGCAAACTGGCGGGATCAGCCGTTATTGGGCCGAACCGGGCTGTGCGGCTTCGGCCTGCGCGCGTTCTGCCGCCATCGCCTGGAAAGCCTCAGCCACGCGCCACTGTGCCTGTTCGCGCGTCAAGACGCCATGTTCGATGTCCAGAAGGCGATCGAACGCGAAGTTGGCTTCATCTTCGTGTAATTCACCCACTTTGACCGTTAAAATCCGATTCTGACCGTCTACGAACACGCTGAAGGGAAACATCATCCCCATTCCGAAGGCTTCAGCGGCGGCCAAGCCGTCCTCCTCCCCAATGAGAAGCGGATAGTTCAGGGGCACTTTCTTCACGAACTTGGCGACTTCGTCCTTGAAATCGACGGCTATTCCCACGATCTCGGCGTTTTGGCGTTTGCGCTGCTCCCGCAGGCGGTTGAGCAACGGTATCTCGCGGCGACAGGGCGCGCACCACGTAGCCCAGAAATTCAACATGAGCGGCCGCCCGGCGAAGCTCGAGAGCCTGGTCGGCGTACCGGAGAGATTCGCGAGCGTGATGTCTGGGAGGGTATCCGGCACTTTTCGCGCGGGAGCGGCCGATTCGTTCGCAGGCCCCGCCGCGGCCGCGTCAGCCGGTGACGCTGCCGCAGTGGAAGGGTTGACCGTGAGCATGACGGTGCGCGGCGCCGCCGCGCGATAGAAAAGAAAGCCCGCCGCTCCGGCGGCAATGATGATCGCTCCCGCGATGAGGAATCGCGGGAGACGGAAGGGTTCGTTCACTTTGCGGCTTGAGTCGCTGGTGCGACGGCTTGCCGGACCACGGCTGCGAACTCCGCAGCCTTCATGAAACCGACGACGCGGAAGTTTCGCCGTTCCGTGCCATCGACGCCATAGAAGGCAATGGTGGGCGGGCCGAAGATGCCGAAGTGCTTGAACAGCGCGCGGTCTTGCTCGTCATTCTTCGTGACGTCCGCCTGCAGCAGCACGGAATTCGTCAACGCGTCCTGCACGTCCTTCTCGGTAAAGGTGTTGTGCTCCATCTCTTTGCACGACACGCACCAGTCCGCGTAGAAGTCGACCATGACGGATTTGCCCGCGGCCGACGCCGCGGCCACCTCGCGCTCGAGATCCGCAACGGTCTTGATGCGTTTGAACTGCAGATTTTTCTGCGCGCCGGCGAGCTGCGGAATGGGCCGGAGCGGATTCGAGCCGCCGAGCACCGCACCGGCCAACAACACCGCGCCGTACAGACCCGCCACCACGGCGAGCGCACGCGCCACGCCACGGCCCGCGGCCGATTTCGCGCGCGCGCGCCACAGCACCCACGTCAACGCGAACGCGGGCACGGCCCACACGATGAGCTGCGCCCAGTCCGGCACGATGCGCGCCAGCAGCCACGCGGCCACCGCGAGGAACATCACGCCGAAGAGATTCTTGATGGTCTCCATCCACGCGCCCGCGCGCGGCAACAGAGCGCCCGCCGAAGCGCCCACGAGTATCAGCGGTGTGCCCACGCCCAGGCTGATGGCGAACATCGCGAGTCCGCCGCGCAGCGCATTGCCGCTCTGCGCGACGAAACTCAGCACCCCGATGAGCACGGGCGCGACGCATGCGGAGACGATGAGGGCCGACAAGGCGCCCATCACCGCGACGCCGACATACGTGCCGGCCTGCTGCTGATTGCTCGCGCTGCTCAGCCGCGTCTGGATGAAGCTCGGCATCTCGATGGTGAAGGCGCCGAACATCGAGGCCGCGAGCACCACGAACAGGATCGCGAACGGAACCAGGATTTTCCCCTGGTTGAAGATGGCCTGCAGATTCACGCTGCTGCCGATGTACGCCGCGATGATGCCCATCGCCGTGTAGATGATCGAAATGCCGGCGACGTACGACAGCGAGAGCAGGAAGGCGCGGCGCGTCGTCGTGTTCTCGCCGCTGCCGGCGATGATGCCCGTGAGGATCGGCACCATCGGCAGCACGCAGGGCGTGAACGACATGAGCAGCCCGCCCAGGTACGCGAGCCCCAGCAGCACCAGGATGCTGCCGCTCATCTTCGCGGCGAAACTGTCCTGCTCGGAAACGTAATCGCCGTTCGCGCCGCCGGCCGCCGCGGCCACCGTCGGCGCGCCCTCGAGCGAAATCTTCAGTAGTTTGGTCTCCGGCGGATAGCACAGGCCGGCATCCGCGCAGCCCTGGTACGTCACGTTCACGTCCACCGTCTTGGCGGCGGAAGGTGGCACCGAGAAGCTCGCGTCGACGCTCTGGCGGTAGATCTCCTGCTCGCCGAAGTACTCGTCGCTGTGCGATTCGCCCTTCGGCAACACGACCGCGCCGATGGTCTGCGCCGCGCTCGCGGGCTCCACCTTGATGCGCTGCTTGTAGAGGTAGTAGCCGTCCGCGATGCGCCAGTTGAGCGCGATGCCGTTGATGGAGCTGGCGTCGCCCGTGAGTACGAATGCCTCGTCCACCGGCAGGTATTCTTCGTCGCCTTCGAGCGTGGTGGCGTCAGAGGCCTTGGCCAGCGCGAACACCTTGTCCGCCGTCACCGCGGCCACGGCGCCCGACCCCGACACCTGTGCCGTCGCGTCCCACTCGCTGGGCGGATAGCACAGCCCGGCATCCGCGCATCCCTGCCACTTGAGCTTGAGCGCAATCGTGTCGCCGGGCCTGGCGCCGGCGAGCGGCGCGCTGACTTTGAAGGCGCCGCGGAAAACTTCCTGCTTGCCGAAGTATTCGTCTTCGTGGACCTCGCCCGGCGGATACACGGACGTGCCGACCGTGACGCCGGGCGTCGCCGCGGCGAGACCCATGCGCGACTTGTAGAGGTAGTAGCCCTTGGTCGCGCGCCACTCCACGGTGACGCTCGTGGGGTTGGCGACCACCGTGTATTGGAACGCCTGCTCCGGCGGCAGGAACTCGTCTTCGCCGATCGCGAACGCGCAGACGGCCAGCAGGGTGGCCATGGCAGCGAATGCCAGAGTCTTCTTGACGCTCATCAAAACCTCGAAGGGGCGCGGGGCCGCCATGCTATGCGACATATAAAAGACACGAACCGGCCTGATGATGGGGGAGGCCACGGGGATCTCGCCTCGATCTGACCCGCAATTCGGGCCCCAAATTGCAGGTTCGGACCGCCGGGAGGCAAAAAAACCTCCTTCAGGCTTGAAAACCGCCGCTCGGTCCATACAATTAGCAGCCGCTGAGGGAGAGTGCTAATAGCCCCTTCCCGCGGTTCAACCAGTTTCCACTCAACACTCAATTTAAGGAGCGAACCCATGAAGATTCGTCCTCTTCATGACCGCGTGATCGTGAAGCGTCTCGAAGAAGAGCGCGTTTCCGCCGGCGGCATCGTGATTCCGGACTCGGCCGCCGAGAAGCCCGTACAGGGAAAGATCGTCGCGGTAGGCAAGGGCAAGATTTTGGAAGACGGCAGCGTCCGTGCGCTCGACGTGAAAGTCGGCGACAAGATCCTGTTCGGCAAGTACTCCGGCACCGAAGTGAAGGTGGATGGAGACGAACTCGTGGTCATGCGTGAAGAAGACGTCATGGCCGTCATTGAGGGTAAATAACCATGGCTGCTAAAGAAGTACGTTTCGGCGACGACGCCCGCGTGAAGATGTTCCGCGGCGTCAATATCCTCGCCAACGCCGTCAAGGCGACGCTCGGCCCGAAGGGCCGCAACGCGGTGCTCGATAAGAGCTTCGGCGCCCCCACCGTCACGAAGGACGGTGTCTCGGTCGCCAAGGAGATCGAGCTCAAGGACAAGTTCGAGAACATGGGCGCGCAGATGGTGAAGGAAGTCGCTTCCGCCACCTCCGATGAAGCCGGCGACGGCACCACCACCGCCACCGTGCTCGCGCAAGCCATCATCCGCGAAGGCCTCAAGGCCGTCTCCTCGGGCCGCAACCCGATGGACGTGAAGCGTGGCATCGACAAGGCCGTCACGGCCTGCGTCGAAGAGATCAAGAAGATCGCCAAGCCCTGCAAAGACAGCAAGGCCATTGCCCAGGTCGGCACGATCTCGGCGAATTCCGATGCGGACATTGGCAAGACCATCGCCGATGCGATGGACAAGGTCGGCAAGGAAGGCGTGATCACCGTCGAAGAAGGTTCGGGCCTCGAGAACGAGCTCGACACCGTCGAAGGCATGCAGTTCGATCGCGGCTACCTCTCGCCGTACTTCATCAATCAGCAGGCGAACCAGACGGTCGAGCTCGACAAACCGTACATCCTGCTCGTCGACAAGAAGATCTCGAACATCCGCGAAATGCTGCCGGTGCTCGAAGGCGTCGCGAAGGCGGGCCGTACGCTGCTCGTGATCGCGGAAGACGTCGAAGGCGAAGCCCTGGCGACGCTCGTGGTGAACAACATCCGCGGCATCCTCAAAGTGGCGGCCGTGAAGGCCCCGGGCTTCGGCGATCGTCGCAAGGCCATGCTGCAGGACATCGCGGTCCTCACGGGCGGCACGGTCATCTCCGACGAAGTCGGCCTGCAGCTCGAGAAGGCCACGCTCGATGACCTCGGCGATGCCAAGAAGGTCGTCGTGGAGAAGGAAAACACCACGATCATCGGCGGTGCCGGCAAGGGCACCGACATCAAGGCGCGCGTCGAGTCGATCCGCC
The DNA here is from genome assembly GCA_044871085.1 of Steroidobacteraceae bacterium. Lineage (GTDB taxonomy): Bacteria > Pseudomonadota > Gammaproteobacteria > Steroidobacterales > Steroidobacteraceae > CADEED01. Next base: position 806 of record JBIOZI010000195.1, on the reverse strand, counting down.
AGCAGGCTGCCGAAGCCACCTCGGACTACGACAAAGAGAAGCTGCAGGAGCGCGTTGCCAAGCTCTCCGGCGGTGTCGCGGTCATCAAGGTCGGTGCGGCCACCGAGATCGAGATGAAAGAGAAGAAGGCCCGCGTCGAAGACGCGCTGCATGCAACGCGTGCGGCCGTCGAAGAAGGCGTGGTCCCGGGCGGCGGCGTCGCGCTGATCCGCGCGCTGAAGGCCCTCGAGAAGCTCGAAGGCGCGAACGAAGACCAGACGGTCGGCATTCGCATCCTGGCGCGCGCGATCGAAGAGCCGCTGCGTCAGATCGTCGAGAACGCCGGTGAGGATGCCGCGGTGGTCCTGAACGCCGTCAAGGCGGGCAAGGGCGCGTACGGCTACAACGCGGGCTCGGGCGAGTACGGCGACATGCTGGAAGAGGGCATCCTCGACCCGGCCAAGGTCACGCGCCTCGCGCTGCAGAACGCGGCGTCGGTCGCGGGCCTGCTGCTCACGACGGAAGTCATGATCGCGGAAGCGCCGAAGGACGAAGAGCATGCGCACGGCGGCGGAGCCCCGGGCGGCATGGGCGGAATGGGCGGCATGGACATGTAAGGAGCCGCGAGGCTCGTTGCGGTCCGGCGTTCAACGTCGGCCAGTAGATAGAAGGCCCCGCCGGGAAACCGGCGGGGCCTTTCTCTTGTGCGCCCGGCAGGGCGCACTCACTTGGAGGTGGAAGTCCTCTACACACCCGGCAAGGGGAAGTGTTAGCTGAGCGGCAACGGTGTCCATCGCGAGGTGGGATCGGGAGGAAGCTGTGGGCAA
>JBIOZI010000194.1:0-6186 GCA_044871085.1 Steroidobacteraceae bacterium | reverse complement strand
CACAGTCGTACTCGCGCTCAACGGCGGCGGCGAGACCATGCGCATGGCGCAGGGAGTCGCCTGATGGCCTTCGACGCCAGTGCATCCTTTTCCGCGAGCGCCACCGCCTCGTTCTCCCCCGGTGCCGCCCGCAGCAACACCGCGCCGAGCGGCAGCGGCGGCGGCGCCGGCACGAAACCCGCCGAGATCGCCGAGAACCTGCTGGCACCCCTCACCGCCTTCCGCTTTCAGCTGCGCTTCAAGAAGGTCGGCCCGAATGGCGGTCCGGTGCAGATCTGCAGCGGCGCCTTCGCCGAATGCACCGGACTCGAGGCGACGATGGAAGCCAAGGTCATCAAGGCCGGCGGCTCTAACTACGGTGCCGCGCAACGCGCGGGCACGGTGAGCTTCGCCACCGTCGTGTTGAAGCGCGGCATGACGGCGACGCGCGACTTGTGGAACTGGTTCCAGCTCGTCGGCGGCGGCGGATACGCCTATCGCCTCTCGGCCGAGATCGAAATGCAGGACTCCACCGGCAAACCGGCCATCACCTGGAGCCTCGACCGCTGCATGCCGGTCAAATTCAAGGCGGCCGACCTGAACGCCAAGGGCAACGAAGTCGGCATCGAAGAGCTGCACCTCGCGCACGAAGGCCTGCGCCTGGTGGCGGAGTGAGCCATGCCCGATAAACCCGAAAAACCCAAGCTCGAGATCGCCACCTTCAAGGCGCTCAGCGGTCCGAACCAGAAGCCGGTGAAGGTGCACTTCAATCCGGCGTCGCTGCAGTATTCCATCTCGAACCAGGCCGACTCCAGCAAGAAGGACAAGAAGGCCGACGGGGTCCAGTACGTGAGCCAGTCGGTCGCCAAGCTCACGATGGACCTGATCTTCGACACCACGATGCCCAACGACAGTGGCGACGTGACGGGTGGCGAGGACGTGCGGAACTTCACCGACAAGATGGCGAAGCTCATGGAGCCCTTCGTCGATGGCGGTGGCAAGGTGCCGCCGCGCGTCGAGTTCGGCTGGGGCGTCTACCGCTTCGTCGGAATCATCGAACAATACAAGGAAACACTCGATTTCTTCGCCCCGACCGGGGTGCCGCTGCGCGCGGCGATCAACCTCTCGCTCGCGGCCCAGAACGCCGTCTTCGAAAGCAAGAAGGGTAATCCCGCCTCGATGGACGGCAAGCGCGATCCCGAACCCGCCATCGTGCCGAACTCCGGCGGGCCGGCGGGCGCGGCGAATGCACTCGGCGATCCGCGCGCGGCGCGCGCAATCGCGACGGCGAACGGCTCCGCGAGCCTGCGCTTCGGCGGGGAGGTCTCGCTGGCGATCGGCGCCGGCGTGTCGCTCGGCGCACCGGCCGCGTTCGCCGTCGGCGGCGGAGCCGGCATAGGCCTCGGCATTGGCGGCGGTGTCGGTGTCGGTGTCGGCGCGAGCGCGGGCATCGGCATCGGCGGCGGAGCCAGCATCACGGCAACCGCGGGCGCGGCGTTCGGCGGCTTGCGCGCCGGCGTCGGCAGCAGTGCTTCGCTGCCGAGCGCGGCCAGCCTGCTGCCCCAGGCTTCCGCCTCGGCGTCGCTCGGCGGCGCCTCCTTCGGCGCGGGCGGCATGGCGAGCGCGAGCACGGGCGGCAGCCTGTCGGCGAACGTCGGCGCGGGTGCCGACCTGCACGCACGCATCGGCTTCGACTAACTAGCTACAGGAGAGAATCATGTCCATCGTGTTCGAACACGTGACCGGCGAATTGGCACCGCGGCGCGGCGATGCCGCCGGCGACAGCCCCGGTGCCGCGGCCGACACGCCCGCCAAGGAAGAGATCTGCCAGTGGGTGGCCGAGCACGCGCATCTCGTGACGGAACGCTGCCTGCGCAGCTTCGCCGACTGAGCGCGAGCACGGAGCACTCATGACCGAAACCGTCCTCAGCCCCTCTGTCTACTACAGCGCCCGTCCGACGCTGCGCATCGCCGGACAGCCGGATGCGCGCGCCGCCGAGCTGCTGCGGAACATGCGCATGGAAGAGGATGAAGGCGGGATGAGTCGCTGCGAGCTGCGTTTCGTCAACATCGCGAGCACCACCGACGGGGGCGCCGAGGAGGCGTTCGGCAGCGACTCGTCCTTGAAGCTCGGCGCCGAGCTCGGTGTGTACGCCGGTGATGTCACACAGCCCACGGAAATTTTCCGCGGCAAGGTCACCGCGCTCGAGGCCGAGTACAAGATGGGCGGTCCGCCCGAATTCGTCGTGCTCGCCGAGGATGCCTTGCAAGGCGCACGCATGGCCCGCCGCAGCAAGGTGTACACGGACAAGTCGCCGGCCGACATCGTCCGCGACATCGCCAGCGGACTCGGCCTCACGCCGAAGATCACCGGGCTCGCGAGCCCGACCGGCACCTGGGCGCAGCTCAACGAAAGTGACCTCGCCTTCCTGCGCCGCCTGCTGGCGCGTTTCGACTCCGACCTGCAGATCGTAGGCAGTGAGCTGCAGGTCTCGCCGCGCGGCGACGTGAAGCGCGGCACCGTGGAGCTCACGCTGTTCTCGCAGCTCGCCCGCGCGCGCGTCACCGCCGATCTCGCCGACCAGGTGAGCAGCGTCACCACCAGCGGCTGGGACCCCGTCCAGGGCAGCGCCGTCAGCCACGAGGCCACGCAGGCGACGCACGCGGGCCCCGGCTCCGGCAAGAAGGGCAAGGACTGGCTCACGCAGTCTCTGAGCGAGCGCGGCGAGCACATCGGCCATCTCGTGATGCCCACCGCCGCCGAGGCGCAGGCCGTGGCCGAAGCGGCCTTCGACCAGCGCGCGCGACGCTTCGTGCGCATCGACGGCCTCGCGGAGGGCAACCCGAAGCTGCGCGTCGGCACGCACATCAGCGTCAACGGCATGTCCGGCCGCTGGGACAACACGTACTACCTCACACACGCCTGCCACCTGTTCGATATGCGGCAGGGCTATCGCACGGAGTTCCGGGGCGAATGTGCATTCCTCGGAGCAGGCTGACGATGAAATCCTCCAGCCTCTTCGAACGCAGTCTCGACTGGATGCAGGCAGCGATGCTCGCGCAGGTCGTGTCCCTCGACGATCCGGATTCGCGCAGCCGCGTGCAGGTGCGCCTGCTCGCGCACGACGGCGTCGGCGAGCAGGACGCGCCGCTGTGGGCGCGCGTCGTCTCACCGTTTGCCGGCAGCGACCGCGGCGCGTTCTTCCTCCCGGATGTCGACGACGAGGTACTCGTGGTGTTCGTCGGCGGCGACGCGCGTCATCCGCTGATCGTCGGTGGGTTGTGGAACGGCGCAGCCGCCGCGCCGGCGAGCATCGAATCGGGCGGCGTCAATCGCTACAAGCGCATCAAATCGAAGAACGGCGTCGTCATCACGATCGACGATCAGCAGGGTCAGGAAACGCTGCAGCTCGAAACCCCGGGCGGACAGAAAGTGACGCTGAAGGACGGCCCGGGCGAAATCACCGTCGAAGATTCGAATGGCAACAGCGTCAAGCTCGAATCGGCGGGCATCACCGTGCAGGCCTCCGCGAAGGTCAAGGTGAGCGCCTCGCAAGTCGAGGTGTCCGCCGGCATGGTGAAGGTGGACACCGCGATGGCGACGTTCTCGGGAACGATCAAGTGCGAAACGCTGAAGACCAACTCGGTGGTCAGCACCAGCTACACGCCCGGCGCGGGCAACATCTGGTGAGAGCATGAGCCACGACGTCGTCATCACAGCGCCGCGCGACCTCGCCGACTCCGACCATCCGGCGGTTTTGCAGCGTAACGACGAAGATTTCCTCGAAGCCGTGCTCGAAGGTTGTCGTACACCGGGCGGCCGGCGCGAGCTGCGCGCCTCCATCGCGAGCGCGCGCAACAAGCAGCAGGTGCTGAAGCTGTTCCAGCCCATCCAGCGGCAGTTCCACGTCGCGCTCATGGAAGCGTGGTGCCCGCGGCCCGGCGAACCGCGCATCGATCCGGCGCGGGTCGAGTCGGCGGGTCTCGTCGTCCGTCGCGTGCGGCGCGACGGCGCTCGCACGCGCTACGAAGGCTGGATGCGCTCCTCCGGCAAGCTGCGCGGGTGGACGGTCGTCGAGCGCGCCGGCGGCGACTCCGTGGATCCCGAGCACGTGAGACGCCTCGCCCACGGCGCCACCGGCGTCGCGAACGTCGATCGCGCGTTGCAGCTCGCGGCGCGCGCGCAGCCCGACAACCTGCTCGACGAGCACGTCGTCCCGATGTTCATTGCGCCACCGGACGTGTGCCGGGATGCCGGCCAGACGCTGTTCTACGGAATCGTGCCGACGACGAGTGCCGAGATTGCCGAGACCCCGGTGTCCTTCGACGACGCCTTCGGCGCGAACATGATTCCTTTCGGTCCGACGGACCAGGAATTCACGAATCACCTGGTCGAAGGCCTGCGCGGTCTCCCCATGGACTTCCCGCTGAAAGGCGAACCGCTGCATCCGGGCTGGTTCGAAGCCGTCGAGACGACCGGCGACGCCAGGCCCGAGACCATGGCCGAACCGCATTGGAATGCGCTCGTGACGTGCACCGAGGTGAGCCCCGGCGTCTTCAAGAACGTACCGAGCGGCGCAGGTCGCCAGTTGCAGCGTTTCATTGCGCTGCTGCGCCAGGTGGTCATCGAGTTCGATGCCTTCCCCGAGCAACCGACGGTCGAATCGCAGCGTCTCACCCGCGAGCTCGATCGCATCCGCCTGCCGCTCGAGCTGAAACCCAACCAGAGTGTGCCGGACACGGTGGTCGCGACCACCTTCCTCGACCAGGCGCGACGAATACTGCTGGAGGGCACGGTGACACCGGGCGTGGCGATGCCGGCGTCGTGGCCCAGCCTGCCCGCCTCGCAGGCGCGCGACCTCGCGGCCGCGATGTCCACCTCGATGCGCAAACGCTTCGCCGAGGTGAAGCCGCGGCCTGCGCGCTTCGACGAGCCGGGCGCGCAGTACGTGCTGCGTGCCTTCGTTCGCGAGAAGGCGTCCGGCGCCTGCCCGGCGCAGATGCACTGGAGCGCGTACAGCGAACCGTTCGTGATCGCACAGTGGTACGAAGGAGCGGGCGCGCCGCCGTTGCAGGTCACGCTTCCCGACCTCAGCGACTTGAAGCGCTTGAAGCCGAACGTGTCCTTCGTGCTGCCGCCTTCGCTGCAGGGCCTGCTCACCGGCAGCCCGAAGGATCTGCTGGAAGGCAAAGGCAAACCGGGCACCGGCGGTCTCATGTGGATCTGCAGTTTCAGCCTGCCGATCATCACGCTGTGCGCGTTCATCGTGCTCAACATCATGCTCGGGATGCTCAACCTGATTTTCAACTGGATGGCGTACATCAAGATCTGCATCCCTTTTCCCAAGAAGGTCGAATAGCCATGGCTGAAATCGTGAGTCCTCTGCTGGGATGGCCGTGGCTACCGTTACCCGACGAGCACGGGCGCCTCGAATGGCCCGACCTCGAGCGCAGCGTGCGCGATGCGATCCGCATCATCCTCAGCACGCGTCCCGGAGAGCAGCTGATGCGTCCGGACTTCGGCGGCGGTCTCGATCGGCTGCTGCATTCGCCCAACACGCTCGCGACCCGCCGGCAGATCCGCGACCTCGTGCAGGAGTCGCTGACGCGCTGGGAGCGGCGGATCCTGCTCGATGCCGTCGAGGTGTGGGAAGTGCCGAACCAGCCGAGCGCCCTGCGCGTCGAGATCGCCTATCGACTGGCGCGCAACGGCACGCCCGGCAGCATGAACGTGACCGTGCAACTAGAGACTTGAGCCGTGCCCATCACTCCACCGAGCCTCGATGACCGCCGCTTCGACGACCTCGTCGAGGATCTGCTGGCGCGCATTCCCGCCCATACGCCGGAGTGGACCAACCCGCGTCTCGGCGACCCCGGCCGCACGCTGATCGAGCTGTTCGCCTGGCTCGGCGACACCCTGCTGTATCGCGCGAACCTGATCCCCGAGCGCCAGCGCCTGGTGTTCCTGAAGCTGCTCGGCCAGCAGCTGCGCCCGGCGTTGCCGGCGCGCGGTCTCGTGTCGCTGTCGTTCGCGCAGCCCACCCAGCTGAACCTCGCCATCGTCAATCCCGGCGCGCGCCTGAAAGCCGCCGTGCCCTTCGAAACATCGTCGGAGACGACGGTGCTGCCGGTGACGGGCGAGGCGTATATCAAACGCCGCCTGGATGACCGCGAGCACGCACGCATGGCCGGGGTGATCTCCGGGCT
>JBIOZI010000193.1:0-30938 GCA_044871085.1 Steroidobacteraceae bacterium | reverse complement strand
ACGCGGATTGAGGTCTGTCCCCGTTTGCTAGGAAACGAGGAATGTCCCCATTACATTACTTCAGCGGTGAGTAGTCAGTCGCGTCGGCGAACACCGACTCCACGCGCTCGACGATCTTCCCGTCCTTCTCCGACTCCGCCGCGACTTTCTTCCACTCCGGATCGCTGCCGAACGCCTGCCAGTTTTCCTTCGCCTGTTCCCGGCTCGCGTGCGAGAGGACGTAGACCAGCGTGTGGTCGTGCGCGGGCGCGTCCTGGGGCACCCAGTAGCCCACATTCGTCATGCCGTGTTTTTCGAAGATCCGCAGCGTGTGCTCGCGGAACCGCTTGTGCAGGGCGTCGAGGCGGCCGGGATGCGTGTAATACGTCCGGATCTCGAATACGCGCGGCGCTGCCGCCTCTTCGGCGCGCAGGGCCGTCAGGCTCGCACCCAAAACGAGCCCGACCACGAGCATCAGCCAGGATTGCTTCGACATTGCAGTGCTCCAGCGAATTGGAATTCCGTCTTGGATTATGCGCCACGGCCGATTTCACATGGCAGAATGCGCGCCCATGCAAGATAGACAGATGCACTCGCGCACGAAGATCGTCGCGACCCTAGGCCCGGCCACCGATTCCATCGAAGTCCTGACCGAAATGGTCCGAGTGGGCCTCGACGTGGCGCGCGTCAATTTTTCACACGGCAAGCACGAGGAGCACGGGCGGCGCATCGACCTCGTGCACGAGGCCGCGCGGCGCGCGGGCCGCTACGTCGGCATCCTCGCCGATCTCGGCGGCCCGAAAATCCGAATCGAGAGCTTCACTAACAAGAAAGTGGACTTGAAGGACGGACAGGCTTTCGCGCTCGACACGACGCACGACGCCAACGCCGGCGACGAGCAGGTGGTCGGCTGCGCGTACAAGGACCTGCCGAAGGACGTGAAACCCGGCAACATCCTGCTGCTCAACGACGGGTTGATCGAGCTGCAGGTGACCGCCGTTTCCGGCACCCGCATCGACACGAAAGTGATCGCGGGCGGCGAGCTGTCGAACCGCAAGGGCGTCAATCTCAAGGGCGGCGGCATCTCCGCGCCGGCGCTCACCGACAAGGACCGCGAAGACATCAAGTTCGCGGCCTCGCGGGGCGTGGACTACATCGCCGTTTCCTTCCCACGCGACGCCGCCGACATGCACCTGGCGCGCAAGCTGGTACAGGAAGCCGGCAGCAGCGCCCACATCTGCGCGAAGGTCGAGCGCCACGAAGCCATCCACAACCTGGTCGAGATCATCGAAGCGTCCGACGTGGTGATGGTCGCGCGTGGCGACCTCGGCGTCGAAATGGGCTACGCGGCCATCACCGGCCTGCAGAAGACCATCATCCACGAGTCGCGCACGCGCAATAAAGCCGTCATCACGGCCACGCAGATGATGGAGTCCATGATCACGAGCCCGGTGCCGACGCGTGCCGAAGTGTCGGACGTGGCGAACGCCGTCATGGACGGCACCGACGCGGTCATGCTCTCGGCGGAGAGCGCGGTCGGCAAGCATCCCATCAAGGCCGTGCAGGCCATGGAAGACGTGATCAACGGCGCGGAGAAATACCAGCTCACGCACAATCGCATCCGCCATCGCGTCGAAGGCATCGTCGATCGCACCGAAGAGGCGATCGCGATGGCGGTGATGTACACCGCGAATCACATGAAGGTGCGCGCCATCGTCGCCTTGACGGAATCGGGCACCACGCCGCTGTGGATGTCGCGCTCGCGCGCCGACATCCCCATCTACGCATTCACGCGCCACGAAGCGACGCGCCGGCGTGTCACGCTGTATCGCGGCGTGTACCCGGTGCCGTTCGACATCCCCGAGGTGCGCACCACCGAGCTGTTCAAGGCCATCCTCACGATGATGCTGCAGCTCGACCTGGTCGAGCGCGGCGATCTGGTCATCGTCACCAAGGGCGAGCTCACCGGCATCACCGGCGGCACCAACGCCCTGACGATCCTGCGCGTCCCCAAGGACTGACGGGCCCGGGCAATGCGTTGGCTGCGCTGGCTGCGTTGGACGTTGTTAGTCATCGCGGCCGTGGCGCTGCTGGCATTCGGCGGCGCCTGGTGGGCGATGCACCGCAGCCTGCCGCGTCTCGACGGCACCGTCACCGCGGCGCTCTCCGCACCGGCCACCATCGAGCGCGACGCGCGCGGCATCCCCGTCATCACGGCGGCCGCGCGCGTGGACCTCGCCTTTGCCACGGGTTTCGCGCACGGGCAGGATCGTTTCTTCCAGATGGATCTGTCGCGCCGCCTCGCGGCCGGCGAGCTGTCCGAGCTGTTCGGGCCGGTTGCGCTCGCGACGGATACGCGCACGCGACGCTTCGGGTTTCGCGCGGTGGCGCGGCGCGTGGTGGAAACGACTTCGCCCGAGGAACGCGCGATCCTCGAGGCCTACACGCGCGGCGTGAATGCCGGGCGGCACAGCCTCGATGCGCGGCCCTGGGAATACCTGCTGCTGCGCGCGACGCCGCGCGACTGGTCGCCCGAGGACTCGGTGCTGGTGGTGCACTCGATGTGGTGGCAGCTGCAGTACGGCGCGCTGACCGCGGAAATCGCGCGGCGCCGGTTCGAGCGGGCGGTCGCGGCGCGCGCGGGTGCGGCGGGCGGCCCCGAGGCCGTGCATGCGCTGGTCGCGTTCGTCTACGCGGGGCACTCGAGCTGGGACACCCCCAACCACGGCCCGCAGACCTGCACCGCGGGCTGCGGGCTTCCCACGGTTCAGCCGCCGTACCCGGCGCTGCTGAAATTCGCGGGGCCCGCGGATGCCGCCGGCGTCGAGCCCAAACTTCCCGGCAGCAACAGCTGGGCCGTGGCCGGCGTCCATACCAGGAGCGGCGCCGCGCTGGTGGCGAACGACATGCATCTCGATCTCGGCGTGCCCGCCGTGTGGTACCCCGCGCGGCTGCGTATTGTCACCGGGGCCCCGCCTGTTTCCGCCGGTGCGCCGGCGCTCGACATCACCGGCGTCACCCTGCCCGGCACGCCCGCGGTGGCCGCGGGCTCGAACGGCCACGTGGCCTGGGGTTTCACCAACAGCTACGGCGATTTCTCCGACGTGCGCTTCGCGCCGTGCCGCGGCGCTGGCTATCGAGTACGGCGCGAGTCGATCGAGGTGCGGGGCCGCGACCCCGCCGTCGTCGAGTACCGCGAAGCGGGCGCCGGCGTGGTGCTCGACGGCGAGGAGTACGCCGCCGACGTGCAGGCGGGCGAGTGCGCGCAGGCCGGCTGGCTCGCGCTGTATCCCGAGGCCACCAATTTCGCGCTGCTGCACCTCGAGAACGCGCGCACCGTCGACGAGGTGCTCGCGCTCGCGCCCGGCGTTGGCATTCCCGCCCAGAACCTCGTGGTCGGAGACAGCTCCGGCCGCATCGCCTGGACTTTGTTAGGGCGCGTGCCGCGTACGCGCGGGCCCGACCGGCTGTTCGGGGCGCTCGAGTTCACCGAGGCCGACGATCATCCGCGGATCTCCGACCCGCCCGTGGGCCGGGTGTGGACCGCGAACCAGCGCGTCGTCGACGGCGCACTCGAGGCCGTGCTCGGCGACGACGAAGTCGACGTGGGCGCGGGGGGTTACGACATCGGCGCGCGGGCGCGGCAGATCCGCGACGATCTCGTCGGCCTCGCCAGGCCCGCCACCGAAGCCGACATGCTCGCCATCCAGACCGACTCGCGCGGCCTGTTCGTCGCCCGCTGGCGCGAGCTGCTGCTCGCATTGCTCGACGATGCGGCACTGCGCGACGTGCCGGCGCGCGCCGCATTCCGCGAGCTCGTGAGCACCGGCGTGGTGGATGCCGTGCCCGATGCCGTCGGCTACCGGCTGGTACGCGCGTTTCGCGGCAACGTGCTGGACGCGTTGTGGCATTCGCTCGCAACGGGCTTCGTGCCCGAGACGGCTGGCCAGGCCGCCATCCGCAGGCCGGCGCAATTCGAGGCGGCCGGCTTCCGCCTCGTGAGCGAGCGTCCCACGTTCATCGCGCCGCCCACGGTCACGCCGGGCGGTGACTGGCGCGCCTTCCTGCTCGAGCGCGTGGACCTGACGATCGAGTCGCTCGTGAAGGAATGCGGCGCGCTCGAGCGCTGCGGCTACGGAGCGCGCGCGACGGTGGCAGTGCGGCACCCGCTGTCGCGCGCCGTGCCCATGCTCGCGTGGCTGCTCGACATGCCGGCGCGCTCGCTGCCGGGCGACCACCACATGCCGCGCGTGCAGGACGGCGCATTCGGCGCCTCGGAACGGTTTGCCGTCTCGCCGGGGCACGAGGCCGAGGGTTATCTCGAGCTGCCGGGAGGTCCCTCCGGCCACCCGCTGTCCCCGTTCTACCGCAGCGGCTTCGATGACTGGGTGGCGGGCCGCCCCACGCCCTTCCTGCCGGGCCCGGCCGCACACCGGCTCGAGCTGCGGCCCTGACTTCACGCCCGTAAAAAAAGCTGGCGCCGCGCTGCGACGTAGTGCTACGATGTGTAGCATTACTTCAAGTAGCGCTACCATGACTCACAACGTTTCCGACCTGGGCGATCTCGAGCGCGAAGTGCTGCAGCTGGTGTGGGGCCACGGCGCCTCCACCGCGGACTGGGTGCAGAAGGCGCTGTCGCGCCCGCTCAAGGAATCGACCGTGCGCACGGTGCTCAAGCGGCTCGAAGCCAAGGGCCACCTCACGCATCGCGTCGAGCAGCGCACTTTCGTCTACGAGGCCGCCGACACGCGCGGCCGCGCCGCCGCGCACGCGGTGAAACGCATCGTCGACCGGTTCTGCAGCGGCTCGCTCGAAGAGGTGCTGGTCGGCCTGGTCGATACGCGCATCCTCGACCGGCGCGAGCTGCAGCGCCTGGCGGAGAAGATCGCGCGCGCACAGTCGGACGACGCAGCGAAGAGGGTGAAGAAATGACACTCGATATTCTGGCGAACGCCGGCGTTCGCATGCTGTTGATGAGTGCATGCGTCTGGCTGGTGCTGCGCGCCCTGCGCGTACGCAACTCGCACGTCGAGGCCCTCGCGTGGCGCCTGGTGCTGCTCGCGGGCTTCGCGCTGCCGGTGCTGATGTACTTCCGGCTGGCACCGAGCTTCACGACGACGCTCGAGCTGCCGGCCATCGTGGCCGGCACGGGCGCCGCTCCTGCAGCGGTGACCGCGGACGCGGCTGCCTCGCTGCCGGCCGGCGTGCTCGCTTCTATCTACCTCGTCGTGACGCTGCTGCTGCTCGGGCGCCTCCTCGCCGGCCTCGCCGGCATGTGGCGCGTCAGCCGCGCGGCCCGGCCGATGGCGACACCGGACGACGTGCGCATCAGCGCGCAGGTTCGCAGCCCGGCGACTTTCGGCTCGATCATCCTGCTGCCGGCCGATGCGGACACGTGGTCCGCGGACCGGCTCGCAGCCGTACTCGCGCACGAGCGCGCACACGTGCGTTCGCGCGACGGCCTGTGGTCGTGGCTCGCTCAGGTTCACGCCGCGGTCTTCTGGATCAATCCACTCGCCTGGTGGCTGCGGCAACGGCTGGAGGTGCTGGCGGAGACCACCAGCGACGACGCGGTCGTCGCCGCGCGCCACGATCCGCTGGCTTATGCCGCGCTGCTGCTCGATTTCGCCCGCCACCCCAACTCCAGGAGCGTTGCCATGTCCGTCGCAGAATCGAATGTTTCCGAGCGCATCGAACGCCTGCTCGCCCGTACCCCGCCCGCCACGGCATTGCCGCGCGCCGCACGCTGGAGCGCTTTCGCGGCGCTGATACCCGTGGTCGTATTCGCGGCGTCGAGCACGCGTGCCGCGCCGTCGGAAGAGCCCGCCAGCGCACTCGTGCCGACATCGAACACGACGCCGAGCGTTGCCAGGCCCCCGACCGCGGCGCGCATCCAGCGGACCCCGTATCCCGACGAGTACTATCCCGCGGTCGCCAAAGCGCTGGGCGTATCGGGCTCCGTGGTAGTCAGGGTCGATGTGGACGCGCTCGGACAATTCGTGGATGCCCGCGTGGTCGACGTGCAGCCGGCCGACCCGCAGTACGGATTCGCCGATGCCGCGCTGCGGGTCGCGCGGGCTTCGCACTACGGCAGTCCCAGCCAGCAGCCGGCGTCCGTCACATTCAGGGTGAAATTCGACGTCAAGAAAGAAGGACCGAAAGACGGCAGGAAATGAGCGTCGTTCGAGCGCCGGCCGGGTGGCCACCGCCACCCGGCCCGGCATAAGCTCGCGGGCATGGCCAACCCCCGCTTCACCGGCACGGACCGATACGTCGCAACTCCCGATCTCATGACGGCCGTCAACGCGGCCGTGACGCTCGCACGGCCGCTGCTCATCAAGGGCGAGCCCGGCACCGGCAAGACGCAGCTCGCGGAGGAAATCGCGCGCTCGCTGTCACATCCCCTGTTCGAATGGCACATCAAGTCCACGAGCAAGGCGCAGCACGGGCTGTACGAATACGACGCCGTCTCGCGGCTGCGCGACTCGCAGCTCGGCGAGGAAAAAGTGCGCGACATCCGCAACTACATCGTCAAGGGCAAGCTCTGGGAGGCCTTCGACTCCGAGACGCAGCCGGTGCTGCTGATCGACGAGATCGACAAGGCCGACATCGAATTCCCGAACGACCTGCTGCGCGAGCTCGACCGCATGGAGTTCTACGTGCACGAGACGCGCGAGCTCGTGAAGGCGCGGCACCGTCCCATCATCCTCATCACCAGCAACAACGAGAAGGACCTGCCCGACGCCTTCCTGCGGCGCTGCTTCTTCCACTACATCCGTTTCCCGGACGCCGACACGATGGAGAAGATCGTGCGCGTGCATTTTCCGGATCTGAAGCGGGAGCTGCTGGCCGAGGCACTGGGCGCGTTCTTCGGCGTGCGCGACATGCCGGGCCTCAAGAAGAAACCGTCCACGTCCGAGCTGCTCGACTGGATCAAACTACTGGTGGCCGAGGACATCCCGCCCGAGGCGCTGCGCGGCGACGACCCGAAGAAGACCATCCCCATCCTGCACGGCGCGCTGCTCAAGAACGAGCAGGACGTGGCGCTGTTCGAGCAGCTAGTGTTCCTCAACCGCAGGGCGGGCAGGTAGCAGGCGCGATGCTCGTCCGGTTCTTCACGGACCTGCGTGCCAGCGGCGTGCCGGTCACGCTGCCGGAGTTCCTGTCGCTGCTCGAGGCGCTCGAGGCGCGCATCGCGGGTTTCTCGCCGGAGGATTTCTACCATCTCGCGCGCCTGGCGCTCATCAAGGACGAGCGGCACTTCGACCGCTTCGATCGTGTGTTCGCCGAGCATTTCGCGGGGGCGCAGAAGGTGTTCGAGCGCATCGTCGCGCAGTTGCCGGCCGAGTGGCTGCAGGCGTTGACCGAGCGGCTGCTGACGGAGCAGGAGCGGCGCAAGGTCGAGGCGCTCGGCGGCTGGGACAGGCTGCTCGAAACGCTGCGGCAACGGCTGCGTGAGCAGCAGGAGCGCCACGAGGGCGGCAACCGGTTCATCGGCACCGCCGGCACGTCGCCCTTCGGACATGGCGGCTTCAACCCCGAGGGCGTGCGCATCGGCGCGGCAGCCGGACGGCATCGCTCCGCCGTGAAGGTGTGGGAGTCGCGCGACTTCCGCAATCTCGACGGTGACGTGGAGCTCGGCACGCGCAATCTCAAGATGGCGCTGCGGCGCCTGCGCCGCTACGCGCGCGAAGGCGCACCCGAGGAGCTCGACCTCGACGGCACCATCGATTCCACGGCGCGGAACGGTGGCCTGCTCGACGTCAAGCTCCAGCCCGAGCGGCGCAATGCGGCCAAGCTGCTGCTCATGCTGGACATCGGCGGCTCGATGGACGCACACGTGCGCGTCTGCGAGGAGCTGTTCTCCGCCGCGCGCGCCGAGTTCAAGCACCTCGAATATTTCTACTTCCACAACTTCCCGTACGAGCGCCTGTGGAAAGACAACCGCCGCCGGTTTGCGCTCACCACCGGCACCGCGGCGATGCTGCGCACGTTCAACGCGGACTATCGCGTGGTGTTCGTCGGCGATGCGACCATGAGCCCGTACGAGATCGAGCAGCCCGGCGGCAGCGTCGAGCACTGGAACGAGGAATCGGGCCGCGTGTGGATGTCGCGCATCGCGGCGCATTTCCCGCGCCTCGTGTGGCTCAATCCTGAGCCCGAGGACCGCTGGAAGTGGACGCCTTCCGTCGAGATCACGCGCCGGCTCGTCGACGGCCGCATGTATCCGCTCACGCTCCAGGGGCTCGACCGCGCCATGCGTGAGCTCAAGCGCGGCTCGGCATATACTGGCGTGCATGTTAGCTAGAGCCCGGTCCGGCATCGGACCCGCCTTCCTCACAACCATCCTCGCGGCCGCCGCGCTCGCGCAGGATCCGCCGCCCACACCGCCGCCGGCAGCGTTGGTCACGGTGCCCGCGCTCACTCCGGTGTATCTGCGCATCGACGCCGATCTCACCTCGAAGAAGAGCAGGAACGGCGACCGCTTTCCGATCCACATCGACGAGGACGTGCGCATCGGCGACCTCGTCGTGATCCCCGCCGGCAGCGCGGGCGAGGGCGAAGTCATCCACGCCGCGAAATCCGGTGCCGGCGGCAAGGCGGGCGAATTGCTCATCGCCGCGCGCTACGTGCGCGTGGGCGGACTGGAAGTGAGGCTGCGCTCGCTGTCGCTGGGCGCGGCCGGAAAAGACCGCACCGATGCGTCGCTGGCGACCGGCATCTTCACCGGCCCCATCGGCCTGTTCGTCGTCGGCGGCGTCATGACCATTCCGCGCGACACGGTGGCCGCCGCCCGGACCGCGGTCGAATTGCAGCTGCCGGCCGTGGCGCCCTCGAGCGCGCCCGCCGTGCCGCAACCCGTCGACACAACCACGACCGAGGGAGAAGACCAATGAGAATGAAATTAGCCGGTGCCGCGCTGCTGCTCACCGCCATGCTGGGTTTCGACGCGGGTGCCCAGGACGCCGCGGCCCCGGCCGCATCCGCCGCGGGCGGCACATCGGGCACGGTGATCTTCTTCCGCGAGAAGAAGTTCGCCGGCTCGGCCATCCGCTACAAGGTGCGCGAGAACGGCGTCGAGCTCTGCAAGCTCAAGAGCGGCACGTTCTGCTCGGTGACCGTGCCCGTGGGCAAGCACGAATACGTCGTGCGCTCCGAAGCGAAGGACGTGCTGACGCTCGAGGTCGAATCCGGCGAGACGTACTACGTGCTCGGCGGCATCTCGATGGGCTTCATGGCGGGCCATCCGAACCTGTCGCCGTCCGACAAGGCGACGTTCGACAAGATGAAGGCGAAGCTCACCGACAACACCGGCAAGGATCTCGGCGGCGACGACGACAAGGAAGAAGAGAAGAAGTAGCCGGCCGCCGCACGCGCCCGGGAACGCCCGCCGTCAGCGATGACGCCGGGCGTTTTCTTTTCCAGGAAGTGCGACTTTCCCTGTAAACCGGTGCGCATTGATGAGTGTGCCGGCGTGCGCGCACAATCGCCGCGGGACAGATGGAGCGCCTGTCCTATCTACGAACCTACAAACAAGAGTGGCAGTGCCGCTCGTACGAGGAAGGATCCATGTACAAACCGAACAAATCTCGAAACTGGCTGATCGCCGGATGCGTCGCCGCGTTGCTGCCGCTGGCGGCGGCGTACGCGCACGGCGACCCTCACTCTTCCGGCGCCCGGCAGGCGGAATTCCTGGATCGCGGGCTGGTGGCCGTGAAGACGGACACGGGGGTGTTCCTGAGCTGGCGGCTGCTCGGCAACGAATCGTATGGCACGGCCTTCGACATCTATCGCGACGGCCGGCGTCTCACGCGCAGGCTCGCGACCGCGACGAACTACCTCGACGCCGCGGGCCAGGTCGGCTCCGTCTACAGCGTGCGGCGCGCCGACGACGACCACCGCGGACGCGATTCCGATCGGCGCGGCTGCCCGCGCCATGGCCACGACGGCCACCGCCGCTGGCATGGGGGCCACGACTGCGGGCGCGAGTCCGTCGAGGCGTGGCAGGGTCCCTATCTATCGATCCCCACGGTCAAGCCGGCCGACGGCGTCACGCCCGTGGGCGAGGCGTATTCGTATCGCGCCAACGACGCGAGCGTCGGCGACCTCGACGGCGATGGCGAGTACGAAATCGTATTGAAATGGGACCCGACCAACAGCAAGGACAACTCGCAGGGTGGCTACACCGGCGAGGTGTTCGTCGACGCATACAAGCTCGACGGCACGCGCCTGTGGCGCATCTCGCTCGGGCGCAACATCCGCGCCGGGGCGCACTACACCCAGTTCATGGTGTACGACTTCGACGGTGACGGGAAAGCCGAAGTGGCCATGAAGACCGCCGACGGCACCACCGATGCGCGCGGTACGGTCATCGGCGACGCCGCCGCGGACTACCGCAACACCGCCGGATACGTGCTGGCGGGCCCCGAGTTCCTCACCATGTTCGAGGGACGCACCGGCAAGGCACTCGCGACCATCGACTACGTGCCCGCGCGCGGCGCGGTGACCGACTGGGGCGACAACTACGGCAACCGCGTCGACCGGTTCCTCGCCGGCGTGGCGTATCTCGACGGCCGTCATCCGAGCCTCGTCATGAGCCGCGGTTACTACACGCGCACGGTCATCGGGGCCTGGGACTGGAAAGACGGCGCATTCACGCAGCGCTGGGTGTTCGACTCCAATGTCTCGGGCGCGCAGTATCGCGGCCAGGGCAATCACCAGCTCGCGGTGGCGGACATCGACGCCGACGGCCGGGACGAAATCGTCTTCGGCGCCATGACCATCGACGACGACGGCAACGCGCTGTACACGACGAATCTCGGTCACGGCGACGCGCTGCACGTCGGCGACCTCGACCCGACGCGCGCCGGCCTCGAGGTGTTCAAGGTGATGGAATCGACCGCCTCGCCTTACGGCCTCGCCGCCTGGGATGCCGCCACCGGGGCCATTCTCTGGGGCAAGTTCACGGGCCGGGACACCGGTCGCGGAATGGCGGCCGACATCGATCCGCGCCATGCGGGCGAGGAGATGTGGTCGAGCACCGGCGGCGGTCTCAACACCGCGCAGGGCGTGCCGCTCGGCGCCTCGCCGCCCTCGATCAACTTCGGCATCTGGTGGGACGGCGATCTGTCCCGCGAGCTGCTCGATCACACCTTCACCACGGCCACGAGGACCGGAATCGGACGCATCGACAAGTGGAATTTCGAGACCGCCAGGGCCACGCCGATCCTCGTCGCGGAAGGGTTTTCCACCAACGATACGAAGGGCAACCCGACCCTGCAGGCCGACATTCTCGGCGACTGGCGCGAGGAGGTGCTGTGGCGTTCCGAGGACAGCAGCGAGCTGCGGCTGTACACCACGACCGCGCCGACGGCCTTCAAGCTGCGCACCCTGATGCACGATCCGACCTACCGCCTGAGCGTCGCGTGGCAGAACGTCGCGTACAACCAGCCGCCGCACCCAGGCTTCTTCCTCGGCACCGACATGACGGCGCCGCCCCGGCCGCGGATCTATTTTCCTCGTGATGATGGTCCGCGCGGGCATGGCCCGCGCCGGTAGCTAGTCAGGGGCACGAACGAGAACGCCCGGCGTCATCGCTGACGCCGGGCGTTCTCGCAAGGACGGATGATCTCTGCGGCGTTCAGCCCTGCGCCGGAGCGGCAGCCGGCTTGGCGTGCGTCTTGATCTCGGCGAGCACCATGTCGGAGTGGCCCTTGGGGTTCACCTTGTCCCAGTGCTTGACGATCTTGCCGTCGGGGCCGATGAGGAAGGTCTGCCGGCTGGCGAGCTTCATGCCGTGGTAGTCCGCCAGCACGCCGTACTTGCCCGACACTTCCTGCGTCGAATCCGCGAGGATCGTGAACGGCAGGCTGTGATCCGCCGCGAACTTCTTGTGAGACTCCACGTCGTCGACGCTGACGCCGAGGATGACGGCGTCGATCTTGCGAAACGCGAAGATGTTGTCGCGCAGCTCGCAGGCCTGGGTGGTGCAGCCGGAGGTGTTGTCCTTGGGATAGAAGTAGAGCACCACCCACTTGCCCTTGTATTGATCGAGCGTGTGCCACTCGCCCTTCTGATCCTGTAGTTTGAACCCCGGGGCAGCGCTGCCTTCCGCGGGTGACGCGGCGGGAGTTTCGGCGCATACACTTGCGGCCGCCGCGATCAGGGCGGTGACCAGAATCCGTCGAAGTGCGAGCATGTCGTTCTCCGTAAATGGGTAGGAGTCGTGGGGGAAGCGAATCATAGCAGCGGTGAGCGGCGCGTACCTCGTGCGGGACTGATCCTCACGGGCGGCGGCGCGCGGGCCGCGTTCCAGGTCGGGGTGCTCAAGGCGCTGGCCGAGATTCACCCGGACCCGCGGTGGCCGTTCCCGATCATCGTGGGAACGTCGGCGGGCGCGGTGGCTGCCAGCATCCTCGCGAGCAATGTCGTGCGCTGGCACCAGACCGTGGCCGAAATCGAAAACGTCTGGGCGAATTTCCACGTCCACCAGGTGTTCCGGTCGAATCCCTGGGCCATGCTGAAAGCCGGGGGCCGCTGGCTGGGCTCGCTCGTGACCGGCGGCGCCATCGGCCCGCCGAAGTCCCTGCTCGACAACTCGCCGCTGCGCGAGCTGCTGTCGCGCGTCACCGACTTCGACGCGGTGCGCGCGCACGTCGCGCGCGGCGAGCTGCGTGCGCTGGCGCTGTGCGGCACCAGCTATTTCACGGCGCGCTCGGTGTCGTTCTTCGAGGCCGACACCACGGTCGGAGAGTGGTCGCGCGCGCAGCGGCACGGCGAACGCGTACCGCTGTCGCTCGACTACCTCATGGCGAGCCTCGGCATCCCGTTCCTGTTCCCGCCGATCTGCCTGCACGGCGAGTTCTTCGGCGACGGTGCCATGCGCCAGACCGCGCCGCTCAGCCCCGCCATTCACCTCGGCGCCGACCGGCTGCTGGTGATCGGCGTGCGGCCCACGCATCTCGACCACGTGCCGCGCTTCGTCGCCTCGGACTCGCCGCCGACGCCGGGACAGTTGTTCGGCTACATGCTGGACACGCTGTTCAGCGACCAGATCGCCGCGGACCTGGAGAACCTCACGCGTCTCAACAAGATCGCGGCGCAGGGCGCTGCCCTCGGCATGCGCCAGATCCGCACGCTGATGATCGCGCCCAGCATCGACCCTTCCCAGCTCGCGGTCCAGCACGTCAGGACGCTGCCGGTCAGCCTGCGCGCGCTCATGGGCATCATCGGCGCGCGCGGCGCCTCGGGCAGCCTGCTCGCGAGTTACCTGATGTTCGAGGCGTCCTACACCCGCGAGCTCATCGAGCTCGGCTATCGCGACGCGCTGCGCCGGCGCGACGAGCTCGCGGCCTTCCTCGAGCCGTGATCTCAGGGCCGATCGCTCGCCGCGGGCCAAGTGCACGTCTGTCTGGCGTTCGATCGTGAGTTCGCCGAAGTAATGAGTGCGGCGCTGCTTCGACGCACTGCTCGAACTCGCGGCTCGAGCGCGCGCGTGGAGCACCTGCCGCGTCGACCCGTCATGGCGGGCGCCTGATCGCGGTGGGTGTGGCGGGCCAGCCGATCGGCGTGGACGTCGAGCAACTGGGTGGCCGCCGTCTTGATCTCAGGTCAGGAACAGCGCGCCCAGGCCTAACAATGTCGCGAAACCGATGCAGTCGGTGAAGGTAGTGAGGATGACACCCGCCGACAGCGCCGGGTCGATGCGCATGCGGCGCAGGGTGAGCGGCACCACCACACCGACGGCGGCGGCGGCCAGCAGGTTGACCAGGGTCGCAGCCGCGATGATGGCGGCGATTTTCCAGGTGCCGTACCAGGCGATGGTGACGGCGCCGACGATGACGGCCCAGATGAGGCCGTTGAGACCGCCCACCGCGATCTCCTTCCAGAGCAGCCACTTCGCGTTCACCCACTCGACCTGGCCGAGCGCCATGCCGCGGATGATCAGCGTGACGGTCTGGCTGCCCGCGATGCCGCCCATCGAGGCGACGATGGGCATGAGGGCGGCCAGCGCGGCGACCTTCTCGATGGTGCCTTCGAAGCGGCTGACGACCGCGGCGGCGAGGAAGGCGGTGACGAGATTGATGCCCAGCCACACCAGCCGGCGGCGCGTCGATGGCAGCACGCCGGCGAACACGTCCTCCTCGTCGCGCAGACCGGAGGCGGCCATGACTTCGTGCGCGGCCTCCTCGCGGATGACGTCCACGACGTCGTCGACCGTGATTCGGCCCAGCAGCTTGCCGTCGCCATCGACCACCGCCGCGGACACCAGGTCGCGGTCCTGGAACAGGCGCGCCACTTCGTGCGCGTTGGTCTCGGGGGCGAGGCGCGGCGCCTCGGGGTCGATGAGATCGCCGACGGCCTTCTCAGGACCCTCGGTGATGAGCCGCGTGAGGGCGAGGGTGCCCAGGTAGCGGTCGTTGCGGTCGACCACGAACAGGCGGTCCGTCTTGTCGGGCAGCTCGCCGCGCATGCGCAGGTAGCGCAGCACCACTTCCACGGTGACGTCGGAGCGGACGCTCACCGTGTCCGTGTTCATGAGGCCGCCGGCGGTGTCGGCCTCGTAGGCCAGCACCGTCTTCAGCCGCTCGCGGTCCTGCGCGTCCATCGATTTGACGAGCTGCATCGTCACGGCTTCGGGCAGGTCGCCGACGAGGTCCGCGAGGTCGTCGAGCTCCATGCCTTCGGCCGCGGCCAGCAGCTCGTCCGCGTCCATGCCTTCGATGAAGGACTGCCGCACCTCGTCGGAGAGCTCGACGAGCACGTCGCCCTCGATCTCGGGCTCGACGAAGTTCCAGACCACCTCGCGCTGCGCCGGCGGCAGCGACTCGATCAGCAGCGCGATCTCCGCCGGGTGCATCGCGCCGACCATGCGCGCGGCGCCGCGCCAGGAACCCTCACGCAGCGCGCCGCGCAACGCGGCGAGACGGCGTTCTTTCGTGGGTTTGCGCGCTGCTTCGACCATTTCGCGGCGGAGTGTAATCGGGGCCATTCCCGATTGACCAGGAAATGCGGCTGCGCTGCACGTGTTCGCGACGATGAATCGCGCGTGTCGAAAAATCTTCGCGGCCGCTCAGCGCGGCATGGGCGGCGTTCGACTGAGCTGCGGATCCGGCAGACGGCGCACGATGTCTCGAGGCGGGAGACCGGCGAGATAGGCGAACGCCTGGAAGGCTTCCGCGGACACATGGCGCGTGTGCTCGGGCCACATCATTCGCGGCGCTCCGCGCCAGGCTCGTCAGGCGCGTTGCGCGTCCGCGAGCGTCGGGGTGTGCGTGATGGAGCGCGTATCCCCGAGCGAGTTGTGGCGGATCGAGACCACCGGGTAGTTCTGCGCCAGGCGCTCGGCGATGCGTTCCGCGAGATACACCGACCGGTGACGGCCGCCGGTGCAGCCGATGGCGATGGTGAGATAGCGGCGATTCGCCGCCTGGTGCTCGGGAATGCGCGTGGCGACGAACTGGATGATGTCCTCGAGCAGCCGCGGCAGGCTGCGCTGCGCCTCGAGGAAGCGGACGACGTCGGCATCGCGGCCGGTGAGCGCGCGCAGGGAAGGGTCCCAGTAAGGGTTCGGCAGCGAGCGCGCGTCGAAGACGAAATCCGCGTCGCCCGGAATGCCGTTCTTGAACCCGAACGACTCCACCAGCAGCGACATGCGCGACGCGCTGCGCTTCTCGACCCGCTGACTGATGAGCTCGCGCAGGTCGTGGACGCCCATGCGCGAGGTGTCGACCACGAGGTCGGCGGCATTGAGTATGGGCTCGAGCAGGCGCCGCTCGATGGCGATGGCCTCCTTGAGCGAGACGTGGTCGGTGCTGATGGGATGCTTGCGCCGCGTTTCGGCGAAGCGCCGCAACAGCTCCTCGTCATTGGCGAGCAGGAAGACGATTTCGCACTGGATGCCGCTCTTCTTGAGCTCTTCGATGAGCGGCGGCACGGTTTCGATCTCCGCGGCGGCGTTGCGCGCGTCGACGCCCACCGCCGCGCGGTGGTACTGCGCCTCGTTGTTGCGCAGGGTGTGGGAGATGAAGGGCTTCAGCAGGGCCGCCGGGATGTTGTCCACGCAGTAGAACCCGGCGTCTTCGAGCATGTGCAAAGCAACGCTCTTGCCGGATCCCGACAGCCCGCTGACGAGAATGAGCCTCATGCGGTCGTTCTAAGCCCTCGAAACCTTGCGCGCTTCCGCGGCATGTTTGTCGGCTTTCTTTTCCTTGTGCTTGAGCACGCTGCGATCGAGCTTGTCGGCCATCAGGTCGATGGCGGCGTACATGTCTTCCTCGGTGGCGTCGGCGTGGATGGCACTGCCGCGCACATGCAAAGTGGCTTCGGCCTTCTGTCGGAGTTTCTCGACTGTCAGTACGCAATGCACGTCGATTACATGGTCGAAATGACGCGAAATCCGTTCGAGTTTCTTTTCGACGTATGAGCGCATCGACGCGGTTACTTCGACATGATGACCGGAAAGCGACAATTGCATGATTCGTCTCCTTTTTTGGCCTATCTACTGTGATCCAGCCTGCCCGCGGCCTTCGCCTTGCGCTCGTTGGAAGGCGCCAGACCGAGCGCCTCGCGATACTTGGCGACCGTGCGCCGCGCGACCGCGATGCCCTCGCCCGAGAGCATCTCCGCGATGCGGCTGTCGGACAGGGGATTGCCCGGGTCTTCTTCCTTGATGAGCTTCTTGATCTTGGCCCGCACCGCGGTGGACGAGGCGCCCGCGCCGTCGGCGGCTTCGACCTGGCTCGAGAAGAAATACTTGAGCTCGAACACTCCGCGCGGCGTGTGCATGTACTTGCTGGACGTGACGCGCGAGATGGTGGACTCGTGCATGTCGATGGCTTGCGCGATGTCCTTGAGGATCATCGGGCGCATGCGCTCCTCGCCGTGCTCGAGGAACGCGGTCTGCCGCTCGACGATGCTGCGCGCCACCTTCATGAGAGTCTCGTTGCGGATCTCCAGGCTCTTGAGCAGCCAGCGCGCTTCCTGCAGCTGCGCGCGCATGGAGGAATGTCCCGCGCCGCGTCCCAGCATGTCGGCGTAGCTCTGGTTGAGGCGCACGCGCGGCAGCGTCGAGCTGTTCACCTCGACGGTCCAGCCGCGATCGGTGCGGCGCACGAACACGTCCGGTACGACGTACTCCGCCTTCGCACTCGACACGGTGGCGCCCGGTCGCGGATGACAGCCGCGCACCAGCGCGACGGCCTGCGCGAGCTCGTCGTCCGAGGCGGCGAGCTCGCGGCGCAGCAGGGTGAGCTCGCGATCCGCGAGCAGGTCGAGATGCTTGTCGGCGATGGCCAGCGCGAGGCGCAGGCCGGGAGTGTCCCCGTGCAACATGCGCAGTTGCAGCGTGAGGCACTCGCTCAGGCTGCGGGCCGGGACGCCGGGCGGATCGAGCGTCTGCACGAGCTTGAGCACGCGCTCGACCTCGTCCGCATCGGCGATCACTTCGGGTTTGAGCGTGGCGGCGATGTCTTCGAGCGGATCCGTGACGTAGCCGTCGTCGTTGGTCGCATCGACGATGGCGCGCGCGATTGCGAGATCGCGCGGCGCGAGATTGGCGTACTCGAGCTGGCCGATGAGGTGATCCTGCAGGGAGATCTGCACGTCGTCGGCGACTTCGGCGGCGCGCTCGTCATCGTCGCGCCAGGAATCGGAGCCGGCGCTGCGCTCGCTCCAGGCGTCTTCGATGACTTCCGCCTCGACGGTAACCTCGGAAGGCGCGGGCGCATCGACGCGGTTTTCTTCCGGCATCGGATGCGGCTCGAGGGCCTCGAACGTGCCGGTGGCGTCGTACTCGTCCACGGGCTCGAGCATCACGTTGTTTTCGAGCTGTTCGCGGATGTGCGCCTGCAGCTCCAGTGCAGGCATTTGCAGGAGGCGGATCGCCTGCTGCAGCTGCGGGGTCATCGTGAGCTGTTGACCCAGCTTCAGCTGCAATGAGGGCTTCATCATCGACACAGGCGTGGTTATCCCAACGCTATGAAAGTACAGATTTTTCCCGCTCGCGCGCGGAGGCGCTACATGCGGAAAGACTGGCCCAAGTACACCTCACGGACTTGGGGGTTGGCAAGGATTTCTTCCGGGGTGCCAGAGGCCATCACAGTTCCACCGGAAACTACGTAGCCGCGCTGACAAACACCTAAGGTTTCTCTGACGTTATGGTCGGTAACCAGCACGCCGATTCCCTTCGCGGTGAGCTCGTTCATGATGCGCTGGATGTCGATGACCGACAGCGGATCGACGCCCGCGAATGGTTCGTCGAGCAGCACGAAGCGCGGCTCCGCCGCGAGCGCGCGCGCGATCTCCACGCGGCGCCGTTCGCCGCCCGACAGCGCCATGCCCGGACTGGTGCGCACGTGCGCGATGCGCAGCTCGCTCAATATCTGCTCGAGACGTTCCTGGCGCGCGGTTTCGTCGAGGTTCTCGCGCGTCTCGAGGATCGCCATGACGTTGTCCTCGACGGAGAGCTTGCGGAACACCGAAGCCTCCTGCGGCAGGTAGCCGATGCCGGCCTGCGCGCGCTGGTGCATCGCGAGGTGCGTGATGTCGCGGTCGTCGATGGTCACGTTGCCGGCGTCGGGCGGCACCAGTCCGACGATCATGTAGAACGCCGTGGTCTTGCCGGCGCCGTTCGGCCCTAACAACCCGACGATCTGCCCGCTCTCCACTTCGACGGACAGATCGGTGATCACCTTGCGTTTCTTGTAACTCTTGGCGAGGTGGGTCGCGCGCAGCACGCTCATGGTTTCTTTCCCTGCGTGCCGCGCGCGCAGGGCGTCCCGGGCTCGGAGTTGGGCTGGATCTTGATGACGATGCGGCCGTTCGCCGACTGCGCCACCGGGTTCTTCTGTCCTTCCACGCGTTGCGCGCGGATGTTGTAGGTGAGCGCCTGGCCGCTGATCTCGTTGCAGCCGTCCGACAGCCAGGCATCGTCGCGCAAGCTCACCGTGCCGTTGGCCGTTTCGTACTCGATGGTCTTCGCGTGCCCGCGCGCGCTGGAGCCGTCGTCGTGCGGCTGCACGAACTCCGCCGGATCTCCCGTGATCGTCGCGCGCGCGATGAGCTTGTTGCGGAAGGATACGTCGGCGCGGTCGGAGACCAGGCTGCCGCCCTCGACCTTGATGCGCACGTTGCCGCTGAATCCCCAGCTGCTGTTCTCGAAATCGATGCCGCCGGTGACGCGCGCCTCGGCGGCCTCGATGCGTTTGTCGCATTGCGTGATGACGACGTTGCGCAGCACCGCCTTGTTGTTGCGGATGTCGATGTTGGCCGGCTGGTCGGCCTGGATCTCGATCTGCGGATCGTCACAGGTGCCCTGCGCCGCGTGCGCCACGCCTAACAACCCTGGCCCCGGCAGCCAGGGGACGAGCGCGGCGGCGAGCGCGAGCGCGAAGCTATTGAGGCGTGAACGTGCCATGGATGTCCGATTTTAGACGCAGGTTCCCGCCCTTCAAATCCGCTTCGAAACCGACGGCGTCGAGCAGGTGTCCCGACCACGCCAGCTTCACGGGCGCGTCGGTCTCGATGAACTGCGTCGGCGTGTTAATGCGCAGGGAAGTGGTGGTGAGCAGCACCGGCGCGCCGCTGCCGGGTGCCGGGCCCGTGACCGCCACGTTGCCGGTGAGCTGGATGTCATCGCCGTTGGCCCGGACCTCGCCGTGGTCGGATTTGAGGTTCCACACTTCCGTGGCCTGCTGCGGCGTCGGCGCCCGCTCGCCGGCCACCAGCGGCTGTGCGCCGGGGCGGTAGCGCATTTCGAGCTGCTCGAGCTCGATGACGCTGGAATCGATGCGCTGGTGGATGATCCTGGCATTGAGCCGGTAGCGCTCGCGCCCGTCGTATCCGGTGTCGATGACCTCCGCATCGCGCACCGCGTAGCCGGGGTCGGGCGGCGCGGCCGCCGCGGTGTCGCCGCCGTTGTCGCCGCGGCCGGAGCGCCCGATGAAGTACGCGGCGGCGGCGACGGCGACCAGGCCGAGCGCGCCCGCGACGCGGGTCCAGCCCGTCATCCGCGCGCGCCCGCGTCGGCGCGGCGCATGCGGCGCGCCGCGATCAGCCAGTCGCATACCTCGCGCACGGCGCCGCGGCCGCCGGGAAGCGTGGTGACGAGATCCGCGGCAGCCAAGGCATCGTGATGCGCGTCGGCCACCGCGATGCCGACTCCGGCGGCGGCGATCACCGGCGCGTCGGGCGTGTCGTCGCCGATGCAGGCGCAGTGCTCGAAGGTGAGGCCGCGCGCCTTCGCGAGTTTCTCGAGCACGGCGAGCTTGTCGGTCACTCCCTGGGTGACGGAGCGGATGCCGAGCTCGCGCGCCCGGCGCGTCACCGCGGTCGACTTGCGGCCCGAGATGATGGCCACGTCGATGCCGGCGGCGGTCACCTGCTTGATGCCGTGCCCATCCCGCACGTGGAAAACCTTGAGCTGCTCGCCCTTCGCGCCGTAGTAGAGCCGGCCATCGGTGAGCACGCCGTCGACGTCGAGCACCAGCAGGCGCACGCGGCTCAAAGCGGGCTCGAACTGCGCTACCGCGCTCACAGCACTCCGGCGCGCAGCAGATCGTGCACGTTGAGCGCGCCCACCAGCAGGCCGGACGCGTCGACCACGGGCAGGGCGGTGATGCGGTATTTCTCCATGAGATGCGCGGCTTCGGCTGCGAGCTCGCCCGCGCCGACGGACTTGCAGGGGGAAGTCATGACGTCGCTCATCTTCGTGCTGTGGACGTCGCTGCGGCGATCGAGCGCGCGCCGCAGGTCGCCGTCGGTGAACACGCCGAGCAGGCGTCCTCCCTCGGCGACGACGCACATGCCGAGGCCTTTCTTGGACATCACCAGCAGGCCTTCGGACAGCGCGGTCGCGGGCCCCACCAGCGGCAGATCGTCGCCCGAGCGCATGACGTCGGCGACGTGCAGCAGCAGCTTGCGGCCGAGCGCGCCGCCGGGATGGGAGCGGGCGAAGTCCTGCGAGGTGAAGCCGCGCGCCTCGAGCAGCGCCACCGCCAGGGCATCGCCCAGCGCCAGGGTGGCTGTGGTGCTGGCCGTGGGCGCGAGATTGAGCGGACAGGCCTCCTCGGACACACTGACGTCGAGGTGGATGCTCGAAGCGCGTGCGAGCGTGGAGGCCGCATTCCCGGTCATCGAGATCAGCGGCACGCCGAGGCGCGACACATGCGGAATGAGCAGCAGCAACTCGGCGGTTTCGCCGGAATTGGAGATCGCCAGCAGCGCGTCGTCGCGCGTGATCATGCCGATGTCGCCGTGGCTGGCCTCGGCCGCGTGCATGAAGAACGATGGCGTGCCGGTGGACGCCAGCGTCGCGGCGATCTTGCCGGCGATGTGGCCGGATTTGCCCATTCCGGTGACGATGACCCGCCCGCGGCATTCGAGGCAGATGCCGCAGGCGCGCGCAAAGCTCGCGTCCAGGCGCGGCACGAGCGCCGCCAGTGCCCGGCCCTCGATTTCCAAGGCGCGCCGGCCGGCGGTTATCAGGGTCGCCGGATCGGAAGATGCGGGACCAGACTTCACCTCGGCATTCATGCCGGAATCATAACGCCTTAAGATCGCGACCCAATGACCAAAGAACAAGTTACCCAACTGATACGAGATGGCCTGCCCGGAGCTACCGTGCGCGTGGAATCCGACGACGACGTGCACTTCGCGGCGCGCATCGTGTCGAGCGCCTTCGACGGCAAGCGGCCGCTGGCACGCCATCAACTCGTCTACCGGACGCTCGGCGAGCGCATGGGACGCGAAATTCACGCACTGTCGATCGAGGCGCTCACGCCCGACGAAGCCGCCGCACGCTGAGGGAGACGAATCCGTGGACAAATTGCAGATCAACGGCGGCATCCCGCTCGAAGGCGAGGTGCGCATATCCGGCGCCAAGAACGCCACGCTGCCCATCGTCGCGGGCGCGCTGCTGGCGGACGGCCCGGTCACCATCCGCAACGTGCCGCACCTCCAGGACGTCACGACGATGATCGAGCTGTTAGGGCGCATGGGCGTGTCCGTGACCATCGACGAGAAGATGCAGATCGAGATCGATCCCACCACCACGCGCGAATGCTTCGCGCCCTACGAGCTGGTGAAGACGATGCGGGCGTCCATCCTGGTGCTCGGGCCGCTGCTGGCGCGGTTCGGCAAGGCGGACGTTTCGCTGCCCGGCGGCTGTGCCATCGGTGCGCGGCCGGTGAACATCCACGTGGCGGGCCTGCAGGCGATGGGCGCGGAGATCCAGATCGACGGCGGCTACATCCGCGCGCGCGCCGGCCGTCTCAAAGGCGCGCGACTCAACCTGGAAACGGTCACCGTCACCGGTACCGAGAACCTGATGATGGCGGCTGCGCTCGCGGAGGGTGAGACCGTCATCGAGAACGCGGCGCGCGAGCCGGAGGTCGTGGATCTCGCGAATTTCCTCATCGCGATGGGCGCCCGGATCCAGGGGGCGGGCACCGACAAGATCATCATCCAGGGCGTCGAGAAGCTGAAGGGGACGAGCTACGAGGTGCTGCCGGATCGCATCGAGGGCGGTACGTACCTCGTCGCCGGCGCGATCACTTCGGGATTCGTGCGCATCAAGAACACCGAACCCGCGCATCTCGATGCCGTGACCGCCAAGCTCATCGAGGCCGGTGCCAAGGTCGGAATCGGTCCGAACTGGATCGAGGTGGACATGCGGGGCCGCCGGCCGAAATCGGTGGACGTGCGCACCGCGCCGTACCCGGCGTTTCCGACCGACATGCAGGCGCAATTCGCGGCGCTGAATACCATCGCCGACGGCGTGGGCACCATCGTCGAAACGATTTTCGAGAACCGGTTCATGCACATGCTCGAGATGCGCCGGCTGGGCGCGGAAATCCGCCTCGAGGGCAATACCGCCATCATCAAGGGCGTTCCGAAGCTGACGGCGGCGCCGGTCATGGCCACCGACCTGCGCGCCTCGGCCAGCCTGGTGCTGGCGGGCCTCGTGGCCGAAGGACGCACGGAAATCGAGCGCATCTACCACATCGACCGCGGCTACGAGGCGCTCGAGGAGAAGCTGGCGCAGATTGGAGCGCAGATCCGCCGGGTACCGAACTAGCGGGTCGCCGACGGTTGATACCGGTTACCTTGTCCAGTCGAGACATTGGCGGTTGCCTAGCAAGACGGGATGTGCATCAAACCCCTGGATTTGTAGGCCCCGGGACGACACGAGACGCCCGTCTCCTTTGTCGCCGCGGCGCGGATTCCCGGGGCGCACCATTTGTGATCCAGGTCGCGATCCCGTCGTCGCCGGCAACCCCCGGTGCGCCGGATGTGAAGCAGTCCCACTCGCCAAATCGCCGCTAACTTAATACTGTCCCTCACTGTCGTCCGCTGGAGACGGGCCATGGATGCCATGTCCCGCGAGGCGGCTAAAACTAGTTCGATGTGAGGCGGAGTCCATGCAAGCAAGATCCGAATTCGGCGCAGCCGCACAAGGCGATTCACCCGCAGGCAAGGGAAGTCCTGGGGCGGGCTCTTTCAAGTCGAAGAAGCCGCAGGCGGTCATCGCCACGCCGGATCTCGAATTGTGGGGGCAGCTCGGTCCCATGCTCGAATCCACCTGCGCGATCCGGCACGCGGACAGCCTCGGCTCCGCCGCGGCCATGCTCAAGCCGGGAAGCCGCACCATCCTCATCGCCGACCTGCGCGGTCTGTCGCCCGAGGACTTCGCGCCGGTCGCTGCCAGCCCTCACAAGCCCGTCATCATCGCGATTCGCGACAGCAGCTCCGCCGGAATGGTGGACCAGCTCATGCTCGAGGGTGCGATTCAAGCGCTCGTCGACGCGCCGGTCGAACCCGCCGCGATGCTGCGTGCCGTCAGTGACGCCGCCCGTATCTCTTCCACCGCCGACGCGCTCAGCGGCCTGTCGGGTGGCGCCGGTTCGGGTGGCGAACAGAAATCCGGCAAGTCGCCGGTCATGATGATCGGCATCGTCGCCGCGGTCGTGGTGGCCGCCGGTGCCGGCTGGCATTTCCTGAAAGGCTCGAAGACGGACACGTCCGCCGCCAGCGCGACGACCCCCGCCGCCACGCCCGCCGCCAACGGCGCCGCCGCCAAGCCGGCCGCTTCGCTCGACGAAGTGCTGGAGCGCGCGCGTCTCGCCATGGACGAGCGCCGTTACATCGAGCCTGCGAAGAACAACGCCCTCGAGCACTTCCGTCAGGTGCTCGCGATGGATCCGGGCAACGCCGAGGCCACCGAGGGCCTCAAGCGTCTCGGCGGATTGCTGATCGCGCGCGCCCGCACGGCGCTCGACGAGCGCCGCTTCGACAACGCGCTCGCCGAGCTCGAGGCCGCGCGCTCGATCGATCCGAACGACCAGCGTCTCGTCGAAGTGGACGCCAAGCTCGACTCCATGCGCGCGCAGACCGCGCTCGCGCAGATCCAGGCGACGCTCGCCGCGCAGAACTACGATCGCGCGCAGGCGCTGCTCGACGCCGCGGAGAAGGATGCACTGCTGCCGCCCGCGCAGATCGGGCAGCTCAAGCGCGAGCTCGACACGAAGCGCCGCGCGTTCGTGGTCACGCGTCTCGTCAATGCGGCCGAAGCGCGCCTGGCCAGCGGCCGGCTCGTGACGCCCGCCGACGAATCCGCGCGTGACGCGATCCAGGGCCTGCGCGAAGCCGGCGCCGCGAGCGATCTCGTGAACCGTCTCAACAACGATTTGAACCAGCGGCTGCTGGCCGCGGCGCGCGAGGCCGCCTCGAAGGGCGACCAGCCCGGGATGCAGGCCATGCTGGCCGCCGCGCGTGAAAACGGCGTGTCGGCCGCGACCATCAATGCCGCGCAGCGTGACATCACGGCTGCCGTGCAGAAGCAGCAGCGCACCAACGAGGACATCGCCCGATTCGCGAAGGCCGCGCAGGACCGCATGGCCAGCGGCAATCTCCTCGCGCCCGCGAACGACTCGGCGGTTTCGAACGCCGAGCGCCTGCGCGCGCTCGACCCGCGTCATCCGACCGCGGTGCAGGTGGTGCGCGACGTGCGTGCGCGCCTGCTCGTGGAAGCGCGCGCGCGCCTCTCGTCCAACCGCGCCGGCGATGCCGGCCCGCTGCTCGATGCCGCCGAGAGCCTCGGTGGCGACGCGGACCTCGGCGAACTGCGTGCCGCCGTGGCGAACGCCCAGCAGGCGGCCACCGTGGCCGCGGCCGCGCCCAAACTACCGCCTTTGAAGATGACGCGGCCGCCGCGTCCGAAATACCCGTCCTCCGCCAAGGGCGTCGAGGGCTGGGTGCGCGTCGAATTCTATGTGACGCCGCAGGGCCGCACGGAACGCGTGCGGGTGATGTCGAGCGAGCCGGCGGGCCTGTTCGACGCCGCCGCGGTCGAGGCGATGGAAGGAGCCCGGTTCGAATCATTCGATTCGGCCGACTCGCGTCTCGCGGTTCAGCGCATCGTCTTCAAGCCGGAGTGATGGAGGGTGAAAGAAGTGAGCAAAGCTGCAGTAGGCAAGACCGGTAAGAAAATTTCGTCCCGCATGCAGGGCGCCCGCGCCGTGTGGGTGGCAGTGGGCATCCTGGCCCTCGCGTTCCTGGTCGGCGTTCTCGCGCCCGCCTGGTACTTCGCGGGCCGCCTCGTGGACAACAACACCGCGGTTCGCGCGATCGGCGAGCTGCAGCAGCAGCCGTCACGCATGCAGGCCGCGTTGAATTCCATCCAGGACCGTCTGCGTGCGCGCGGCTTCGTGCGCGACTCGATCGAGCAATTGAAGCGCGCCACGTCGCAGTTCGAGTCCTCGAGCGCGACGCTCAACTCCGGTGGCGGAGTGAGCATCGGCGGGTTCGGTGGCGACGACGAAGTGCAGGCCACCATCGCCGAGATGTCCGCGGCCTGGAAGAAATACAAGCCGTCTCTCGACCCGGTGGCCAACTTCACGGCCATCCCGTACTCGGACAGCGAGCGCGAAGGCACGCAGCTCAACGTCGATGGCCGCGACCTGCAGCTGAAGGTGACGAACGCCATCACGCAGTCGCGCGCCTACACGCCGCAGCTCGAGAAGAATCTCGCGCAGATCATCGCGGGCCTGCAGGCTTCCTCCGACTCGCTGGCGACGGCGCTGCGCTCGGTGGTGCTCATCGGCGTAGGCCTCGCGGCCGCGCTGGCGGCGCTGGTCGGTTACCTGTCGCTCGCGCGCGGCAAGCAGGCAGCCGCGGCCACCGCGGCGCGCCAGCAGACGGAAGACATTCTCTCGACGGTGCGCGAAGGTCTCTTCCTGCTGGACGCGGACCTCAAGATCGGAACGATTCACTCGCACGCGACGGCGCAGCTGTTCCAGCGCGAATCGGTCGCAGGCATCACCTTCGAGGACCTGCTGCGCGAGCTCGTGACGCCGAAGACGCTCCAGATCGCCACCAAGTTCGTCAAGGTGCTGTGGAGCGAGCGCACGAAGGAAAACCTGATCCGCTCGATCAACCCGCTCAATGAAGTGGAGCTGCAGGTCGGCGAGAAGGGCACCAAGGACGCCGAGGTCCGCTATCTCGAGTTCAACTTCCACCGCGTGCGTCGCGACGGCGCGATCACGCACGTGCTGGTGGCCGTGGCGGACGTCACGGCGCGCGTCGCCCTGGCCGCCCAGCTCAAGGGCGCGCAGGACAGCGCGCAGAACCAGATGGACGCGTTCCTCTCGATCCTGCACGTGGATCCGAACCAGCTGTCGTCGTTCCTCGACGACTCGGACGTCGCGTTCAAGATGATCAACGCCACGCTGCGTGACCCGGCGCGCGACAGCGCCTCGTTCCGCCGCAAGATCGACGGCCTGTTCCGCCAGATCCACAGCATCAAGGGCGAGGCTTCGGCCATCGGCCTGGGATCGATGGAAGCCCGTTCGCACGCGCTCGAGAGCGACCTCGCCGCGCTGCGCGAGCGCACGGATCTTTCGGGCGACGACTTCCTGCCGCTGCTCACCAAGTTCGATGACCTCGTGTCGCACTCGCAGTCGGTGCGCGACATGGTCACCAAGCTCGCGAGCTTCCGCGACAGCTTCTCGCCGAAGGCGGGCGCCGCCGCCGCCGCGCCGGCCGCCGCCTCGACGGGCGACAGCACGACGCGCGCGCCCAAGCTCAGCGAGGACGCGATGCAGGCCGAGCAGACGCTGCAGCGCTCGGCGCGCGAGGGCTTCGTCGCCTCGGCGCAGCAACTCGCCGATCGCATCGCCACCGACCACGGCAAGAAGGTCATCGTGACCTGCCGCGGCCACGACCAGGTGCCCGAGACCTATCGCCGCCCGGTCAAGGACGTCCTGATCCAGCTGATCCGCAACGCGGTGGTGCACGGCATCGAGACGCCGGCCGAACGCCAGGCGCAGGGCAAGTCGCCCGAAGGCCACATCCGGATCAATTTCGAGATGACCGAATCGGGCCGCGCCTTCCGCATGCAGTGCGAGGACGACGGCCGCGGTCTGACGCCCGAGAAGCTGCGCAAGACCGCAATTTCGAAGGGAATCATTTCGCAGAACGACGCTCAGGCCCTGTCCGACCAGGAAGCCATGATGCTGGTGTTCCGCTCCGGCTTCTCCACCGCCAAGGACGTTACCCGTGACGCCGGCCGCGGTGTGGGCATGGACGTGATCGCCGAAATCGCCGCCCGCCTGGGTGGCCGCATCTCGCTGAACTCGGAAATCGGCAAGAACATGAAACTGTCGCTGTCGTTCCCGGCCCAGCAGTCTGCGGCCGGCGTCGTCGCCGCCTAAGGGAGAGGAGAGTCTTAGAACATGAGTGCAGTGCCCAAACCGCGCGAACAACTGCGCATGATGATCGTCGACGATTCGAACGTGATGCGCCGTCGCATCGAGCGTTCCCAGCAGAACGACCGCCTCGAGGTGGTCGGGACCGCTGTGAACGGTGTCGACGCGGTGGCCAAGTTCAAGCAGCTGCTGCCCGACGTGATGACGCTCGACCTCACGATGCCCGAAATGGATGGCATCGAGTGCGTGGAGCATGTGCTCAAGATCAAGGGTGATGTGCTTATACTTGTCGTGTCCGCGCTGGCCGATAAGGCGACCGCGGTCGAAGCCATCGAAAAAGGCGCGAATGGGTTTCTGTGCAAACCCTTTACGGACGACCAGCTCAATGAAGCACTCGCCGAGTTGATTGGGGAGTAAGAGAAATGCTTGACGCGGAAGAAGTTCGAACCTTCGTGCAGGGCACCGTGCACTTCTTCGAGACCGCCACGGGCCACGCCGCGACGGTGGGCTCGCCCTATCTGTGC
Organism: Steroidobacteraceae bacterium; assembly: GCA_044871085.1. Taxonomy (GTDB): domain Bacteria; phylum Pseudomonadota; class Gammaproteobacteria; order Steroidobacterales; family Steroidobacteraceae; genus CADEED01. Next base: position 2,731 of record JBIOZI010000193.1, on the reverse strand, counting down.
ATCGACAAGGCGGCGGTGGTCCAGGACTACGCCGGTGTCATCGGTATCTCCGGCAACCGCGAAGGCAAGGTGTACTTCACTGCTCCGCGCGGCATGCTCTCCGTCATGCTGATGTGCATGAACGAGACAGACACGGGCGAACAGAACGTGCGCGATCTCGTGGGCGAAGTCGCGAACACCATCTCGGGCAACGCGCGCCGCGATTTCGGCCGCAACTTCGTCATCTCCACGCCGACCATCTGCGACCGCAACAACGCCGCGACGGCCGCCGCCACCTCGGGACGCTCGTTCGTGATCCCGATCAACTGGCGCAGCTACGCCGCCAACGTCGTCGTCTGCCTGCAGTGATCTGACGGACGACGTCGCTTCGACGTCGTTTTCCGATGTGGGGCGCAGCCCCTGGCGAATGCGCAGCCCCTGGGAATTCAGCCCCTGGGGATGCCCAGGAAACTCTAGATCCGCGGCCGTTCGGTCACCACCACGTCGGTCGCGAACTGCTCCGTGCCGCGGATTCCCGTGATCTTCACCTTGGCGCCGGGCTTGGCATTGGCGATGCGCGTCAGCGCGTCCTGCGCGCTCTTCACCGGCACACCGTTCACCGTGAGGATGACGTCGCGCAGCTGCATGCCGACGTCGGCCGCCGGGCTGCCGACGTAGAGCTTCGCGACGACGACTCCGGGCTGCGGCAGGTTGAACCGGCGCGCCTCGATTTCATCGATATCGGTGGGGAGAATCCCGATCCAGCCGCGCACCACGCGGCCCTTGGTGAGGATCTCGTTCATCACGCCGCTCACGAGATTCACGGGGATGGCGAAGCCGATGCCTTCGACCCCGAGGTTTTTCGCCAGCACCGCCGTATTGATGCCGACGAGCTCACCGTTGGCATTGATCAGCGCGCCGCCTGAATTCCCGAAGTTGATGGGCGAATCCGTCTGGATGAAATTCTCGAACGTCGCGACGCCGAGCTGGCCGCGCCCGGTGGCGCTCACGATGCCCTGCGTGACGGTCTGCGACAGGCCGACGGGGTTGCCGATGGCCAGCACTATGTCGCCGACGCGCAGCCGGTCGGAGTGCCCGAGCGGCATGACGGGCACTTTGCCCTTGAGGTCGAGCTGCAGCACCGCCAGGTCGGTATCCGGGTCGCGCCCGACGATGCGCGCATCGGCGATGCGGCCGTCCGACAGCACGGCACGGATGCGGTCGGCCGAGGCGATCACGTGATGGTTCGTGATGACGTGGGCGGCGTTATCCACGATGACGCCCGAGCCCAGGCTCTGCTCCAGCCGCTGCCGGTAGCGAGGACGGACGTCGCCAAACAACTGTTCGATGGCATTCGGCTGAATCTGCTCGGTGACGAGGCGTGCGGTGTAGATGTTGACCACCGCCGGTGCGGCGCGCTCGACCGCTTCGGCGTACGAGGTGAGCAGGCGTGGCGCGGGCTCGGGTATCGGTGCCAGTACTACGGGTGGCGCTACGGCCGGGGCGGGCTGCGGCGCCGACGGCGGCGCGGGCTGCGGCGCGGCGGGTGCGCGGCGCGCGATCAGCTCTGGACGCACCAGCACCACGATGAACGCGGCGGCGAGTCCCACTATTGCGGAGATTGAGACGAACGAGATGGTCCGCAGGAAGGGTCGCAACATCATGAGCTGAATGATCCTCTCGTCGGTACCGCAAGCGGCTGATCCGCATGTGTATAATGCGCCGCCTCCCGGGGTCCCGCAGCGGCGCATTTGCGCTTGGGGGCGCCTGGTGAGTTAGAAGAGGTCATTGAATGAGCGATCATGCGGCCGACGATACCGTCCCCGAAGTCGACGAGAGTCGGCGCAAATTCCTGATAGCCGCCACAGCCGGTACCGGCGCGGTAGGCGCGGTACTCACCGCGGTGCCCTTCGTGGCCTCCTGGAGGCCATCTGAAAGCGCGCGCGCGGCGGGCCTGCCCACCGAGGTGGACCTGTCGAAGCTCGAGCCCGGGCAGATGATCACGCCAATCTGGCGCAAGAAGCAGATTTACGTCGTGCGGCGCACGCCGGAAATGCTGGCGTCGCTGGCCGGGCACGACGAGGAGCTCAAGGATGCGGTTTCGGCCAAGTCCGATCAGCCGGCGTACACGAAGAATGAGACGCGCGCGGTCAATCCCGAATATCTGGTGATGATCGGCACCTGCACGCACCTCGGCTGTCTGCCGAAGACGCGCTTTACGCCGGGCGATGCCAGCGTCATGGCGAATTGGCCGGGCGGCTTCTTCTGCCCCTGCCACGGGTCGAAGTTCGACCTGGCGGGCCGCGTATTCGAAGGCTCGCCGGCTTCGCTGAACCTTGCGATCCCTCCGTACAGCTTCAAGGACGAGAAGACACTCGTCATCGGCGTCGGCACCGACGAGCAGCAGAAAGGAGTCGCCTGATGTCCGCGGTCGTCAAGGGCGGTGGCTTCCGCGCCTGGTTCAACAAGCGGCTGCCGGTCGATCAATTCGTCGCCGATCAGCTCACGGGCTACTACGCGCCGAAGAACTTCAACATCTGGTACTTCTTCGGTTCGCTGGCCTTGCTGGTGTTCGTCATGCAGATCGTGACGGGCATCTTCATCACCATGCACTTCAAGCCGGGCGAGGCCTCCGCGTACAATTCGGTCGAGTACCTGCGCCGGGAGGTGCCGTACGGCTGGCTGCTGCAGTACATGCACGCCGTCGGCGCGTCGTTCTTCTTCATCGTCGTCTACCTGCACATGGCTCGCG
>JBIOZI010000192.1:0-18439 GCA_044871085.1 Steroidobacteraceae bacterium | reverse complement strand
CTGACCGTCCGGGGTCACCTCGGGCCCGTCGTCGAGACCGGGCGAGCGCGTCAGGTTCACTTCCTTGCCGCTGCCGTCGGAGGCAATCCGGTAGATGTCGTACTCGTCGGCCGTGGCGTCCTTCTTCGGCTTGCGTCCGCCCGTGTACACCAGCCATTTCCCGTCCGGCGTCCACCCGTGCATGTAGCTGGGGGAATCCGGCGTGATGCGCTTCGGCGCGCCGCCGCCCACGGGCACGGTGTAGATGGTCGACTGGTTGTTGCCCTGGCTCTGGTCGCTGATCGCCAGCTGTGTGCCGTCGAACGACAGCACGTGATCGTTGTTGTTGCGGTTGGCGAACCCCGTGTCGAGCGGTGACGGCGTGCGCGTGGCCAGGTCGAAGCGCCACAGCCGCCCGCGTGTGGCCGGATCGGCGCCGCTGGCGTTGTAGATGAGCGCGGTGCCGTCGGGCAGCCAGTTCGGCGCCTCGAACGGCGTGCGCGAAGCATGCAGCTGCGAGCGATGGCCGTTCGCGACGTTCAACAGCTCGAGCCGGCTGCCGATGTAATCGCGGTACGGCTGGAACCCGACCTTCACCGGCTTGATGACGCGCACGTTGCGGTAGATGGCCGTTTCCTTCACGCCGGCGTTGTGCGACGACAGGAACAGCCCGACGTACGCCTCCTCGGGGACGTCGGCCGAGTCCGCGATCTGCACCACCGAGAATGCCTCGCCGAAGCGTGCGGCCGAGAAGATGAACGTGTTGCCGCGGCGTTCGAGCTGGATGACGTTCGCGCCCTTGGCGGGCGGCATCTCGATCTGCGCCGTGTCTTCGCCCTTGGCCTTGCGATACTGCAGCGAAGTGAGGCCGTCGCCGTGGATCGTGCCGTCGACGTACGCGGAGTCGAAGTCCGCGACCGAGGCGCGCGCCATGATGCCGGTCTTGCGATGCGGATCGACTCCGCTGCCGACGAACTCCACCAGCGCCTGCACGATGAAATCGCCCTTGATGCGGCGGTACGCGAACTGGAATTCGTCGCGCTTCGCCCAGATGTTGGCGCCTCCCGCCGACAGCGTGTACACCTGCGAGGCCGCGTTGTACGTGGCGTAACCGGCGATCGCCGGCTGGCCGATGTCCGCGTGCGCCTCGAAGTCTCCCACAGCGCCCCCGTTGGGGGAGGCCGCGGCGAGCGTTGCGAATGCGAGCGCACACGCGCCCATCCAGGACATTCTCTTCATCGATATCCCCTCGTTGAGGCTCGGCACCAAATGCAGGATTGGGGCCATTCCCCAATTACCGTAGAAGCGCGTCGGCGGACCACAGCAACGGCGCCTGCCCGTGCGCGTCGCCCACGGCGCGCGGACGGTCCAGGTAGTACTGCTGGTCGTCGCGCTTGCCCGTGCCGACGCACACCTCGCGCAGATCGCCGTCGGCCGTTAGATAGCCGGCGAGCGCGATCCAGGCCTTGCGGGCCGCCGGGCCGTACGTGTCTTCGCGCAGCCAGCCGTTGCGCACGCCCGTGATGAAAGCGTACGTGAACATGGCGGTGCTCGAGCTCTCGGGCCAGCTCTCGGGCTTGTCGATGAGCTGGCGCCACATCCCCGTGTCGGCCTGGTGCGCGAGCAGCGTGGCCATCATCTTCTGGTACGCCGCCATGATGGGCTTGCGCAGCCTGTGTTTGACGGGCAGCTCGCGCAGCACGTCGGCCATGCCCACCGCCACCCAGCCGTCGCCGCGGCCCCAGAAATGCTTCACGTCGGGGGCGTGATAGAAGAGGCCGTTCGGCTGCTGCAGCTTCTGCAGATAGGCGACCATCTCGCGCGCCGTGCGCTCGAGATATTTCGCGTCGCCGGTCGCACGCCAGGCCTGCAGCTGCAGCGCCGTGATCATGTACATGTCGTCTATCCACCAGCGCGTCTGGCTCGTCAGCCCGTCGGGCAGCGGGTTGTCCCACTGCGCGTCCGCGAACGCCAGGCCCATCGTGCGGTACGGCTGGCGGCGTGCCTGCAGATAGAGCTCGAGCGGCAGCGCGCCGAATACCGTGCCGTCCACGTGGTCCATGCGCGGCACGCGCGGCCCCTCGGGCGCGAGGAACGGCTGGAACCGCTCGACCAGGCGCTGCATCAGGCTCTCGTCCTTGGTGAGCATGGCGAGCTGCAGCGCGCCGGTCCAGGTGGCGACGTGTGCGTAGTGCAGCGCCAGCGGACCGTGGCGGTTCATCTCCATGTGCGGCGTCGCGAGGAAGCGCTCCGCGACGCGCTTGCCGACCTCGCGCGGGTCCGTGCCCGCGGGCCAATCGGCGAAGTGCCGGTTCTGCGCCAGCGCGGATGCGCACAGCGCCAGCGCCGCGCACGCGGCCATCAAACTACCGGCCCTCATGGCTTCGCGCTCACGGTGACGGTGAGCGGTGCCGCCACGCGCGCCGCGAAGTTGCGCACGTACGCTTCCCAGGCCGCGCGGTCGGCGAACTGGCCGCTGCGGTTCCAGCCGGCCCCGGTGAAGTAGCGCAGCGGCACCCCGTCCCGGGCCTTGACCAACAGCAGGTGATTCGAATTGCCGCGCTCGTCGGCCGCGTCGCGCGCATATCCGGCCGGGTTCGCATCGTTCGCGAGGATCACGGCGACGCCCACGCCGCCATCCTTGGCTTCCTCCCACAGGCTCATCCAGCGGCCCTGCTCGTCGCGCGTCAGCACGGCGGCCGGGAAATCCTTCGACCCCTTGTGCTCGGTGAGGCCCACGCCCACCGTCGCGCCGCCCGAGAGGAGATCGAACACGCTCTCGACCGCGTCGAAGTTGCGCCCGCAGTCCACCGTGAACTGCTTGGTCTCGGCCACCTTGCCCGCGCCGCCCGCGTCCCAGGGTGCGTACGTCAGCTTGAACGCGGCGCGCCGCGGGCCGTTCGACAGCACCTGCTGGCCCACGAAATTGTCGGAGGTCCACAGCTTCGTGCCGTCCCACAGGCCGGTGCCGCCCGCGCCACGCGCGCCGCCGATGCTGTACAGGTCGAGACCCTCGCCTTCCTCATCCTTGTGGAACTGGTCGTGGCCCTTGGGATACCAGCGATCGATGATGGGGTACGCAACGCGCTTGGCCCACACGTCGATGCCGCTGCCGCGCAGCCGCTCGAAATCCGCGGCGGGCGTGTTGAGCGCGAAGCCGTACATGCGGTGCGCGATGCGGTCGTTTTCCCAGGCCATGTCGTCGAAGCGCTCGGGCACGAAGCGCGCGTAGGCGCAGGGCGCGTCGGGCGCAGTGGCGGTGGTGACCGTCTCGAGCGTGAACACCGCGCGTTTCTCGCCCGCCGCGAAGCCGTACCAGAACACCAGGTCGTCGTACTGCGTGCCGCGGTGATCGTGCTGGTAGTTGGTCACCTGCAGCGGCAGCGCGCGGCCGCGCGGATCGCGCAGCAGCAGGTGATACATGCGCGCGCCGGGAAGCGCGGCGGAGATCTGCGCGAATGGAATCGCGACCACCTCGTCGGGCCGCGCGGCGTCGAGCCCGTGCGTCACCGTGATCGTCGCGCCCGCGGCCAGCGCCGCCGGTACTCTGCAGCCGAGCACCCCGCAGACGAGCGCGCCCGCGAAGACGAACATCTTCGAACCCCTCATCGTTTCTCCTCACCCGGCGCCGCCGGTTTCAATGCGCGCTCAAACCGCAACTTACAATCTTTCGAACTGGAATCTCCGCGCCTAGCCTGGCCGCGAGAAGGCGCGCGCGAGGATCGCGCGAATGGCCTGCACGCGTTCGGGCGAGGGCGGCCCCATGATGCCGCGCTGCTCGCGCGGCAGGTGCGCCAGTGCCTCCTCGCCCGCGGTGAACACGTAGTGATCGAACATCGCGCGCCACACCGCGCGCTGCGCGGGCGGCAGGTCGCGCAGCGCGAGCACGGCGTGCAGCATGGCGTCGTAGGGCGAGCCGGTCTGGCGCGCTTCGTTCCACCAGTAGTTCACGAGCACGTTTAAGGAGGCCAGCGATTCGACCTGGTGCCACCATCCGTACGGGATGTAGAGCGCGTCGCCCGGCTCGAGCTCCGCCGTGCGCGCATGCCGCAGTGCCTCGGCGAAGCGCGGGAAGCGCACCAGATCCGGATTGCGCAGCGTCACCATGCTGATCGGCGGACCCGAGATGTTGAACTCGACCGGGCCCACGTACAGGTTGGCGATCTGGTCCGGAGGAAACAGCGTGAAGCGGCGCCGCCCGCCGACCACGCAGGCGATGTTGTTCGACAGGTCGTAGTGCGTCTGCACGGTGAGCGTGTTGCCGATCCAGATGCGCGGGATCACCGCCGGCGGCAGCAGCGGCATCGGGTGCGCGCCCGCGAACGCCGGCAGGTGCTCGACCGTGGGCGTCGACTCGATATAGATCGCCGCGGGGTTCGGATCGTCGAGCTGCGCGAGCAGGCGGTCGAGCGTCGCGCCGATGGTCGCCGGCCTGCGCTCGAAATTGAGCCCGCGCATGTCGTCGCGGTAGAAGAAGTGTCCGCGGATGGACGGCGGCCCCTCGAGCACCGCGACTTGTTTGCCGCGATCGAAGCCGCGCAGGTAATCCGCCAGGGCACGCGGCGACTCGCGCGCGGCGCGCACCGCGGGCCAGGCGCTCACCAGCCCCCGCAAGACCACCGGCTGATGCGCGGGCTCGATCTGTTCGCGAAACGCCTTGAGATCGACGCCGTCCCGAACGAGTATTTGCACGCTGTCTTGCATGGGGCCGGAACTAGAAGGGCCAGGACCAATAGGAGAGGCGCGATGGTACAGCGATTTGGCCTGGCACTGGCACTGGCGCTGGCGATGCTCGTGAGCGCCGCGCACGCGGAGGCGCCGCTGCTCGCGGCCATCTTCGGCGAGCACGCCGTGCTCCAGCGCGACCGGCCCATTACGGTGTGGGGCGTGGCCGCCGCCGGCGAAGAAGTCACCGTGACGTTCGGCGACGCGAGCATCCGGCAGCGCGCCGGTGCGGACGGACGCTGGGAGGCCGTGCTGCCGGCAATGGCGGCCGGCGGTCCCTACACGCTGGCCGCGCGTACCGCCACGCGCTCGCAGAGCGTCGACGATGTCCTCGTCGGCGATGTGTGGCTGTGCTCGGGCCAATCGAACATGGAATGGACCGTGCGGGGCGCCCTCAACGCCGACTGGGAAGCGGATCATTCCGCGAACCCGCGTTTGCGGCACGTGACGGTGGCGCGTGACGCGCCGCTCGTGCCGCGCGCGGATTTTCCGGCGCCGCTCACCTGGAAGGTGGCGGGGCCCGGCACCACGCGGGATTTTTCCGCCGTCTGCTACTACTTCGCCCGCGAGCTGCAGAAGAGCGTCGACGTGCCGCAGGGGCTGGTGCTGTCCGCGTGGGGCGGCACGCGCATCGAGGCCTGGCTGTCGGCGCCCGCGCTGCGCGCGCTGGGCGGCCACGACGCCGCGCTCGACTTGTTAGACCTGCGGGTTCGCGATCCGGCGGCCGCGGCGCGCAGCTGGGGCGCCGTCGTGCAGCGCTGGTGGCAGGACCAGGGCGCGCGCACCCAGGGCGCGCGGCCGTGGCTGGGCGGGGGCGCTGAAACCAATTCCGGCGCCTGGCAGCGCGTACCTTCGATGGAGAAGCGCTGGGAGGATTGGGGCGTGCCCGCGCTCGCCGAGTACGACGGCGTGGTGTGGTATCGCGCGCGCGTCACGCTCACGCCCGCGCAGGCGCGGCAGGCGGCGACACTGTCGCTGGGCGTCATCGACGACGTGGACCTGGTGTGGATCAACGGGCAGGCGATGGGCGGCGACGTCGGTGAGCAGCGCCGCGTCTATCCAGTGCCGCCGAAGCACCTGAAGGCCGGCGTCAACTCCATCGTCGTCAACGTGTACGACATGTGGGGCGGCGGCGGATTGCACGGCCCGGACTCCGAACGCGTGCTGCGCTTCGCGGACGGCTCGACCGCGCCGCTCGCCGGCTGGGAATACCAGGCGGCGCCGAAGGAGGTGACACGCCTGCCGCGCGCGCCGTGGGAGCCGTACGCGGGCGTCAACATCCTCTACAACGGCATGATCGCGCCGCTCGGGCCCTTCGGGCTGCGCGGCGTCGCGTGGTATCAGGGCGAGGCGAATGGCGAGCTCGTCGACGCGCTGAAATACGAGCGGCAGCTCGGCGCGCTGTTCGCGGACTGGCGGCGGCAGTTCCGCGCACCGCTGCCGTTCCTGGTCGTGCAGCTCGCCAACTGGGGGCCGCTCGCGCAGCAGCCGGTAGATAGTGGCTGGGCCCGGCTGCGCGACGCGCAGCGGCGTGCCGTGGCGGCGGATGGGAATGCCGGGCTGGCCGTCACGATCGACATCGGCAACCGCGACGACATCCATCCGACCAACAAGCAGGATGTCGGCAAGCGCCTGGCGCGCGCGGCGCGGCACGTGGTGTACGGCGAGCGCGTGTCGGCTTCGGGCGCGGCGCCGAAATCCGCGCGGCGCGAGGGCGGCGGCATCCGTGTCAGGCTCGGCGACTACGACGGCAACCTGCTCGTCATCGGTGCGCGCGATCCCGCGGGGTTCGAGCTGTGCGCGGCGCAGCAGGGAACGTGCCGGTTCGTCGGCGCGCGGCTCGGTGAGGGCGGGGTGGTCACACTGGAGGATTCGGCGCCGGGGCCGTCGGTGCCGACGCGCGTGCGGTTCTGTTGGGCGGACTCTCCACCGTGCAATCTGTTCGATTCGACCGGGCTTCCAGTGGGGCCATTCGAGGTCGCCATCGAGTAGATGGCCCGCGTTCATCTGCGCTTCAGACAGGCGCGGGTAGGCTGCGCGACATCGGGCCGAACAATAAGGAACAGCCGCATGAACCGGGTGCCAAAGATCCACAACCACGTCCTCCTCGCGCTGGCGGCGCTTTTCGCCGGCGGTTGTCAGCTCGCGAAGATGGAGGTCGACCCCGCGCTCGCGGATGCGCCGGCCATGGCGGTCAAGGGGAACACCGGCCGCATGTGGGACCGGCAGATCCAGTTCGGGGCCTGGCGAACCGCGACGGTCAAAGAGGGCTGGACCCGGGACATGCGGCACGAAGTCGGCACCGCGAACGAAGTGTCGGCGCTGGACAACCTCAGCAAGCGCTACCGTTTCGACCTGCCGACGACCAGCGGCACCGTCGCGGCGCAGTGCGCCCAGCTCGGCCAGGTCGCAACGCACACCCGGACGCGTGGCAGCAAGCAAACCAGCGTCGCGGTGGATCTCGCCATGCTTCGCAAGCTCCCGGCCCTGCAATGCACCTACGAAGGAATCGGCGGTGGCAGCCTGAAACTGCTGCAGCAGCTCGCGGTCGCGCCGGAGCACGCCGGCGAAGTCGAGTTCGCGGGCGGGCAGTGGTCAGTCACCGAAGTCGCGCGGATCGAAGGTGCGCGCACGCACAGCGTCGCGCCGCTGTCCGGCTTCGAGATCCGCCGCGGCGGCATCGCCATCGCCGCGGTCGAATTGATCAACAGCGGCCGGGTGTGGATCTCGCCGTCACTCTCGCAACTGGAGCGGGATCGCGCCGCCGCGATCGTCACGACGCTGCTGCTCTTCCGGCCGATCGAGCCGGCTACGCAAACGTGACGGGTCGCCCTTTTCGGATCGACTCGTACACCGCCATCAGATATTTCACGTCTGACAACCCCATCTCCCCGGGCACGCGGGACTGCTTCTTGTTGATGATGCAGTCCGCGAAGTCATCCATTTCGGTGACGAACTGGTCCGGCGCGGGGATGTTGATGTCGGGCCCGTCGCTGCGCTTGCCGCGAATGCCGCCGTAGTAATACGCCGGATCGAGCATGAACCAGCCGCGGGTCGTTGCCGCGCGAAACCCCTGGAAGCCGTTCGCCGCATAAGTGCTCACGCAGTGCGAGAGCACGCCGCCCGGGAATTTCATCTGCCATGAAATCGTCTCGTCCACTTCCTTGAACTTCACGGCATCGGTTTTCACCTCCGTGGCGCTGATCCAGACCGGGTCCTCACCCGTGAGCATGCGCGCGGTCTGCAGGCAGTAGATGCCGACGTCCATCAGCGCGCCGCCGCCCGCCAGCGCGCGCTTCAGGCGCCACTGCGTCGGATCGCCCATTGCGAACCCGAAATTCGCGTCGATGAACTTGATGTCGCCGAGCACTTTCTGGCGCGCGAGCCGCACGCATTCGAGATTGTTCGGTTCGAATTGACAGCGGTATCCGACACTGAGCAGCACGCCGGCTTTCTTGCACGCGTCGATCATCTGCTGGCAGCGCTCGGCACTCACCTCGAGCGGCTTCTCGCAGAACACGTGCTTGCCCGCCGCGGCCGCGACCAGCGTGTCGCGCAGGTGCAGCGCATTCGGCGTCACGACGTAGACGATGTCGATGTCCTTGTTGCCGGCCATGCGGTGCATGGTGTCGTAGGTGTAGAGGCCGCTGTCGGGAAGGCCGTACTTCTTCTGCCATTCCGCCGCTTTCGAAGGCGTCCCGGTGACGATGCCCGCGAGGCGGCAGAGGCGCGTCTTGAGCAGCGCCGGAGCGATCTGGTTGGTCGCCAGGCTGCCGAGCCCGCAGACCGCGACGCCGAGCTTGCGGCCCGGCGCCTGCGCGCGCCCGAGGTTCGCGAGCAGCGGTGCGGCGGCGAACGCCGCGGTCTGAGCGAGGAATCTGCGGCGCGGATGAACAGTCATGGCTCCGTCCTTGTAAGCGTCACTGCGGCGGCCGAGTCTATCCGACTAGCGGCGCATTCCGGCAGACGGGCGCGCCGAGGCGATCCTAACGTCCGCCCTGCCGGGGCAGCTCCAGGGAACCGGAGCCGTGCACTGCGTTACCCATGCAGTGCGCGCCTTTTCAATGCAAGGAGGATATCGATGTCTCAGCCGCCTCTGAACGATCGCTGCCGTAACGGCCTCTTGTTGCTCGTGACGCTCGCGCTGCTCGCGGGATGCGCGGGAAACGGCGAGGGTCTCGATGCCAACGGGCGGCCGGACAACGGCGGCGGAGGCGGCGGCGCGAGCCAGTTCCAGACCATCCAGGACACCATCTTCACGCCGATCTGCACCGGCTGCCATGTCGGCGGCGGTGCGCCGCAGGGCCTGCGCCTCGACGCGGCCAACAGTTTCGCGATGCTCGTGAACGTGCCGAGCGCGGAGGTGCCGGGCACGATGCGCGTCAACCCGGGCAATCCGAACGCGAGCTACATCGTGCAGAAGTTAGAAGGCACGGCGGCGGTCGGCAGCCGCATGCCGCTCGGCGGCCCATTCCTCTCCCAGACCCAGATCGACCTGGTGCGCGCGTGGATCGCCGCCGGTGCGCCGCAGAACGTGGCGCCGCCGGATCGCCTGCTGGTGTCGAGCAGCGTGCCCGCGGCCGCGGAGCAGGCCGCGCCCGGCCTCGCGAAAATCACGGTCATCTTCAATTCCGACGTCGACAATTCATTGGTGAGCGCCAACAGCTTCGAGCTGCGTGACGCGGCGGGCAACCTCGTGCCGCTCGCGGGCATCGCGGTGCCGCTCAAGCGCCAGAACGTGGTCGAGATCACGACGCGCGCGCCGCTCGCGGCCGGCCACTTCGAGCTCGCGGTGCGCGGCAGCGGCCCCGCGCCGCTCGCCAGCGTCTCGGGCCACGTGCTCGACGGCGATGCCGACGGCACACCCGGCGGCGACCGGATGATTTCGTTCGACGTCAACGCGGGAGAGTCGCGATGAGCTCTTTGAGAAAACTCGTGGGCGCGATGGCTTTCATCGCGGTCCTCGCCTTCGCATCGCGCGCGCAGGCCGAGCCGTACCTGGCCGCGCAGATGGGCCTGAAATGCGCGCAGTGTCACGCGAACCCGACCGGCGGCGGCCTGCGCACGGTGTTCGGCAATACGTTCGCGCAGACGACACTCGCCGCGAAACGTCTCGGCGACGAGAGCGATCTGTGGACCGGCCAGCTCTCGAAGTACTTCGCGGTGGGCGGCAATGCGCGCGCCAACTGGAACTTCTCGGACGTGCCGAACCAGTCGAGCACCAATGACTTCGCGGTGGAGGAGGCGCGTGCCTACCTGGATTTCAACGTGATCCCGAACCGCCTGTCGGTGTACGTCGACCAGCGCTTCGCGCCGGGCAACTCCACCAATCTCGAGGCGAACGTGCGCTTCTGGATCACGGAGAACGAGCTGTACGTCAAGGCGGGGCGGCTGTATCTGCCCTTCGGCTACCGCTTCGAGGACGACTCGGCGTTCGTGCGCGGAGTGTCCGGCATCAACATGCAGGCGCCGGACGAGGGCGTGGAATTCGGCATGGAGAGGGGTGCGTGGACCGCGCAGGTCGCGCTGAGCAACGGCACCGCGGGCGCGCCCGAAGTCGACGACGGCAAGCAGATCGTCGCGCGGGCGGAGTTCGTGCAGTCCGTGTGGCGCGTGGGCGCGAGCGCGCTGTCCAACAACACCGACGCGGGCGATCGCATGGCCGCGGGCGTGTTCGGCGCGGTGCGCACCGGGCCGGTCACCTTCCTCGGCGAAGTCGACTACATCGACGACGATTCCATCGGCGACGGCCGCAAGCTCATGGCCTCACTGGTGGAGGCGAACTGGCTCGCGGCGAAAGGGCACAACCTCAAAGCCACCTTCGAGTGGTTCGAGCCGGACGATGACGTCGACGAGGACGAGCAGACCCGTGCCAGCCTGGTCTACGAGTGGTCGCCGATTCAATTCGTCCAGCTGCGCGCCGGCGTGCGGCTGTACGATGGCATTCCACAGAATGACCTGCAGAATCGAAAACAGGCATTCTTGCAGCTGCACGGGTTCTTCTAGCGGTTCCATTCATGCTCGAGATGCCGACGGCCTTCGACGAGATGGCGGACGCCTACGACCGCGAGTTCACGGCATCGGCCGTGGGCACGGCGCTGCGCGCGATGACCTGGGCGCGGTTCGAGTCGGGCTTCGCACATCGTGAGTCGCTGCTCGAGCTCGGCTGCGGCACCGGCGAGGACGCCGTGCACCTGGCAAAGCTCGGGCATCGCGTGCTCGCGAGCGATGCGTCCGCGGCGATGCTGCAAGTGGCGCAGCGCAAGGCCGAGCGCGCGGGAGTGGCGCATCGCATCCGCTTCGTGCACGCGCCGATGGAGCAGGTCGGCGCGGCGCTGGCCGGGGAATCCTTCGACGGCGCGTATTCGAACTTCGGCGCGCTCAATTGCGTGCCGGATGTGCCGGCCTTGTCGCGCTCGCTCGCGCGCCTGCTCAAGCCCGCGGCGCCGCTGATGCTGGTGGTCATGGGCCGCCACGTGCCCTGGGAATGGGCCTGGTATCTCGCGCGCGGCGATCGCCGGCGCGCGTTTCGCCGCCTCGACGCGCAGGGCGCGCAGTGGCGCGGCATGACGATCCGGTACCCGACGCCGCGCGAGCTCACGCGCGCCATCGCACCGCAGTTCAGGGCGCGGGCGCACGCGCCGCTCGGCTGCGTCCTGCCGCCGAGCTATGCCGCGCGCTGGCTCGAGCGCGCGCCGCGCACGCTCGCGGCGCTGGCGGGCCTCGAGCGCGTGCTGCCGGCATTCATGGCGCGCTGCGCGGATCACTACCTGCTCGCGGCGGTGCGCGCGTGAACGCCGCGGCCCGTGACGCCAGCACGCGCGCCGGCAGCATCGAGCGCCTGCCGCTCGTGACGCTGTATCTCACCGACCGCTGCAACTCGCGCTGCGTGACCTGCGACTACTGGCGGCACGGGCGCGACAACCTCACGCTCGCCGCCGCCCGGCGGCTGCTGCCGCAGCTCGAGCGGTTCGACACGCGCGTCGCGCTGCTGTCGGGCGGCGAGCCGCTGCTCAATCCGGAATGGCGCGAGATCGCCGCGCTGCTGCGCGGCCGCGGCATCGCGCCGTGGCTGCTCACCTCGGGGTTGTCGCTCGCCAAGCACGCGACGGCGGTGGCCGAGCGTTTCCGGTCGGTCACGGTGTCGCTCGACGGCACGGATCGCGCCACCTACCAGGCCATCCGCGGCCTCGACGCCTTCGATGTCGTCTGCGACGGTATCCGCGCCGCGGTCGCGGCCGGCGTTGCGGTGGGCCTGCGCGTCACGCTGCAGCAGGCTAACTACCGCGAGCTGCCGCGGTTCGTCGCGCTGGCGCGCGAGCTCGGCGTTCGCCAGGTGTCGTTCCTCGCGGTGGACGTGAGCAATGCGCACGCGTTCGCGCGCCGCAGCGGCGCGGCGCTGCCGCTGGCACTCGCGCCCGACGACCTGCCGCTGCTCGACCGGCTGATCGACGAGCTGGAAGCGCGGCATGCGTGCGACTTCGCGTCGCGGCTCATCGCCGAGTCGCCGGCCAAGCTGCGGCGCCTGCGCCAGTATTTCGCCGCGCTGCTCGGCCTCGACGGGTTTCCGGCGGTGCGTTGCAATGCGCCGGAGTTCTCGGCCGTCATCGGTGTCGACGGCCGCGTGTCGCCCTGCTTCTTCATCGCCGGTCCGCCGGATGCCGTCGCCGGCGACGACCTCGGCGCCGCGCTGGACCTGCCCGCGGCACGCGCGCTGCGCGCGGACATCCGCGCCGGCCGCCGCGCCGAATGCGCGCGCTGCGTGTGCTCGATGTGGCGCGACACCACGCGCATCGATGCCGCCGACCTGCTCATGAGCGCCGGCCATGCATGAGGTTTCGACGCTGTCGCTCATCGAGCGCGAGCGCCGCGGGCCGCTGCGCGCGCTGCTGAGCCGCGGGCTCGCGTTCTACCACCGCGTCACCGGCCTGAGCCGTTACGACCAGTACCGCGTGGAGCGTGTCTGCGATCTGCAGATCCTCGTGCTGCCGAGCGTCGCGAATCCCAAGCTGCTGCGCACCGGGGCGTTCCTCGGTGCGCAGGTCGACGGGCTGCGCATCCCCCCGGCCGCGCGCGTGCTCGACCTCGGCACGGGCTCGGGAATCTGCGCTCTCGTGGCCGCGCGCCGCGCCCGCGAGGTGACCGGCGTCGACATCAATCCCGCGGCGCTGCGCTGCGCCCGCATCAACACGCTCATGAACGGGCTCGAGGCGCGCGTCGACCTGCGGCACGGCGACCTGTTCGCGCCGCTGGCGGGCGAGCGCTTCGACCTCGTGCTGTTCAATCCGCCGTTCCTGCTCGGCAGGCCGCGCGACGATCGCGATGCCGCCTGGCGCTCGGACGACCTGCCGTGGCGTTTCGCCGCGCAGCTCGCGGCGCACCTCACCCCCACCGGCTTCGCGTTGCTGCTGTTGTCGTCCTTCGGCGATGCCAGCGCGGTGTTCGAAGCCGAGCTGCGCACGCGTGGCTATCTGCTCTCGGTGCACGCGCGCCGACGCTACGTGAACGAGATCGTGACGATCCTGCGCGTGGAGCGGGGTGGTGCGGCATGACCGGCATCGCCGTCACGGGCGCCGCGCGCCGCAAGGTGGTGCTCTACAACCCGCGCTCGGTGTTCTACACCATGCCGCTGGCGCTGCTCGCGGTGGGCTCGGAGCTCGACCCCGCGAAATACGAGGTGGTGATCATCGACGGGCGGCTCGATCCCGACGCCGAGCGCAGCGTCGCGCGCGAGCTGCGGGACGCCGTGTGTCTCGGCGTCACCGTGCTCACCGGCGCGCCGCTGGCCGACGCGCTGCGGGTATCGCGCGCCGCGAAGGCCGCGCAGCCGCGCGTGCCGGTGGTTTGGGGCGGCTGGCATCCGTCGATGTTCGGCCGCGAATGCCTGGCCGAGGACTGCGTGGACGTGACGGTGCAGGCGCAGGGCGAGGCGACCTTCGTCGAGATCGTCGAGCGGCTGGTCGATGGCCGCACGCTCGAGGGCTGCGCCGGCTGCATGATCCGTCGCGCCGACGGCAGCGTGCACGTGAACCCGCCGCGCGCGCTGCTGCCGCTCGATCGCTTCCGCCCGCACGACTACGACCTCATCGACGTCGAGCGCTACTACGCGCTCAAGGGCAAGCGCCAGCTCGATTACATTTCCTCCCAGGGCTGCAACTTCCGCTGCGCCTTCTGCTCCGACCCGTTCGTGTTCCAGCGCAAGTGGGTGGGCATCGAGCCGGGCTCGATGGTCGCCAAGCTGCGCGAGCTGTGGCAGAAGTACCGCTTCGACGACCTGAACTTCCAGGACGAGACGTTCTTCACCAAGCGCGAGCGCATCCGCTCGATGGCGCAGCAGATCGTCGACTCGGAGATGCGCTTCACGTGGGCCGGCACGATGCGCGCCGACCAGGGCGTGCGCCTGCCCGACGACGTGTGGCAGCTGTGCCGCCAGTCGGGGCTGAGGCGGCTGCTGGTGGGCGTGGAGTCCGGCGATCCGGCCATGCTCAAGCGCATCAAGAAAGACGTCACGCTCGAGCAGATCTTCTTCACCGCGGGAAAGATGCGCGACCTCGGCATCGCCGGCATCTTTCCGTTCATCGTCGGTTTTCCCGACGAGAGCGATGCCAGCGTCGATGCGACCATCGCGGTCGCGAAACGCCTGCGCGCGATGAGCGACCAGTTCGAGACGCCCATCTTCTACTTCAAGCCGTATCCCGGCAGCGCCATCGTCACCGAGGCGGTGGAGCGCGGCTTCAAGCTGCCGACGACCATCGCCGAGTGGTCGCAGTTCGACTACGTCCAGGGGTTGCCCGGTCCGTGGGTGTCGCCCGGGAAGTACCAGCTCATCGAGCGCTTCAAGTTCTTCCTCGACCTCGCCTCGCAGCGCAAGCCGCGGCGCGCGCGCCTCCTGCAGCGCATCGCGCAGCTGCGCTGCGAGCGCAACGAGTATCGCTTCCCCATCGAGATGCGCGTCATGCAGTGGCTGTGGCCGCAGCAGAGGCTGTCGTGAGCGCGCGCGGCATCGCGCTGGTCAACCCGCGCATCACCGCGCGCGAGCGGGCGCGTTTCCCGCTGTCGCTGCTGCATCTGGCGGCGGCCGTGGACGAACGGCACGCCAGCACGCTGGTCGACGGCAACGTCGTCGACGCCACCGCCGCCACGCTCGCGGCCATCGACGCGGGTGCCGGCATGGTGGGTGTGAGCGTGATGGGCGGGCCGCAGGTGCGCACGGCCATCGAGCTGTCGCGCGCGGTGCGCCGCCAGCGGCCCGACGTGCCCATCCTCTGGGGCGGCTATTTCCCGAGCCTGTATCCCGACGTCGCGCTCAACTGCGACTACGTCGACTACGTGGCACGCGGCATGGGCGAGCAGACCTGCGTGGGCCTGCTGGATGCCACGCCCGGCGCCGATGCCGGGGTGCTCGGCGCGATTCCGGGGCTGTCGTGGCGGCTGCCGTCTCCATCCGGGGGCGCGGTGGTGCACAACCCGGCGACGCCCGTGCGCGCGGTGCGCGCGCCGGTGCTCGATTACTCGAAGCTCGGCGATCCGCGCAGCTACCTCGTGAATACCTTCATGGGACGCCGCACCGCCGCGCACCAGGCCGCGCTCGGCTGCCGGTTCCGCTGCACGTTCTGCGGCGTCGCGGCCATGTTCAAGGGCGCCACGTTGCTGCCGCCCGCCGAGCGGCTGGAGCGCGAGATCGAATTCCTGCGCGGGCTCGGCGCGGATTCGCTGCAGTTCTACGACCACAATTTCTTCGACCGCGAGGTCGACATGGTGCCGCTGCTCGAGGTGCTCGCGCGGCAGCGCATGCCGTGGTGGTGTTACGCGCGCGCCGACGCCCTGGTCGGCCTGTCCGCGCAGTCGTGGCGCCTCGTGCGCCAGAGCGGGCTGCGGATGGCGTACATCGGCGCGGAGACGCCCAACGACAAACTACTCAAGTCCATCCGCAAGGGCACGCGCTCGGACCAGACCCTCGAGGTGGCGGAGCTGTGCCGGGCGAACGGCGTGGTGCCGGAGCTGTCGTTCATGGTGGCGCCGCCCGAGGACCCCGAGGGCGAGACCGAGCGCACCTTCGAGTTCATCCGCCGCGTCAAGCGCGTGAACCCGGCCGCGGAGATCATCGTGTACGTGTACACGCCGCTGCCGGCCGAGGCCGTGCCCGATGCGGCGCGTCTCAAGCTCGCGACGCTGCGCGACCGCGACGGCGCGCCCATCGCGTTTCCGCGCACGCCCGACGAATGGACCGAGCGACGCTGGGTCGAATACGCCTGCCACGCCAACGCGCCCTGGGTCAGCGAGCGGCTGCGCCGCCGCATCCGCGATTTCGTCACGGTGCTGCGCTGCCGTTTCCCGACCGTGCAGGACACGCGCGCGCCGCGCTGGGCCAAGCACACGCTGCGCGGCCTGGCGGGCTGGCGCTACGCGCTGCGCCGCTACGACCGGCCATGGGAGCTGGCCGCGTCGCAGAGCCTCGTGCGCCTGCTGGACCCGCGCGTGAGCAGCATCTGAGCGTCGCGATGCACGTGCTGCAAGTGAGCTTTTTCGTCGATCCGGCGTGCCGGCCGCCCGAGCGCCTGTTGAGCGACTGGTTTTCGCTGGTCGACATCGCCGAGGCCGCTGCCTCCACCGGTGCGCGCGTGACCATGGTGCAGGCCAACCGGGTGGAAGGCGTCGTCACGCGCAACGGCATCGATTACCACTTCATCGCGCCGGAGCGCGACGGCGCCGCATTGACGGGCGGTGCGCGCTTCGCGGCGCTGCTGCGGGCGCTCGCGCCCGACATCGTGCACGTGCACGGCTTCGGATTCGCGCGCGAGCTGCTCGGGCTGCATGCGCTCGAGCCGCGGCTGCCGATCTTCCTGCAACACCATGCCGATGGCCTGCCGCGGTTCTGGCGGCGCGGGCGCTGGCGGCGCGGCGTGCAGCTCGCCTCGGGAGCGTCGTTCTGCGCGCGCGCGCAGGCCGAGCCCTTCGAGCGCGCGCGCCTGCTGGCGCCGCACACGCTGATCTTCGAGATTCCGGAATCGACGACTCGCTTCGCCGCGGGTGATCGCGCCGCGGCGCGTGCCGCCACGGGGCTGCACGGCGACCCGGCGTTGCTGTGGGTGGGTCATCTCGATCCCAACAAGGATCCGTTGACGGTGCTGGCCGGCGTCGCGGAGGCGGCACGGGACCTGCCGGACCTCACGCTCTGGTGCTGCTACTCGCAGGCGCCGCTGCTCGGCGAAGTGCAGGCGTTCATCGCACGGCACCCGGCGCTGCGCGATCGCGTACACCTGCTGGGCCGCGTGCCCTGGGAGCGCGTGCAGGAGCTGATGCGCGCCGCCGACCTGTTCGTGCACGGCAGTCACCGCGAGGGCGGCAGCTACTCCCTGGTCGAAGCGCTGGCGAGCGGTCTCGTGCCGGTGGTCACCGACATCCCGGCGCTGCGCGCGCTCACCGCCGACGGCGGGCTGGGCGCGCTGTGGACGGCCGGCAATGCGCGCGAATTCGCGGCCGCGCTGCGGCGCGTCGCCGGGGCGTGCGCCGAGCAGCGCGCGCGCGTGCTGGCGCACTTCGAAGCGCAGCTCTCGCCCCGGGCCTTCGGGCGGCGGCTGCGCGCGGCGTACGCGGACACCATCGAGCGGCATGCGCTCGGCGCAGCGGCCGTGGCGCGCGCCCATGTCTGAGCCGGGGCCGGAAACCGCGCCGCGCATGTTTGCCGCGCTGTGGCGCCTGCTGGGCCGGCGCGAGCGCCGCGAGTTCGTCTGGCTGCTGGTCCTGTCCGTGCTCATGGCCCTGGCCACGCTCGGCGGCGTCGCGAGCATCGTGCCGTTCTTCGCGCTGCTCGGCGATCCGCAGTTCCTCGCGCACGACGCGCTGCTGTCGCGGCTGTTCGCCGCGCTCGGCTTCCGCTCCGCGGACGCCTTCGTCGTCTTCCTCGGCTGCGGCTTCGTCGCCATAGTGATCGCGGCCAGCGCCATCAACCTGCTCGGCACGCTCGCGCTGCAGCGCTTCGCGCTGCGCGTGGGCCGCAATTTCTACGTCGACCTGTTCGCGGAGTACCTGCGCCGCGACTATCTGTTCCACGCGCGCAATGGCGTCATCGTGCTGTTCAACAACATCACGTACGAGGCGGCGCGCGTCGTCGCCGGAATCGTGCAGGGCGGGCTCACGCTGATCGCCAGCCTGTGCGTGTGTGCGATCCTGCTGGCGTCCATCGTCGTGCTGAGCCCGGCGGCGGCGCTGCTGGCCGTGGCGGTGTTCGGCGGGACCTACGCGGCCATCTACCTGCTCGCCCGGCGCCGGCTGCTGCGCAACGGCCGCGTCGAGGGCGAGCTGTGGGACAGCCGCGCGCGCACGCTCACGGAGAGCTTCGGCGCGATCCGCGAGATCCTGCTGCGCGGCAACCAGCGCTTCTTCCGCGACGCTTTCGCGCGCGACTGCGACGAGCTGGCGCGCGTCGGCGCGAGCACCTTCGCCATCGCACAGAGCCCGCGCTACGCGCTCGAATGCGTGATGGCCTTCGCGCTCGTGGCCTTCGCGCTGTGGACCAGCCGGGACGCCGGCGCCACGCCGTGGCTCGCACGGCTCGGCTTCGTGGCATTCGCCGCGTACCGCATCCTGCCCTCGATGCAGCAGGCGTTCGCCGCGCTGGCGCGCGTGCGTGCCGACCGTGCCGCCTTCGCGCGCATCGTCGACGACCTGCGCAACGCGCGGGCCGGGTCCCCGGCCGGTACGCCGGACGGGCCGCCCGCGGCGGCGGCGGTCG
>JBIOZI010000191.1:0-4376 GCA_044871085.1 Steroidobacteraceae bacterium | reverse complement strand
CTCCTGGTTACGCACGCCCCAGGGTAGAATGGCGAACAGCGTCACCCACCAGATCAGAAAATAGATAGCAATGAGCGTGCTTGTGCTCATTGGTCCTATGCCTGCTCGAGCTCGACCAGCGACAGCGCGGTATGCACGCGCTTGAGGCGATCGGCGCGGCCGAGCTTCGTGAGCAGCAGTGGCAGCTCCACGTTGCGCTCGGCGGTGAGCACGGGCAGCAGGTTGTACATCTGGAATACGAAGCCGACATTGTCCGCGCGCCAGCGGCCGAGCGCCGAATCCGACAGCCGGTCGATGGCGAGGCCCTCGACTTCGATGGTGCCCGTGGTCGGGCGGTCGAGCCCGCCGAGCAGGTTCAGCAGCGTCGTCTTGCCAGAGCCCGACGGGCCCATGAGCGCGACGAAGTCGCCGCGCGGCAGGTCGAGATCCAGCTTCTCGAGCACCGGCACCACTTCCGCGCCGCGCTTGTACTGCTTGGCGACGCCACGCAGCCGCGCGACGATCGGATCGGTCTTTCCCACTGCCTGTTCCACTGCCGCCATGGTTGCTTCCTCTGTCTGACTAACTGTTGCCGTCTTTCAATTCGATCTTGCCGCCGTCCACGAGCCCCTGGACCACCGGCGACACGAGCTCGTCGCCGGAGCTCACGCCCGCGAGCACTTCCATCTGCCCGTCGTTCTCCGCGCCGACCGTGACCGCGCGCCGCTCGACGCGGCCCTCGCTCACGATCCACACGTACGACTCGCCGTCCACTTTCTGCACGGCTGCCGCCGGCACGCG
Source organism: Steroidobacteraceae bacterium (assembly GCA_044871085.1). Lineage (GTDB taxonomy): Bacteria > Pseudomonadota > Gammaproteobacteria > Steroidobacterales > Steroidobacteraceae > CADEED01. Next base: position 3,596 of record JBIOZI010000191.1, on the reverse strand, counting down.
GATGCGCGGGCCTTTGGGCGCGCTGGCCGCCACCGGCTGGTCGTCGAGGAAGCGCACCTTGATGCCCATGTCGGGCAGGATCTGCGGCTCGAGCTTGTTGAAGGCGATGCGCACGCGCACCGTCGCCTTGGTGCGGTCGGCCGTGGGCACGATATTGACCACGTGCGCCTCGAGGGTCTGGTCCGGATAGGCGTCGAGCGTGGCTTCGACGCGCTGGTTCGCCTTCACGCGGTTGATGTACGCCTCGTTGACGTCCACCTCGACCTCGCGCGATTCCATGTCGACGATGGTCGCGATGCCGGTGCGCGTGAACCCGCCGCCGGCCGACATCGGCGAGATCATCTCGCCCGGCTGTGCGTCCTTGGAGATGACGACGCCCGCGAATGGCGCGCGCACGTCGAGATCGTTGAAATCGTTGCGACGCATCGCCAGCGCGCTCTCGGACACTTTTACCTGCGCCCTCGCCGCCTCGAGGCGCGCCGCGAGCGCGTTGGCCTCCGCGCGCGAAGTATCGAGCAGCGTCTGGCTCACCAGTTGCTGCTGGACCAGCGCCTCGTTGCGCTCGAGGTTTTTGCGCGCATCCGCGAGACGCACCTCGATCTCGGTGAGATTGCGGCGGGACGCTTCCAGCTCGCGGTCCGCCATCGTGAGCATGGTGCGTGAATTCACCGGATCGAGCCGCGCGATGATCTGGTCTTTCTCGACCGCCATGCCCTCTTCCACGTAGATCTCGAGCACCTTGCCCGTGACCTTCGACGACACGGTCGACATGCGGCGCGCGACCACGTATCCGGAAGCGTTGAGCACCGAATTTCCCAGACTCGGGCCAGTCGAGTCCGCCTGCGCGACTACGGTAGTCACCTCGGTCTTCTTGCCGCCGAGCCACAGCCACGCGCCCACCGCGAGCGCGATCACGACCACACCCGCCACCACCCACGGCAAAACCTTGCGGCCGCCGCCGTCCGACACCGCAGCGGAGCGATCGATGCGCAGGGAACCGAGTGAATCTGTGTTCAGAGCCATGTACTGTAAGATCCTGAATCTTCTGGCTATTCGTTCGGCCAGTTTACGGCCGTCCGGCGAGTGGGCTGAAGAGTAAAGGAATTCAGGAAATCAGACATCTGTGATCTGTCATGTGCGCTTGGTGAGAGTCGTGAGCTCGCGTGTATTGGACGATCGAGAGAGAGCTTTATCGACGCTCATTGTGAAGAATTGTCGTGCGCGATGAACATACACTGCGCGCCTTCGCCACCCGGGACCTGCCGTGCAGTTGATCGACATCGGCGCGAACCTCGCGCATGACAGCTTCGATGCCGATCGCGATGCCGTGCTCGAGCACGCACGCAGCGCCGGCGTGGTGCAGATGGTGGTCACCGGATCGAGCGAGGCCGCCACACGCGGCGCCATTGCACTGGCGCGGGCACATCACGGGGTACTGTTTGCCACGGCCGGGATGCATCCCCACCACGCCTCGGATTGGCAGTCCGCCGCCGCGGCGTTCGAAACCCTGGCGCGTGAGCCCGAGGTCGTCGCCGTCGGCGAGTGCGGCCTGGACTACTTTCGCGACTTTTCTCCGCGCGAGCTGCAGCGGCGTGCGTTCGGCGCGCAGCTCGAGCTCGCGACGCGCACCGGCAAGCCGGTGTTCCTGCACCAGCGCGACGCGCACGAGGACTTCCTCGCGATCCTGCGCGAGCACCGCGTGACGCGCGGCGTGGCGCACTGCTTCACGGCGGGCGAGCAGGAGCGCGATGCGTATCTCGAGCTCGGGCTGCATATCGGCATCACCGGCTGGATCAACGACGAGCGCCGCGGGCTGCACCTGCGCGAGGTCGTCCGGGGCATTCCCGCGGACCTGCTGATGATCGAGAGCGATGCACCCTATCTACTGCCGCGCGACATCAAGCCGATGCCGAAATCGCGGCGCAACGAGCCGAAATACCTGCCCTACGTGGCGCGTGCGATCGCCCAGGCGCGCGGCGAATCCGTGGAAGACGTGGCGCGGGCGAGCACCGCGTGCGCGCGCGCGTTCTTCGGGCTCGGGGCGGCCTGAGGATTCGGAGCAGCCTGTCCCCGTTTGCCAGGAAACGAGGAACGGCCCCGAAACGGGGCCTGTCCCCATTTACGCGACGGCGATGGGGGTGGAGCGGAAATGCGGCGACGGCTTCGCGGCTTCCTTGATGCGCTCCCAGCCGCTGCGGTATTTCGACACCGCGATCTCGAGCTCGGCGGCGCCGAGCTTCGGGAATTCCGCGGCCACGGATTCGAGCATCACGGTGAAGCGCGGCAGGCCCTTCGGGAATTTAGCGCGCTTCGTGAACACGATGCGACCTTCGACCGGGGTATCCGTGGCCAGTGCCTTCACGCTCGCGATGCGGTCGTAGAGGCCGGATTGCGGGTTCGTGAAGGTGCTGCGATGTGCGCCGTTCATGAGTGTCCAATCGGTCATCTGGTCGCCGCCGAACACGTTTCCGGCGATGTCGCGCATGTCGATGATCACCACGCCGCGGCTGGTGAGCAGCAGGAAGTCGAGGTGGTAGTCGCCGCCGTTGCCGTCCTGCACGAGCACGTTGCGCAGGAAGTCGGCGGCGCCGGAGGTGACCCACGCCACGCGGCGCGAATCGCGGCGCCGCAAGACGTAGGCGCGGCCGCCGAACACCGCCGCGAGCGCGACCGCGACCACGCCGAACACGAGCGCAATGAATTGAACCTCAGTGAGACCGAACGGCGGATTCAAGGCGCTGATTCCCCGAGAGCCTCCGTGAGAGCCGCAAGCTCGGGCTTGAGCTCGGTGCACGACACGGGACGGGCGAAGAGTTTAGCAAGGCTTTCCGGCATTTCGATTTGCCGCCCTATGAGCGGCTCCACGATTTCGCGAAATTTGGCCGGATGCGCCGTGGCGACGATGATCCAGCGCGCGTTTTCGCGGGTTGCCGCGTCGAAATGCGCGAACACCTCGGCCGCCACGGCCGTATGCGGGCACCAGGGCTTCCCGTACTGGCGGAAATCGTTGGCGATGCGCGCCTCGATCTGCCGGTCGGTCACCGATTCGGCGCGCAGCGCAGCGCGCACCGCGGCGATGTCCGGAAACAGTGCACGCAGGCGCTCCATGTTGCTAGGCGCGCCGACGTCCATCGCGGAGGCGAGCGTCGGAATGCTGGCGCGCGGCCGCCATTCTCCGTCCTGCAGGAAATCGGGCACCGTCCGGTTCGCATTGTGCGCCAGCACGATGCGGCCGATGGGCAGCCCGACCTTGCGCGCCCACAGGCACGCCACGGAATTGCCGAGGTTGCCGCTGGGGATCACGAAATCCGGCTTCACGCCGCGTTCGCGGTACATCGCGAGGCTGGTGGCGGCGTAGTACACCGCCTGCGGCAGCAGCCGGCCGAGGTTGATGCTGTTCGCGGACGACAGCTCGAATCGCGCCTTGAGCGCCGGGTCCACGAATGCCTCTTTGACCAGCCGCTGGCAGTCGTCGAATGTGCCGTCGACCCGGTACGAACGCACGTTGTCGCCCCAGCAGGTGAGCTGCCGCTCCTGTGTCGGCGATACCAGGCCCTTGGGAAACAGCACCGAGATCTGGACGCCCGGCCGCCGGT
>JBIOZI010000190.1:0-9040 GCA_044871085.1 Steroidobacteraceae bacterium | reverse complement strand
CCATGCCGCCGACGAGCACGCCGAGGACGGCCATGATGAGCGGTTCGAGCAGCGACGACATGCTGTCGACCGCGTTGTCGACTTCCGCTTCGTAGAACGTGGCGACCTTGCCGGACATGGCGTCGAGCGCGCCGGCTTCTTCACCGACCGCGATCATCTGGATGACCATGTTCGGGAAGAGACCCGTGTTCTCCATCGCGCGCTGCAGGCGCTGGCCCGTGGCGACCTCGTCGCGCATCTTGAGCACCGCGTTTTCGAACACGATGTTGCCCGTGGCGCCCGCGACGGACTCCAGCGCTTCGACCAGCGGCACGCCGGCGGCGAACATGGTCGACAGCGTGCGCGAGAACCGCGCAATGGCCGACTTGTACATGATGGGGCCGATGATGGGGAACTTGAGCAGCGCGCGATCGAGGAACTCGCGCATCGCCTTCGAGCGTTTCTTGAAGTAGAAGAACGCCCAGCCGGCGCCCGCACAGACGGCGGCGACGAAAATGCCGTTTTCCTGCAGGCCCTTCGACATGTCGATGACGAACTGCGTGAACGCCGGCAGGTCTGCGCCGAAGCCCTTGAACAGGCTCTCGAACTGCGGAATGACGAAGATGAGCAGGATGACGGTGACGACCACCGCCACCACGAGGACCGCCGCCGGGTAGAAGAGCGCCTTCTTCACCTTCTTCTTCAGGGCCTCGGTCTTTTCCTTGTACGTGGCGATCTTGTCGAGCAGCGTCTCGAGCGCACCGGCCTGTTCGCCGGCCTCGACGAGGTTCACGAACAGATCGTCGAAATACAGCGGGTGTTTGCCCAACGCCTCGTGGAGCGAGGTGCCGCCTTCGACGTCGCCCTTGATGTCGAGGATGAGCTTCTGCATCGCCGGCTTGTCGTTGCCGTTGCCGACGATCTCGAACGCCTGCACCAGCGGAATGCCCGCGGCGAGCATGGTGGCGAGCTGGCGGCTGAACACCGCGATGTCTTCGGCCTTGACCCTGCCGCCCTTGCTGAAGCCCTGCGACTGCTTCTTGATGCGGTTGACCGCGATGCCCTGCCGGCGCAGATCTGCGCGCAGTGCTTGTTCATCCGGCGCAAGACTCTTGCCCGAAACGCGATTGCCCTTCTTGTCCATTCCGGACCAGGAGAAGGGCGTATCACGCTTGATGTTCTTGGCACCAGTGGTGGCTACTGCGGTTGCCATGCTCGAGAATCCTTATTCAATCGTGACGCTGTTGACTTCTTCGAGGCTGGTCAAACCCTGTTTGACCTTCTCGAGACCCGCGCGGCGCAGATCCCAGACGCCTTCTTTCGAGGCCTGGTCGCCGATGTCGATGGCATTGCCGCCTTCCATGATGATGCGGCCCAGCGCTTCGGTGACCGGCATGACCTGGTAGATGCCGCAGCGGCCCTTGTAGCCGTCGCTGCAGTTCGCGCAGCCCTTGGCGGCGAAGATCTTGAGCCCGGCCTTGACGTCGGCCTCGAGGAAACCTTCCTTGAGCAAGGCTTCCGCCGGCACGTCCATGGGGGACTTGCACTGCGAGCACAGGCGGCGCGCCAGACGCTGCGCGATGATGAGACTGACGGAGGTCGCGATGGCGTACGGCTTCACGCCCATGTCGACCAGGCGCGTGAGGGTTTGCGGCGCGTCGTTGGTGTGCAGCGTGGACATCACCAAGTGGCCGGTCTGCGCGGCCTTGATGGCGATCTCCGCGGTTTCGAGGTCGCGGATTTCGCCGACCATGACGACGTCCGGATCCTGGCGCAGGAAGGCGCGCAGCGCCGCGGCGAACGTGAGGCCGACCTTGTTGTTGACGTTGACCTGGTTGACGCCGGGCAGATTGATTTCCGCCGGGTCTTCCGCGGTCGAGATGTTGGTGTCTTCCTTGTTGAGGATGTTCAGACCCGTGTACAGCGACACGGTCTTGCCGGAGCCCGTCGGTCCGGTGACGAGGATCATGCCTTGGGGCTTGGCGAGATACTTCAGGTAGATCTCGCGCTGGAACGGCTCGTAACCCAGCGAGTCGATGCCGAGCATCGCCGAGGACGGATCGAGAATACGGCAGACGATCTTCTCGCCGAACAGTGTGGGGCAGGTGCTCACGCGGAAGTCGATGGCGCGAGTCTTCGAAAGCTTCATCTTGATGCGGCCGTCCTGCGGCACGCGGCGCTCGGCGATGTCCAGGCGCGACATGACCTTCAGGCGCGCGGAGAGCTTCATGGCGAGCTGCACCGGCGGCTGGGCGACTTCCTTCAGCACGCCGTCGATGCGCAGACGGATGCGGTACATCTTCTCGTACGGCTCGAAGTGGATGTCCGACGCGCCGCGGCGGATGGCGTCGAGCAGTAGTTTGTTGACGAAGCGCACGATGGGCGCGTCTTCGATGTCGTCGCGGGAGACGCCCGCGCCTTCGGCGTCGTCGTCGCCGCCGGTGACGTCGAGGTTCTCGAGATCGAAGCCGGTCTCGTCCTCGGTGAGCTGCGGCATGGCCGTGTCGGCCTGCTCGACGGCCTTGTCGATGATCTTCTGCAGCTTGTCGTCTTCGACGACCACCGCCTCGATGCCGAGGCCGGTCTGGAACTTGATCTCGTCGATGGCATGCAGGTTGGTGGGATCCGCCACGGCGAGGAACAGGCGCTTGCCGCGCTTGTACAGCGGCATGCAGCGGTGCTTCTGCACCAGCTTGTCCTGGACGAGCTTGACGATGTCGAGGTCGACGACGTGCGAATCGAGATCGTAGAGCGGCACGCCGAATTCGGCGGAGGCGGCAATCGCGATGTCACGCGCCTTGGCAGCGCCTGCGGCGATGAGCTGGGTGACGAAGCTGGACTTGCGATCCTTCGCTGCCTGCAATGCGTTGAGCATCGCGGACTCTTCGACCACGCCGTCTTGCACGAGCCTCTGCGGAAGTCCGCCGAGACCCGAGCGATTGCCGCCGAGCGCTAGGGATGCGTTGTCATTCATGCGGTTACGTGCAAGCGAAAAACCCGCGGGGGCCCAGTGTACTCAAGGCCCTTTCACAGGCAATTGTTAAATCTGCGCGCAATGGTCGCATAGGCGGGCGGGCTTCCGCGTGACCCGGCTCCCAAAAGAAGAAGCCCCTCCAGGGAGGGGCTTCCGGACACCGAAAGGGTCGATTGGCTTATGTGCGGCAGGCGTTCGGCAGGTACTTCGGCAGGATGCTCGAAGTGGTGGCCGTGAGGCCCGCGGCCGGCGAGAGGTTGCCGACGACGGCCTTGAAGCCGCAGTTCCAGATGACGTCGCCGTTGTTGCTGGTGGTGGGCTGCAGGATCAGCGTCTTGCCGTTGATGTTCGTGTTGGCCTGCGTGCCGCCGTACATGATCTGGATCGAGCCCGTGTTCACGGTGACGCCCGTGACGTACTTGCCCGACTTCGTCGCCGTGATGCCGAGCGAGGCGTTGTTCGCCGGCCACGATCCGGTCTGGGCGAAGGTCTCGGCCACGCCGGCCTTGAGGTCGCTCGCGAGGTTCAGGCCTTCGGTGACCTGCGAACGGACGGTGTAGTCCTGGTAGGCCGGGATGGCGATGGCGGCGAGAATGCCGATGATGGCCACCACGATCATCAGTTCGATGAGCGTAAAGCCGCGTTGCATGGAATGGGACATCGAGCACTCCTTCAGAGATTTGAGAATCCGGGGCGGGAGCGCCGCGGGCAACGCGCGCTTCCTAACTAGTCGCAACGGATTGTGGCAGGTGCGCCGAATCTCCGGCGTGATGGAAATCGCATCGCACACGTGACGGCGCTCGCATTATTTCGCTGTAAAAACCGCTATGGGAGCGCCGGCAGAAGGCGCGCGAATTCCGCGCGGAAAAAAAGAAGCCCCTCCGAAGAGGGGCTTCCATCGACACGAAGTGTCTATCAGCTATTACGTGCGGCAGGCATTCGGCAGGTACTTCGGCAGGATGCTCGAAGTGGTGGCCGTGAGGCCCGCGGCCGGCGAAAGGTTGCCGACGACGGCCTTGAAGCCGCAGTTCCAGATGACGTCGCCGTTGTTGCTGGTGGTGGGCTGCAGGATCAACGTCTTTCCGTTGATGTTCGTGTTGGCCTGCGTGCCGCCGTAGGTGATCTGGATCGAGCCGGTGTTCACGGTGACGCCCGTGACGTACTTGCCCGACTTCGTCGCCGTGATGCCGAGCGCGGCATTGTCCGCCGGCCAGGAGCCAGTCTGCGCGAAGGTCTCGGCCACGCCGGCCTTCAGGTCGCTGGCGAGGTTCAGGCCTTCAGTGACCTGCGAACGGACGGTGTAATCCTGATAAGCCGGGATGGCGATCGCGGCGAGAATGCCGATGATGGCCACCACGATCATCAGTTCGATGAGGGTGAAACCCTTTTGAACAGACTTCATGTATGAGACTCCAATAACTGCGTGGTGATTACGAAAAGGTCAGCGGCATTGCTGCCTGCTGCCCTGCAATTGCAATCGATGTGCCAGATATTTGCTGCTAACCAATCCACTGATTTGGAATGGATTTGTCGCTACCCCGCGAACGCCGTTTGACTTAGCCTCGTCATTCACTGACGACAGCCGGGGCAGTTCACGTCACAAAGTGACGCGAATTGTCAGTTCGAGTCCCGGGTCTCGTGGTACTCGTCCTCGGCGTTCACCGACCAGATGCCGCGCTTGTCCGAGCCATCCACGATGCAGTCCACCGCGGCCTTCGCCGCGAGCATCGAGTGATCCTGGTTGTTGTAGCGGTGCATGCCGTTCCGGCCGACGGGAAACACGTTGCTCCATTCGTCCAGGAAGGCGCGCACGGTGCCGATGCCGCGATACTCGCCGAAATAGGCAGGGTAAGCCTTGCGCACGCGCACCACGGTGCCGTCGAGCACGTCGGGAAGGTCTATCAACCCGATCTTCGCCAGCTCCTTCGCCGCAAAGTCGAGGAAAGCGGGGTCTTTCATGGACCACAGCTCGTCGCCTTCGTTGCAGAAGTATTCGAGACCCAGCCACACCGTGTTCGGGTCCGCCACCATGTACGGACTCCAGTTGTTGAAGATCTGCAGGCGGCCGAGTTTGACGTCGGGCTCCTGCACGTAGATCCAGTTGTCGGGCGGCATCGTGATCGAGGTGTCGCGGCTGGTCGGGCGCATCTTCTTCACGAGCAGTCCCGCGGTCATGAAGTCGCGATACGGCAGCGCGCCGGCGACGCGCGCCACCTCGGCATCCGCGGGTTTAAGCAGCTCGGTGAGCTCTTTCACGGGTATCGTCGAGAAGAAGTAGTCGCAGGCGATGCGCCGCGCGCTGCCCGTGGCCTCGTCGCGCACCGTCACTGCCGCCACGCGCCGGCCCTCGGCGTGCAGCTCGACGATGCGATGGCGCAGCGACACCTCTCCGCCGCGCGCCGTCACGCGCGCCGCCGCGGTCTCCCACATCTGGCCGGGGCCGAATTTTGGATACAGGAACCGCTCGATGAGGCTGGTTTCCGTGCCCTTCTGCCGCGTGTCGCCGCCGCGGCGAAACGGCTTCATCAGCGCGTGCGCGATGGCCTTGGTGATCGACAGGCCCTTGATGCGCTGCGCGCCCCACTCCGCCGAGATGTGCGAGCAGGGAACGCCCCATACCTTCTCGGTGTAGTCCTTGAAAAACGTCCGATACAGCTTGTCGCCGAAACGATTGACCAGGAAATCCTCGAGGGTCACCTCGTTGCGGCGCGGGAACAGCCGCGCGTTGACGTAGCTGAGACCGACGGACGCGGTGTACGCGAGCCCGAGATTGGTGAACGTCTGCGCGCTCATCTTGAGTGGGTAGTCGAAGAACTTGCGGCGGTAGTAGATGCGCGACAGCCGCGAGCGCACCAGCATCACCGCGTCGGGATCCGCGGCCGCGCCGTTGGCCGACGCGCCATTCCCGGGGGTGAATTCGCGCTTCTGCCCCTGGTAGCCGAGGCCGTGGGTTTCGTCGCGTTGCGCGCTGTCGACCGGCAGCAGCTCCTGCCACCAGTTCATCACCCAATCCGACTTCGAGAAGAAGCGGTGGCCGCCGAGATCCATGCGGTTGCCGTTGTGGTTGATGGTTTTCGAGATGCCACCAACCTGCGTGTCGAGCTCGAACACCAGTGGTTTGACGTCGCTGCGCCCGAGCAGCTCGCAGGCGGCCGTGAGCCCGGCCGGGCCGGCTCCGGCGATGATCGCGATTTTCATGCGTGATTCGTTCATGTGCTCAGGTGGTCGGGTCGCAACGATACAGCCTCAGCGCGCGATAGGGCGCGGGCAATACGGATGGCGCGTGGCGGAGCGGTGTGCCCTCGATGGTGCCGCGCACTACGATGAACCGGGCGTCGATGGCCGCGCACACCTGCGCGATGGACCGGGCGGGCGGCTGCGCCGCGCGCCGTTGCTCGGGCACGAAATAGAGTTCGCGCGACAGCCCATCGGCCTTCATGAATGGAATGAGCTGCCGCTCGCGCTCCAGCAGCTCGAGGGCCGCGGTGCGCGAGAACACGCCGGTGGCGGTCTGCTGAATCGAGAAGTAGGAAGGCCGTTCCAGCACCAGCCAGGTCAACTCGGGCGCTTCGAGCCACGCGACTTCCGCGCCCGCGGGAATCACGTTGCGCCAGTCGGCGAAAGCCGCGTGCAGCGACGCATCGAAGTCGCGCCGGTTCCATATCGCATGGCTGGTCGGCACGAGTACCACGCAGGCAATCAGCAGGGCGACCGCCGCTGCCGCATTGGCAGACCGCTTCTCGGGCGCACGTGCGATGGCGAACACCGCGAGCAGCAACACAGTGGGCACGATCCCGTCCGCGAACAGCGAACGCATCCGGTCGACGGTGGCCGGCGCATGCGTCTGTTCGTACGCGTTGGGCAGCGCCGTCAACGCTCCACCGAGTGAGAAGAACGCGGCGCCCACCAGGATGATCCCGGCTGTGGCGAGCATCCAGCGCGCGTAGGCCTGCGCCGGCGAACGGCGCACCGCGATCGACGCGAACAGCGCTGCGACTGCGGCCACGGCGACTCCGAATGATTCGCCACGCGCGATCCACAGCGCGGCGAGCGCGAGCAATGCGGCGCGTCCATGCCCGTGGCTGCGCCACAGCTGCAATGCGACCGCCGGCAACAGCAGCGGGCCCAGCAGTACCGCCGGCCACATCCAGCGATATCCCTGGCCCTGCAGCACCAGCGGCAGCCGCAGCCAGTCCGCGCCGATGACCATGATGGCGATGCCCAGCAGCGCCGTCATGAGCGCCGCGGCACCGAGGCGGCGTGCCGCGGGCGTCTCGAGGAGGCGCACGCCGATCAGCAATGTCAGCAGTGCGGGCACGACCCGCATCCAATCGACGATGCGCCAGTTGGCGGCGTACAGGTAACCCGCGTAGTCGCGGAAGAATCCGTCCCACGCCGCATCGATGCGATAGCCGTCCAATGCGGGCAACGAGCCCGCACCCGCGAGCAGGACCACTCCGAACGCGCATGCCGCCGGAAGGTGCCAGCGCTTCTCGTCCGGCATGGCCAGGAATGCGACGACGACCATCGCCGGGGCCGCCATCAGTGGATGGAGCAGCGCGCTCCCGGCCAGCAGCAATGCGCACAGCCAGCGGCGGCCGCTCAACATCGAAAGAATCGCTCCGATCGCACAGGCCTCCGCCGGCATGCGCGGGCTGACGAACGACTCGAGCACGCGGAAGGTGCCGAACTGGACGTATTCGGTGGGCAGGACGATGACGAAGGCCAGGCCCATGAGCGCGAGCGCCGCGGATACCAGGCGCCGCGCGAGCAGCCAGCTCAGCGCCAGCAGCGCGAGTTGCGCGGCGAAGGTGGTCCAGGCGGCCGCGGTCTCGACGCCGAGCCGGCTCACCAGCGCGGAATATCCGGTGGAAAACAATGAAAAACGGTCCTGCGAGCCGTAGCGCAGGAAGATGTCGTTTGCCAGTGATTCGGGATGCAGGTGCGCGAGCGCCTGAAAGGAATACAGCACGGCGTCGTGAAAAATTCCCCGATAGGGCATGACGATCATCCACAGCGCGGCGATCGCCAGCCACGGCAATGCGCTCGCGATGCGACGCGCATAGGCCGGTACGGTGTCCGCGAGCCCGCTCATCGCGCGCACGCATACAGCTTCTTGCCGCGCAGGTCGGCGGGCAGTGAATCGGGCGCCGAGGCGATCGGCGGCTGATCGAGCGCCGCGCGCGTGACGACGAATCGCACGCTGGTCGCGGCGCACAGCGCGGACAACGTCACGGTGCTCTGCGCTTCGTCGGGTGTCGAGAAGGGCGGCGCGTCGGGAAAGAGCTCCACCAGCTCGAGCAGGCGATCGCGCACCACCACCGCCGCCGCGCGCGAGAACAGCGCGCTCGCCGCCTGTTGCTTCGAGGCGTAGCTGGGCCGCTCCAGCAGCGCCCACGCGGCCATGGGCTGGTCGAGCCACAGCACCTCGGTGCGCGGCGGGATGAGCGCGCGCCAGGACGCGAACGCGGCATGGTTGTCGCGCGAGTACGGCGTTCGAGTCCATTGCGGGAGCGTCGCGCACACGAACACCACGGCCAGCGCGCCGCTGACGAGCGCCAGTGCGGCGACCTCCCGTGCGCGCCCGCGGGCCACGATCCAACCCGCCGCGCAGGCCGCGAGCGCGGCGAGCAGCCCGGTGCCGCTGACGGTGCGCAGGCCGAGCAGCCATTCCGGGACGCCGCCCTGGTCGAAACGCCCGCGCGCGACGATGGAGCTCGATGTCAGGTTGACGACCACCGCCAGCGCGAGCAGCGCGAACGCACCGAACAACAACAGACGCAGCGCGCGAAACTCCGCGCGCACACGTTCGGCCACGAGCACGACGACGGCGGCCAACAGCGCCGCCGGCAGCGCGAAACGCTCGTCGGCCAGCAGGAAGGCCGCCAGCAGCGCGACGAGCCCGATGCGCGCCGGGGTTCCGCCGCGCCACCACTCGACCGCGATGACGGGAGACAGCAGCAGTGCGATCGCACTGGCGAGCCACAGTATCCGCCAGGGCTGCAGCTGCGTGATGAGCACGATCCGCAGCAGGTCGCCGCCCACGATGGCCAGCGCGAGGCCCGCCGTCTTCGCGATGAGCGCCGC
>JBIOZI010000189.1:0-4776 GCA_044871085.1 Steroidobacteraceae bacterium | reverse complement strand
AGAGGTTCGGCACCATTTCCACATTTGGGGCCAATCCCCATTTCCCTGTCCCCTTTTGCTAGCAAACGAGGAATGTCCCCATTTCGGCTATCCTCCCGACATGGCAGAACACAACTTTTCGCGCTGGCGTCCGCATCCCTGGCACGGCCTGGATCTCGGGGTCGATTCGCCGCGCATCGTCAACGCCTACATAGAGATCACGCCGTTCGATGTGATCAAGTACGAAATCGACAAGGTCTCCGGGTACCTGCGCGTCGACCGGCCGCAGCGCACCTCGTCACATCCTCCCACTCTGTATGGCTTCATTCCGAAGACGTATTGCGGCGCGCGCATCGCCAAGCTCGCCAACTGTGAACGCGGCGATGGCGACCCGCTCGACATCTGCGTGGTCAGCGAGCGGCCCATCGAGCGTTCCGAAGTGCTGCTGCGCGCGCGCGTCATCGGTGGCCTGCAGCTCATCGACCGCGGCGAGGCGGATGACAAGATCATCGGAGTACTCGAGGGCGATTACATCTGGGACCACGTCAAGGACATCTCCCAGCTCGCGCCCGTGCTGGTCGAGCGGCTCGAGCACTACTTCGGTACGTACAAGATGGTGCCGGGCGAGCCTAACAAGATGACGATCGCCGGCAAGTACGGCTTCGAGCACGCAAAGAAGGTGATCGAAGCCGCGAGCGCCGATTACGAGGAAACTTTTGCCGACGCGATGAAGGACCGGCGACAGACCTGAGAGGATGAATCGGGGCCAGACCCCTTGCTATCCGCTTGCTAGGCCCGCCGCCGCATGACCCGCATCAGCCCCGCCGCCACCAGCGCGGCGCAGGGCGCAATGGCCCAAGACACCACGACGAAATGCGCCGGCAGCGGGCTCGCCATCAGCAGCCCCAAGGGCAGTGCCGGCAACCCCGCCACCACTCCGTGCAGGAACGGGCTGTTCGCGCCGAGCACGCCGGCCCATACACCGGTGAGGAATTGCACCAGGCACCACGCGGCGGCGAAGCGCTCGTCGGTGACGTTGGCGTACATCCCCAGCAGCACGAGCAGCGCGCCCGCGACGTTGATGACGCCGCTCACGAGCAGCGCGCCGGGGCGCAGTCCTTTGGCGGGAGCGGGTGAAATCACGGAACCGGTTTGCACACGAGCACCTTGGAGTCTTGGACCGCGCCGATCAGGAATTCATCGCGCCAGCGCGCGGCGACCGAGCCCGCGGAGATCTCGGCGCCGGGATTCTCGTACACCTGCGTGAGTCGCGGGTCGGTTTCTCCATCCTTCGGCCTGCCCGGCCGCGGGTCGAAGCGCAGCACCTGGGTCGGCGCACGCTTCGTGGCATCGCGCAGGTGGCCCGCGAACGCCAGCAGCTTAGGATGCGCGGCGATCCACACCACGCCGTCCGCATCCACGTTGAGATTGTCCGGCGCCGTGCCCAGCGGCACCGTTTCTTCGAGCTCGAGCGCGCCGCTCACCGGCTCGCGCCGGTACACGCGCAGCGATTTGCCGAGCGCCTCGCCCACGTACAGGCGCGAAGTGTCGGGACTCAGCGCGAGGCCGGCGGGGAACGCCAGCCGCTCGGCCACCAGGCGCGCTTCGGTGCCGTCGTAGAAGAAGATCGTCCCGCTGCCCCGGCGCAACAGGAATTCGCGCAGGTGCCGGCCGGGCGTGGCCGTGTCGTTGGCGACATAGAACTGCCGCGGCCCGGTGGCCGCCACGGCATTCGGATGGCTGAACGCGGCGTCACGGATGGTGGCCTCCGGCACGAACAATCCGCCGCGGTCTTCCAGGATCTCGACGCTGTGCGTGCCGTCCGGCAGGTGCGAGATGGCGAACAGCCGCGCGGGGCGCTCCGGCAACTTGAACAAGGACAGCCCGTGCGGGTGAAAATCGGCAGGGTCGAACGAGACCGCCGCACGCGGCGCGGGCTCGCCGTTCAAGTCGAGCAGCATCACCGTGCCGTTTTGCGATTCATCCGGATTGACTCGGGGCCGCAGGGATAGATAGGCAAGACCCCGTTCGCGGTCGATCTGGATGTCTTCGCTGCTGCCGGCCAGCGCCACCGCGGCGCAGCGGCCCCGGAACGCCGCCCCGACCGGGGTGAACAGTCCGCCGAAACGCGCCACCTCGATCGCCGCGGCCAGCAGCGCCGCCGCGACCACGCAGGTGCCTATCAACCACGTTCTACCGGCCATTTTCACCGCGCGTAGTCTCGCGTCGCGTCAAGGCGGCGGCAAGTGGTGCAGACCCGCCGCGAGTTGCGCTAAGTTGTCGGCCATGAAACTGCTCTTCTCTCTGCTCTGGCTGGCGGCACTCGCCGGCCCCGCGTCGGCACAGGCTGCCGACCTGCGCATCCCCACCCACGAAGACATCTGGCTCATGAAGCGCGTCGGCGCTCCGCAGGTGAGCCCGGACGGCCGGTGGATCGTGGTATCGGTGGTCGAGCCCGCCTACGATGACAACGCGCAGCTCAGCGATTTGTGGTTGATCGACACGTCGGCGCGCAATTTCTCGCGGCGGCTCACGTCCACGCGCCGGCCGGAATATGGCGTGGTGTGGAGCCCGGACAGCCGGCGCGTCGTGTTCAGCGCGCAGCGCGATGGCGACGACGCGCCGCAGCTCTACTCGCTGGACCTCGCCGCGGGGGGCGAGGCGCAGCGGCTGACGACGCTTTCCGGCGGCGCGCGTAACGCGGTGTTCTCGCGCGATGGCCGCATGCTGGCGTTCATATCGCTCATGTACTCCGGCGCGCGCACCGAGATCGCGAACCACGACCTGCTCGCGGCACATAACGCGCGCAAGGCCAACGTGCGCATCTATGAATCCTTCCCCATCCGCGCCTGGGACCGCTGGCTCGACGAGCGCCAGCCGCGCGTGCTGCTGCAGCTGCTCGACGCCGACGGCGCGACGGTCGGTGAGCCGCGCGACCTGCTGCTGGGCAGTGAATTGCTGGCCAGCAAGGGTTACGCCGGCCGTCAGTCCGATACCGGCGAGGAGATGGACCTCGAGTTCGCGCCCGACGGCAAATCGGTGCTGTTCACCGCCAGCACGAACCGCGACGCCGCGGCCCGCTCGTTCACGGACTCGCAGCTGTTCGCCGTCGACGTCGGCGGCGGAGAGCCGCGGCGCATCACGCAGGGCGGGGACGTGTGGTCGATGCCACGGTTCAGCCCCGACGGGCGCACGCTGCTCGCCATCCGCGAGGCCACGGGCAAGTCGGTGTACAACGCCGCGCGCCTCGCGGCGTTCGACTGGCCGAAACCCTCCGTGCCGCGCATCGTCAGCGCCGAGCTCGACCGCCCGGTGTCGAGTTTCGCGGTGACACCGCGCTCCGACCTGGTCTACTTCACCGCCGAGGACGAGGGCAGCGAAAAGCTGTTCCTGGTGCGGCTCAACGGCGGCGGCGTGCGGCCGCTGTTCAAGGTGGGCAACGGCTCCTTCACCAACCTCGCGATTCCCGAGCGCGCGCCGCTGGTCTCGCTGTACGCCAACTGGGAGAGCGCCAGCTCGCCCGGCGAGGTGGCGCTCGTGGTGCAGGGCGGCGAGGCGGTGACGCTGACCAAGTTCAACCGGCCGCGCGCCGAACAGCTCGATCTGCCGAAGATCGAGCCCTTCTGGTTCACGTCGAGCCGTGGCAAGCGCATCCACAGCTTCCTGGTGCGGCCGCCGGGTTTCGATCCGTCCAGGAAGTATCCGCTGTTCGTCGTCATCCACGGCGGGCCGCACGGCATGTGGCGCGACCAGTTCTTCATCCGTTGGAACTACCACCTGCTGGCCGCGCCGGGATACGTGCTGCTGCTCACCAACTACTCCGGCTCGACGGGGTTCGGCGAGGAGTTCGCGCGCTCGATCCAGGGTGATCCGCTGAAGGGGCCGGCCGACGAGATCAACGAGGCGGCCGACGCGGCCATACGCAAGTTCGGGTTCATCGACGCCACGCGGCAATGCGCGGGCGGCGCGAGCTATGGGGGGCACCTCTCGAACTGGCTGCAGGCCACCACCACGCGCTACAAGTGCCTGGTGAGCCACGCGGGCCTGGTGAACCTCGAGGCGCAGTGGGGCACCAGCGACACTATCTACTCGCGCGAGGTCAACCTGGGCGGCCCGCCCTGGGAGCAGGCCCCGGTGTGGCGCGAGCAGAACCCCATCCGCTTCGCCGCGAGCTTCCGCACGCCGGTGCTCGTGACCGTGGGCGAGAACGACTTTCGCGTGCCGCTCAACAACACGCTCGAATACTGGAGCGCGCTGCAACGCATGCAGGTGCCGAGCCGCCTCGTCGTATTCACCGACGAGAATCACTGGATACAAAAAGGGGAGGACAGCCGCCTGTTCTACGCCGAGATCGCGGCATGGCTGGCACGCTGGCTCAAATGAGTCGGGAGAGCTGATTGTCAGACGACTGGGATTTCTACTTCGCGCGCGTCAACGATGCGGTGTCCTCGATCTTCGTCGACCTCGGCGTCCGCGCCGACGTGCCCATCGAGAAGCGGCCGTGGCTGTTGTGGACCCACGTCGCGATGCGTGCGCCGAAGCCGGATGGCCTGTCCTCGAACGAGGAAGCGCCCAAGCTGCACGAGATCGGCGACGCGCTGAGTGCGCAGATTTCGGCCGCCTGCGACGCGCAGTTCGTGGGCCGCATCACCGGTTCGAACCGGCGCGAGTTCTATTTCTACGCCGCCGAGCCGGGCGAGCTGGAGGCGGCCGCCGCCCGCGCGATGCAGGGGTTCGCGGACTACCAGTTCGAAACCGGCAGCGCCTTCCAGCCGGAGTGGGACCAGTACCTGAACC
>JBIOZI010000188.1:0-6356 GCA_044871085.1 Steroidobacteraceae bacterium | reverse complement strand
CCCGGCGGCTGTCGGGCTTCACCGGCGATCGCCGCCGCGGCGGCCGATGGACCGTCAGATGATTCCGGCCACGGCTGACTAACTATCAGGGCGGCCGCTTTCCGGGCAGTGGGTTGTCCGCCGCGAGCGCATGGTCACGGATCACAACAAGGCCAACGCGAAGAAGACGCTGCCCACCCTGAAGGAGCACAAGCAGCTCGCGAGCAGGCTGTTGTGAGTGCAGCCTTACCGCGATTCGGGCAACTTCGTCACTAGGCAGCGCGCAGCCGTGCGGCCGACGATGCGCCCTCTCAACAGGAGGCAGCCATGGCACGAGCAAAGGCGAAGAAGTCACAGCGAGGCGGTCGGGACCAGGACACGATCACACTGCTGAAAGCCGACCACCGGCAGGTCGAAGAGTGGTTCGAGCAATTCGAAAAGGCGCGCACCGACGACCGCAAGCAGGAGCTGGCCGGCAAGATCTGCAATGCGCTCAAGGTGCACACCACCATCGAGGAGGAGATTTTCTACCCGGCATTCCTCGCGGCCAGCGACGACAAGGACACGCACCACGAGGCGGAGATCGAGCACGACGGCGCCAAGAAGCTGATCGCGCAGATCGAGGCCTCGAGCCCCGACGATGACTACTACGACTCGAAAGTCAAGGTGCTGTCCGAGATGATCAAGCACCACGTGAAGGAGGAAGAGCAGCCCGACGGCATGTTCGCCGAGGCGCGCGACTCCGACATGGACCTGCAGGAGCTGGGCGAGCGCCTCGCGGCCCGCAAGGCCGAGCTCGAAGGCGGCGACGAAGACGACGACATGCCGCCGCCCGCGCGTCGTGAGCGCACCCAGACCGGCCGCATGCTGCGCGGTACACGCTAGTTAGACCAGTACGCACACCGGCAGCACGTCGCAGAGCGAGCGGATCGAAATGGTGCCGGGCGCAAACGCGGTCCGCGTGAGGACGTTGAGCCAGGGGCCCGGCCGGGGTGGCAACACCACCTCCGGCTGCGGTTCCCGGTGAGGACCGAGCGGGAACCGCTCGAACACGATCAGTGCCCGCTCCTCCCCGCATGCGCGCGCGAATGCGCCGGCATGAGAGGCGCCGGACACTTCGACGGGCAGGTAATCACCTTTCTCGAACAACGCCTCGCGTTCACGACGCACGCCTGCCAGCACGGCGGTCAGCAGCAGCTTGATGCCGCCGTCGGCCGACGCCTCCGTGGCGCGGCGCACGGTCTCGAGCGGGTTGCGTGTCCACGCCTCGAGCAATTCATCCAGCATGCGCGCACGCTTGGCATAGTCGACCGCGCGGCGGTTGTCGGGATCCACCAGGTTCAGGTCCCAGAGCTCCGTGCCCTGGTAGATATCCGGTACTCCGGGCAGCGTGAGCTTGAGCGCGGTCTGTACCAGGCTGTTGCGTACGCCCGCATGCGCCACCCGCGCCTGCAATGCGAGGAATGACACGAGGAAGGGCTGCGACGCGAACGCGGCATCGACCAGGCGTCCGAGCGTGGCCTCGAATTCCGTGTTCGGCGCGGACCAGCTCGTGCGCGCGCGCGCCTCGCGGGCCGCCTTCAACATCGCGGCGCGAACGCGCTCGCGATAAGACTCGAGGCCGCCCTCGTCCGAGCCGTCCGACGGCCAGCTACCGAACAGGGTCTGGTAGAAGAAGTACTCGAGATTCCGGTCTCCGAGCGCGGCGCTCTCGGCGCCGAGAATCTCCCGCCAGCGTGCCACGTGCGCGGACCACCCTCCGGGGATCTCCGCGAGCGCGGCCAGGCGCGCGCGCACGTCCTCGCCGCGCTTCGTGTCGTGCGTGGACGTCGCGAGCATGCAATGCGGCAGCGTGCGCGCGCGCTCCGCGTTCGCCGCGTGGAAATCCTCGAGGCCGCAGCCCAGCACCGAGGGATCCCCGCCCACCTCGTTGTGCGAGATCAGCCGGTTGTAGCGATAGAACGCCGTGTCCTCCAGGCCTTTCGCCATCACCGGGCCACTGAGCTGCTGGAACCTCATCGCGCAGCGCTGTGCCGTGTGGCGGCTGAAGCCGCTGCGCGGCGCCGCGGCCAGCGCGCCGGTGAGCAGGTGCTCGAGGAAATCGAAGGCGCTGGGGTCGATGTCGCGTTCGAGCGCGCGGGCCAGCGCGAGCGCGCGGGCGATGTGGGCACGGTCTGCATCCGCGAGCGCGCCGCGCGGATCGAGATAGGTGCGATACACTGGAAAGCAGGCGATGGTGGCGCGGATCGCGCGCCGCAGGATGTTGCGCGTGAAATCCGCGGTGCGCGCGTTCTGGCGCGCGAGGCGCGCCACGTCGCGCGCCAGCACGTTGAGCTCGCTGGCCATCTCGTTGCGCAGGATGCGCAGCTTGGCGTCGCGCACCACCTCGGCGAGGCTCGAGCTCTCGCCGGTGTGCTCCTGGTATGCCCGCGTCAGCCCGGCCTCGCCGTGCCGGTCGGTCATCAGGCGCAGCAGTAGATTGGCGAGCTCGTAGCCGGTGGTGCCCTCCACCTGCCATTCCGGCCGCAACTGCTCGCCGCGCGCGAGGATCTTCTCCACGATCAGGTAGAACGGCCGCGACGGCCCATCCGGGGCCAGCGCCAGCGCGCGCAGCCGCTGCAGGTATTCGGCCGGATCGAGCAGGCCGTCGATGTGATCGATTCGCAGCCCGTCGAGCACGCCCTCACGCAGCAGCCGCACCACCAGCCGGTGGATGTGCTCGAACACCTCCGGCAGTTCGACGCGCAACC
Organism: Steroidobacteraceae bacterium; assembly: GCA_044871085.1. Lineage (GTDB taxonomy): Bacteria > Pseudomonadota > Gammaproteobacteria > Steroidobacterales > Steroidobacteraceae > CADEED01. Next base: position 3,627 of record JBIOZI010000188.1, on the reverse strand, counting down.
CCGCGAGGTCGTTGATGTTGAAGAAGCGCCGGTAGTTGATGTCGTCGCCGGCCACGCGGAAGTGGCTGGCGCGCCAGTACTGCAGGCGGATGAGCGCGTCCAGCGCACCGCGCGTGACGTCGTCACGGCCATTGAAACACTGCAGCGCCTGCTCCAGCGCGGCACGCGCGGACGCGTCGGTGGCCACCAGGGTCGCGAGCTCGGTCTTCAGCTCGTGCGCACGGCGTCCGATCTGCGGCCGCCACTCGGGCAGCGCGCCGAACTCGTCCCCGAGGCGCTCGAGCGCCGGGTGCTCCTGGCCGAGCACGCGCGCGTAGTGCAGCGGGCACACGGGCAGCTTGTGCGTGTCGTAGGCCCACACCGCGAACTCCCCGGCCGCGGCATCGAACTTCAGCACGAGCTTGCCGTCTTCGAGCGCGGCACCGTACTGGTCGCCGAGCACCGGCACGAGCAGCTTTTCGGTGAGGTAGTTGGCCGCCGGCTCCCAGTCGATGTCGAACCAGCCGGCGACGCGCGACTCCGGACCCCACTCGAGCACGTCGAGCCACAGCGGATTGTCGGCGCCGCCGACGCCCATGTGGTTCGGCACGAAATCGAGGATCTGCTTCAGCCCGTGACGCGCGAACGCCTCGTGCATCTCCAGGAACGCGGCGCTGTCGCCGAGCTCGGGGTTCAGCTCGTCGTGGGCCACGATGTCGTAGCCGTGCGTGCTGCCCGGTCGCGCGCGTAGATAGGGCGAGGCGTACACGTGGCTGACGCCGAGCTTCGCGAGGTACGGCGCGATGCCCGCAGCGTCGGCGAAGCCGAACTCGCGGTTGAACTGCAGCCGGTAGGTGACGCGCGGCGGTTTCACGGTGCGCTCTCCAACGAGGTCCAGCGTACCGACCAGGGCGCGAGCCCGCCGTCGGCCGGCTTCGCACCCTCGTGCCAGATCACGGTGCCGCTGTCGATCGGCATGGCCACCGCCGAGTCGGATAGATTGGCGGCGAGCGACAGCCGCGCGCCCGCGCAGTCCCAGGTGACGGCCACCGCGCCTTCGCCCGCGACCTGCCAGCGCGCCGCGCGCTCGATGCGGCGGATCAACGGCACGATGCGCGCGCGCCGCGCGCCGAGGATGCGCTCGTACCAGCGCAGCCACTGCGCGCAGTCGCGGCGGCCGACGTCGCTCCAGTCGAGCTTCGAGGCCCGGAAGGTCGCCTCGTCCTGCGGGTCGGGGATCCGCGCGCGGCGGGCCGGGTCGGCGAACTCGGGAAACCGCTTGAACTCCTCGCGGCGGCCATTGCGCACCGCCTCGGCCAGCGCGCCGTGGAAATCGCAGAAGAACTGGAAGGGCTGGCGCGCGTTCCACTCCTCGCCCATGAACAGCATCGGGATCTGCGGCGCCAGCAGGTAGATGGACGCGATCGCGCGCAGCTTCCGGGGCGTCGTGAGCGCGCCCAGGCGCTCGCCGAAGGCGCGGTTGCCGACCTGGTCGTGATTCTGGATGAACGACACGAACGCCGCCGGCGGCAGGTGCGTGCTGCACTCGCCCCGCGCACGGCCGCGAAAAAGCATCACCTCGCCCTGGAACGCGAAGCCTTCGGCGATGGCGCGCGCCAGCTTGCGCGTATCTCCCAGGTACTCGGAGTAGTAGCCGACGTCCTCGCCCGTGGCCGCGACGTGCAGCACGTGGTGGATGTCGTCGTTCCATTGCGCCGTGTAGCCGGCCACGTCACCTGCTTCGCGCGCGAGCTGGGCCGCCTCGTTCTCCTCGTTCTCGAGGATCAGGTGCACGGGCCGCGCGATCGTGGAGCGCACGCGCGTCGCGATCTCCTCGAGCAAATGCACCTCGCTGTCGTCGGCGATGGCGTGCACGGCGTCCAGGCGCAGCCCGTCGAGGTTGAACGCCGCGAGCCAGTACAACGCGTTCTCGACGAAGAACTCGCGCACCGGGCGCTCCTGCGCGCCGTCGTAGTTGATGCCCGCGCCCCAGGGCGTCTCGTGCCGCTCCGTGAAGAACCGCGGCGCGAGCGCCGGTAGATAGTTGCCGTCGGGCCCGAGGTGGTTGTAGACCACGTCGAGCAGCACGGCGATGCCGCGCGCGTGCGCCGCGTCCACCAGCCGCCGCAGGTGTTCGGGGCGGCCGTACGAGGCGTCGCAGGCATAGGGCAATACGCCGTCGTAACCCCAGTTGCGGCGCCCAGGGAAATCCGCCACCGGCATGAGCTCGATGGCCGTGATGCCGGTGCTCGCGAGGTGGTCGAGCTTCTCGATGGCGGCGAGGAACGTGCCCGCCGGGGTGAACGCGCCCACGTGCAGCTCGTAGAGGACGAACTCCTCCCACGCGCGGCCGCTCCAGGGATGGAACCGATGCGCGGGGTCTGTCAACTCGCTCCAGCCGTGCACGTCGTCCGGCTGGTACCGCGACGCCGGGTCGGGCACCACGCATCCATCCGCGAGCTCGAAGGCGTAGCGGTCGCCGGCGCGCGCATCGGGCGCGGTGAGCTCATGCCAGCCCTCGCCCAGCGCGCGCATGCGCCGGCCTTGGCCGCTCGACAGCCGCAGCAATACTTCGCGATGCGCCGGCGCCCACAGCCGGAACGTGGCGCCGCCGCCGGCGAGCAGACGCGGCCCGAACGTGAAGCGCTGCGCGCCCGACTCCGCGCCGTGCTCAGCCGCCGCCATCGTCGTGAGACAGGAGTTGGAACAGCAGCAGCGAGCGCGCGGTCACGCCGTACACGTCGCCCTTGGCGAACGCGGTCTTCGCGAGCCTGGCCTCGACATTGGTGTCGATGAGCAGCTTCCAGCGCTCGTCGCCCGCGTGACCCGGCAGCACGAAGTTCACGAGATCGTGGTGCGCGTTGAGGATCAGCAGCAGCGTCGCGTCGACGCCGCGCTGCTTGAGGCCGGTGGGCTGCGCGCGCCCGTCGAGCAGCATGCCGAAGCAGCGCATGTTCTGGTCCGACCATTGCTCGGGCTCCATCTCGCCGCCGCCGGCGTTGATCCAGGTGATCTCCTTGAGCCCGATCGCCTCATTTTCCTTCGCCGAGAGAAACCGGCTGCGGCGCAGGATCGGATAGCGCGCGCGCAGGTGCGCGAGCTCGCGCACGAAGTTCACCTGCGCGAAGTTGCGGTCGGCGAGCGACCAGTCGAGCCAGCTGATCTCGTTGTCCTGGCAGTAGGCATTGTTGTTGCCGCCCTGCGTGCGCGCGAACTCGTCGCCCGCGAGCAGCATCGGCGTGCCCTGCGACAGCAGCAGCGTCGCCAGGAAATTGCGCATCTGCCGGCGGCGCAGCGCATTCACCTGCCCGTCTTCGGTGACGCCTTCCGCGCCGCAATTCCACGAACGGTTGTGGCTGTGCCCGTCGCGGTTCTCCTCGCCATTGGCCTCGTTGTGGCGCTCGTTGTACGACACCAGGTCGTGCAGCGTGAATCCGTCGTGCGCGGTGACGAAGTTGACGCTGGCGTAGGGCTTGCGGCCCAGGTGATCGAAAAGGTCCGCCGAGCCGTAGAGCCGCGGCGCCACCTCCGATGCCGACACTTCGCCGCGCCAGAAATCACGCACCGTATCACGGAAGCGGTCGTTCCACTCCGCCCAGCCGGGCGGAAAGTGCCCCACCTGGTAGCCGCCCGGCCCGCAGTCCCAGG
>JBIOZI010000187.1:0-5517 GCA_044871085.1 Steroidobacteraceae bacterium | reverse complement strand
GGGAAGTCTCGCAGATGGGGCGCGCCGAGCTGTTTGCGCTGCGCCGTCGCATGGGCATGTTGTTCCAGAACGGCGCGCTGCTCACCGACCTCGACGTGTACGAGAACGTGGCATTCCCGCTGCGCGCGCACACCAAACTACCCGAGTCGCTGGTCCGCCAGCTGGTGCTGACCAAGCTGCACGCCGTGGGCCTGCGCGGCGCGGCGCGACTCATGCCGGCGGAACTTTCAGGCGGCATGGCGCGGCGCGTGGCACTGGCGCGCGCCATCGTGATGGATCCCGACATCCTCATCTACGACGAGCCGTTCGTCGGGCTGGACCCGATTTCCATGGGCGTGATCTGCCGGCTCATCAAGCAGATGAACGAGGCGCTGGGCATCACCAGCATCGTGGTGTCGCACGACGTGCAGGAGCTGTCCACGATCGCGCACCAGAGCTTCCTGCTGTCGCAGGGCAAGGTGGTGGCGAAAGGCACGCCGGAGGAGCTGCAGCACAGCGCGAGCCCGGAAGTGAAGCAGTTCATGGGCGGCCTCGCGGACGGGCCGGTGCCGTTCCACTACCCGGCGCCGGACTACGGCGCCGAGCTGCTCGAGGACGCACAGTGAGCGGCGCGGACAGTCTGCCGGTGGCCGCGCTGCGCCGCATCGGTTCCGTGACGATCTTCTTCGTCGAAGTGCTGGCGCGCATTCCCGCGTCGTTCGTGAAGCCGCGGCCCATCGTCCACCAGATCTACAACGCCGGCGCCCGCTCGCTGGTCATCGTGATGCTGTCGGGACTGTTCGTCGGCATGGTGCTCGGCCTGCTGGGCTTCGACACCCTGCAGCGCTTCGGCTCCGAGGATTGGGTCGGCGTGCTCGCGGGCCTCGGCAATCTCAAGGTGCTGGGCCCGGTGTTGACGGCGCTGCTGTTCGCGGGCCGCGCGGGCACGTCACTGACGTCGGAAATCGGCTTGATGAAATCCACCGACCAGCTCACCGCGATGCAGATGATGGCCGTGGACCCGGTGCGCTATGTCGTCGTGCCGCGCTTCCTCGGCGGGTTCATCGCGATGCCGCTGCTGTCGGCGGTGTTCTGCATCATCGCGCTGTACGGCGCGCACCTCATCGCCGTGCAGCAGATGGGCGTCGATGCGGGCGCCTACTGGTCGCAGACCCAGAGCGCGGTGGGCCTGCGCGACGTCACCGAGGGCATCGTCAAGAGCATCGTGTTCGGCGTCGCCTGCAGTCTCATCGCGGTGTACGAGGGTTACAACAGCGAGCCCACGCCCGAGGGCGTAGGCCTGGCCACCACGCGCACCGTGGTGGTGTCGTCGGTCATGGTGCTGCTGTTGAACTATCTGCTGACCGCCGCCTTCCTCACGAAGTGACAGATCCCCAACGGATTCCGCCCATGCAAAACAAACGTTCCCTCGAGATCGGCACCGGCCTGTTCGTACTGCTCGGGTTCGCGGCGCTCGCGTTCTTGACCACGCAGCTGCCCGGCAATTCCCTGCGCATCTCGCGCGCGGAAACGGGCTACCTCGTCACCGCGAAATTCGACAACATCGGCGACCTCAAGGCGGGATCGCCCGTCACCATGGCCGGTGTCAACATCGGGCGCGTCGAATCGATCGTGTTCGATCCAAAGGACTACAAGGCTGCGGTCGCGCTGCGTATCGAAAGCCAATACTCCGAGATCCCCGACGACAGCGATGCCAGCATCCAGACCGCGGGCCTGCTCGGTGGCAAGTACGTGGGCATCGGCCCGGGCGGCTCTGAAACCTTCCTCAAGCAGGGCGGTCAAATCGAATTCACGCAGTCGGCCATCGTGCTCGAGAGTCTGGTCAACAAGTTCTTTGCCAACATGGCCAGCAAGGGCCCGGACGACCAGAAGACGGAGCAGAAGAATGACGCGCCTGCACAGGAGCAGAAGTAAATGCGGTCCATGAAGACATTCGTTCAGGCGTCATTCATCGTCGGATTGTTAGGCGTCGCGGGGGCGTTCGCGGCTGACGCGGCCCCAGCCGCGCCGGCGCAGGACAAGGCCACTCCGACACAGGTCGATGCGAGCGGCCCGTCGCAGCTCATCGAGAGCTCGGCGAACATCCTGCTGACCGGCATCGACAAGCGCCGCGCCGAGTTCCGCAAGGACCCGACCGGGCTGTACCAGCTGGTCGAGAGCACGCTGTTGCCGAATTTCGATACGCCATACGCCGCGCAGCGCGTGCTCGGCCAGCATTGGCGGGGCGCCAGCGCGGAGCAGCGCAAGCGCTTCGTCGACGCGTTCTACCAGTCGCTGCTGTACACCTACGGTGACGCCATGGTCGATTTCACCGGCGATCGCCTCAAGGTGTTCCCCACCAAGGTCGGCCCCGAAGACACCAACGCCACGGTGCGCACCGAGATCAAGCGCTCGAACGGCACCAAGGTGGCGGTGAACTACAGCCTGCACAAGGTGAACGGCGCGTGGAAGGCCTGGGACGTCGTCATCGACGGCATCAGCTACGTGAAGAGCTATCGCGAGGACTACGGCTCGGAAGTGCAGGCGAAAGGCCTGGACGCGGTGATCTCGCGCTTGGAGTCGAAGGCGCAGAGCGCCAAGGCCGCGAAGTCCAAGACCACCTGATCGCCGCGCGCCCGCTTCCAAAATGAGCTCACAGCCCAAGCGCAGCCTGCGCGTCGACATCAGCGAGCCGAGTTCCGGCCGCGTCGTCGTGAGCGGCGAGCTCACGTTCGCCACCGCGCGCGACGCCCGTCACATCGGCCTGCTCGTGCTCGAGAGCTCGGGCGCGCAGCGCATCGTCGTCGATTGCGGCGCCGTCACGCGCGCCGACAGCGCGGGCCTCGCCGTGCTGCTCGACTGGCTCGCCTGGGGGCGGCGCAAGTCACGGGTCCTCACGCTCGAGAACCTGCCGGCGTCGCTCGTGGCGATTGCGCGCATCAGCGAGGTCGATGGGCTGCTGAGCGCGCGCTGAGCGCATGCGGCTCGAGGCGGGTGTATTCGACGTCTGGGTCTTCCGCCGCGTCGCGGGCGGCGTTGAATACCTGCTGCTGCACACCTCGCAGCGCAAGGCTGACCGCTTCTTCAATGGCGGCCGGTTCTGGCAGGTCCCGAGCAATGCCGTGCGCGAGTCTGAGAAGATTGTCCCCGCGATCGAGCGGGCGCTCGCCGGTTTCGGCATCACGGCAAGCTCCATCTGGGCCGCCGAACATACCTACACCATCTACAACCGCCGCTTCGAGGCGATGCAGATCATCGGCGTCTACGCGGCGCAAGCGCGGCCCGGGGACATCCGGCTCGACCCCGAAGAGCATGCCGATCATCGCTGGTGCGCGTACGAGGAAGCGCTCGCGCTGGTGACGTACCGCGGGCTCAAGGACGGGTTGAGCTCGACGCGCGAATTCATCACCGGCCGCGAGCCTCCGCGGGAGCTGCAGCTCAAGTGAGTGGTTGCACGAGCGTGTGCCTGCCGAGCTCGCGGACTTCTCGCACTCCGCACAGCGCCATCGTGACCTCGAGCTCGCGACGCAACAGCGTCAACGCCACGCGCACTCCGGGCTGCCCGCCCGCGGCGAGACCGTAGAGAAACGCCTTGCCGGTGAGACAGGCGCGGGCGCCCAGCGCCAGCGCCTTGAAGACGTCCTGTCCGCTCGTGATGCCGCCGTCGAGCAGGACTTCGCAGCGGCCCGCAACGGCGTCGACGACCGCCGGCAATGCCGCGATGGTCGAAGTGGCGCCGTCGAGCTGGCGCCCGCCATGATTGGATACCACGACCGCATCGACGCCGGCGCCCACTGCGCCGCGCGCGTCGCGGGCGTCGAGCACGCCTTTCACGATGAGTTTGCCGTGCCAGCGCTCGCGCACCCACGCGATGTCCTTCCAGGTGATCGACGGATCGAACTGGCCGCCCACCCATTCGGACAACGCACCGATGCCTCGTTTGGGAAAGAACGCGGCTAGGTTGCCCAGCGTGCGCCGTTTGCCGAGCAGCACGCCGCGCAGCCAGCGCGGGCGCATGACTATCTCCCCCAGGTTGCGTGCCGTGAGCCGCGGCGGTACCGCCAGGCCGTTCTTGGGGTCGCGGCGCCGCAGTGCCTGCAGGGGCAGGTCGAGCGTCACCATCAACGCCGAGCAACGCGCTTCGCGGGCGCGCGCGATCAATGCGTCGTTGAAGCCGCGATCGCGCATCAGATAGAGCTGGAACCAGAACGTGCCTTCGACCGCCGCGCGCACGTCCTCGATGGAACAGATGGACATGGTGCTCAGGCAGAACGGCACGCCGGCCTCCTGCGCCGCGCGCGCCGCGAGGATCTCGCCGTCGCGATGGAACAGGCCGGTGAGACCGGTCGGCGCGAGCCCCACCGGCATCTCCCAGTGCTCGCCCAGCACCGTCGTGCCCACCGACAGGCGCGACACGTCGACCAGCACACGCTGGCGCAACGGGATTGCGCGCAGGTCGTCACGGTTGCGGTTCCACGTGACCTCGTCGTAGGAGCCACGGTCGATGTAGTCGAACAGGGCGCGCGGAATGCGGCGCCGCGCGATGTCCCGCAGATCCTCGATGCTGTTGACCACGCTCATGCCGGGAAAGGCCAAAAGAAATGGGGACATTCCTCGTTTCCTAGCAAAAGGGGACACACCGTGTACGGTCCGATTTGCCCGACAATGCGCGTGAGGTGTGTCCCCTTTTGCTAGGAAACGAGGAATGTCCCCATTTTCTCACGCGGCCGCGACGACTTGGCGCTGCGAGCCCAGCTTCTCGATGCCGAGCTCTATCACGTCGCCGACGTTGAGGAAGATCGGCTCGGGCTTGATGCCCATGCCGACGCCCGGTGGCGTTCCGGTGGTGATGACGTCGCCCGGTTGCAGGCTCATGAACTGGCTGAGGTAGTGCACGAGGAACGCGGGCTTGAAGATCATCGTGCGCGTCGAGCCGTTCTGCCGCCGCGTGCCGTTGACGTCGAGCCACATCGGCAGCGCCTGCGGATCCTTGATCTCGTCGGCCGTCACCATCCACGGGCCGACCGGGCCGAAGGTGTCGCAGCCCTTGCCCTTGTCCCAGGTGCCGCCGCGCTCGAGCTGGTACTCGCGCTCGGAGACGTCGTTGACGACGCAGTAGCCGGCGACGTACTTCAGCGCGTCGGCCTTCTCGACGTAGCGCGCCTTGGTGCCGATGACGACGCCGAGCTCGACCTCCCAGTCGGTCTTGACCGAGTCCTTCGGCAGCACGACGGCGTCGTTGCAGCCGACGACGACGTTGGTCGGCTTCATAAAGATGATCGGCTCCTTCGGGATCGGCGAGCCCGTCTCGGCGGCGTGGTCCGAGTAGTTGAGGCCGATGCAGATGAACTTGCCCATGCCGGTCCACGGCGGCGCGATCCGGCCCGGGCTGGCGACCGCGGGCAGCTTGCTCGCGTCGAGCTCGGCGAGGCGCTTCAGGTTCTCCGGGCACATCGTCTGCGCGGTGATGTCGGGAATGACGCCCGAGAGGTCGCGCACCGTGCCCTGCGCGTCGACCAGCGCCGGCTTCTCCGCGCC
>JBIOZI010000186.1:0-5084 GCA_044871085.1 Steroidobacteraceae bacterium | reverse complement strand
GCCTTCGAGAAACGAAGACCAGAAGCAGCGCAGAGACGCGGCGGGGCTCGTCAGCCGCGAGGGTCAGCCGCTATGCCGCCTCATTTCAGCCTGATCTTGGGAGAGAGCCTGGCTCTGGCCTTTTCCTCGCGTTTGCGCCGGATGAAGACGCGGCGCATGTAAGTCTGATCCGCGAGGGTCAGGACCTTTTCCGATTCGACGAATTGCTCTTGTTCCTCTTCGCGGATGTGATGGAGATAAAGCTTCTTCGCTTCACCGAAGCGGCGTAGCCAACCCCTCAGCTTCATGTTCCGCGCGGCAAGGTCCGCGAACATGTCGTCTATCTTCTTGTGTTCCGCCACGGCATGCCGGCCGGCGTCGGTACTTTCAGGATGGCGCAGCACCGTGGACCACAACGCCTGCTCCTCGGCTGCGGCGTGACCCTTGATCTCGCGGTTCAGCTCGCGGAACAGCTCGTCTCGCTCACCGAAGGTGACTTCCGCTTCGATCATCGAGAACAACGCGCGATGCCGATCATGGTCTGCGACGAGACGGCCGAAGATGGCTGGATCACCGCGAAACTTCGTGGCTGGCGTGCTCCCGATATGGATGGCCGCCGCGGGCGCAACCCTCTTGGCTCGGGAGAAGGCCGCTGACTTGGCCAGGCGTTTGGCCTGCCTCGTATTCTTCTTCATCTTATTCTGATCCTCGTGTGGTCTACCCACTCTGATCAATGCGAAGGTGCGGCGCTGTAGGAATCAGCCCCCGCTGGCAATGTCCGGTTTGTGATAATGGATTCGGATGAGCAAGCCAACCATTGCATTGGTCACCGCGGTCGCCGCGCGAACTGTCGACGAAGACCTGCCGCCACTGGAGCGCGCTCTGCGCAACGCAGGCGCGGACGTCACGATTGCGGAGTGGGACCGGCCGCACGACTGGAGCCGGTTCGACATCGCGCTGCTGCGTTCGACGTGGGACTACCCGCTACGACTGTTGGAATTCCTGGGGTGGGCGGGGGCGGTGAGCCGGGTGACCAAATTGCTCAACTCACTGCCGGTGGTGAAGTGGAGCTCCGACAAGCATTACCTGGGCGACCTCGAGAAAAAGGCAGTGCCGACGGTGCTGACGAGATTCGTCGAGCCGGGCGAACTTCCGGACCAGCGAATCGCCGAGCTGTTGAGCCAGCCGGACGTCGATGAGTTCGTCGTCAAGCCGGCCGTCGGCGCGGGTTCACGAGACGCGCAGCGGTTTGGGCGAGAGGAGCGGGAAGACGCCGCTCGGCACGCCCAGCGGATGTTGAGCGAGAAGCGGAGCGTGCTGCTGCAGCCGTATCTGAGCAAGGTGGATGAGCAGGGCGAAACGTCGCTGATCTATTTTGAAGGCGAGTTCAGTCACGCGATCCGGAAAGGTGCGCTCCTGAAGAGAAAGGAGGGGCCGACGACGGAGTTGTTCGCGAAGGAGACGATCACGGCCAGAGTGCCCGAACCGGCAGAGTTGAGAGTGGGCGCCCGCGCGCTGATGGCGCTGCCGTTCGCGACGCCGCTGTACGCACGCGTGGATCTGATACGGGATCAGCAGGGCGAGCCGGTGGTGCTGGAGCTGGAGCTGGTCGAGCCGAGTCTGTTTTTTCCGTTCGCGGTGAGAAGTGCGGAGAAGCTCGCGGCGGCCGTGGTGAGGAGGGCGAAGGTGTGACGTTTGATGGAGCCAATGGAGATCGAACGCCTTGCGCAGGATCGATCCACCGCCCTGGAATCAGAGCTACTGCCGCGTCTTCCCTGCGGCCGGCACGAGTCCGGTGATTTTTCAGAACATCGGTCGAGCGGATCTCAACACGCGAAATAATTCGCCACAATTGGTCCATCTCGCCGCCGTATTCCAGGTCTAATATCTCCGACCGTAAAAAAAACGACAGGGAGTGATGGATGGAAGCGTCACCGTTGGCGGGCGGGCCCGCGAACCCGCCTCCGTTTGAAAGCGCGGGCCGCCACCTGAAATTCGGCTTGAGTGTTTTCGCGGGATTTCTGCTGCCGGCTTTCACGATCGCCTTCGAGCTCACCACGCGAATGTGCGCGGAAGTCTTATTCGATCCGCTGCCATCCCTCGCGCATCTCGCCGTCGTCACGGCGGTGCCGCTCATCAATCTCAAACTACTGCTGATGCGCAGGCGCGGGCAGCCGGTAGGGCGCGGCTGGCTGTTCTCGGGAGCTGCCGCAGCCGCGGTAGGCTTGTCCTATGCGCTGCTGTTCCTGCCCGTGTATCCCTTCGCAGCCATCGGAATCATCTACTTTGGCTTGGGCCTGCTGCCGTTCGCGCCCTTGAGCGCGGGCCTCACCGCATTGTTCATGACGGTCGGTGTCGCCCGGAACGCGCAGCGCCCGTACCTGCGGCTGTTGATCTGCGGACTCCTGGCCGGGTTCGTGTTGGTGCTGGCGCTCGATGTGCCCACCGCAATCACGCGCGCCGCCGTGCGCGGCAGCGTGGACGCGGATCCCGCGGTGCGCGCACGCTCCGTGAGCCTCATGCGCACATTCGGCAATCGCGAACTGCTGCTGCGCCTGTGCTATGACTCCAGCGGCCACACCGGTGGCCTGCTCGGGTTGTTAGTGGAAGGCGCGCTCAGTCAGCGAATGGATGATTTCGACCGGCGCCGCCTCATTGCCAGCCCCGACGCCGCTCGCGAGCTCTACTACCGCCTCAACGGAGTGCCGTACAACACGGTGGCGCCGCCGTTTCACGGGCGCGGCTGGCGCTTCGCCGACGATTTCGCCTGGGATCCCGATCAGGGCGGCACCGTCATCGGCGGACGTGTCGGCGGACTTTCGTTGCGCAGCTCGCGCATCGACGGCTCGATGGATGCGGACGACGCCGTCGCGTACGTGGAGTGGACCACCGAGTTCACGAACATGAGCGCCGTGCAGCGGGAAGCCCGCATGACGCTGGTATTGCCGCCGGGTGGCGTGGTTTCGCGCGCCACGCTGTGGGTGAACGGTGAAGAGCGCGAGGCCGCATTCGCCACACGCGCCGCGGCTCGCGCCGCATACGAGGCGGTGGTCACGCGCCGGCGCGATCCGCTGCTGGTCACCACCAACGGCGCGGACCAGGTGTTCGTGCAGATGTTTCCCGTGCCGCCGGGCGGTACCGCGAAGTTTCGCGTCGGCATCACCGCGCCACTCACGTTGACCAATGACGGCCGCGCGACGCTGGCGCTGCCGGCCATCGTCGATCGGAATTTTTCCATCGCTGCAGCGTTGCGCCACGCGGTGTGGATCGAAGGCGAAGGTAGCGAGGCTGGCGCAGACTCGGGGTTCAGTGCGATTGCCGGGGAAAATGGCGTCGTCCGGCAGCGCGGCAACTTCACGGATCAGGATCTCGCGATCCGGCGGCCGCGCATTTCCATTGCGCGCAACCCGAAGGCAGAGCAGATCGCGTCGGGCACCGTGATGCAGACGATCCGGCGTGAGCCGCGCGAACCCGCCCGTTCCTTCTATGTCGTGCTCGACGGTTCGTTACGAGCCCAACCGGCGCGCGCCGCCCTGCTGGGCGCGCTCGAGCGCATTCCCGTGGGTGCACGTATCGGGTTTGCCGTTGCGTCGGCGACTCCCGGAACCTTGCCGCTCGCGCCATGGAGCGCCGCCCGCCGACAGGTGCTCACCACGCTGCTCGAACGCCAGTCATTCGATGGCGGCGAGGACAATCTCGGCGCGCTTGCGGAAGGCATCGCCGCGCTCCAGGGCGAACCGGGCGCCACGTTGTTGTGGATTCACGGGCCGCAGGGCTTCGGATTCGACGAATTCACCGGCCAGCTCGAGCAGGTGCTCGATCGCGGCACGCATCTGCCCGAGATCTGGCTCTTGCCCGTTGCTCCCGGGCCCAACCAGGCGCTGCAGCATCCACGGGCCTTTCAGCTGGCGCACACGCTGGCCTGGAGCGGTGACACCCGGGCGGACATCGCCGCGGCATTCACTAACTACTTTGACGCCGCGCCGCGCTGGACCGTGCGCCGCATGACGGGAGCACCACCCGGCCTGGTCGCGGGCTCGCAGCACATCGAAAAGCTCTGGGCACTGGAGCAGATCGAATCCCTGATGGCACAGGGCGGCGAGGGAGCAAATCTGGCCATGACCCTGGCCGCGCAACACCGTCTCGTGACGCCGGTGAGCGGCGCGGTCGTGCTCGAGACGGACGCCGACTACACCCGCGCCGGCCTCACACCGCCGGATGCCGCTGCGGTCCCCACGATTCCAGAACCTTCCACCTGGGTGTTGCTGATCGTCGCCGCCCTCGCGTTCGCTTGGGCGGTGCGGCAACAGCGCCGCCGCGCACTTGCATGAGCCCGTGGCTCGCGCTGCTCGCGGTTGTTGCGGCCTGCTGGAGCGCCTGGCGCGAGCTCGCCGCACGTCTGCCCGAAGTCTCCGACGCGCTGCCACTCGCGCTCGTGGTGGCGGCGCTGGCCGCGCCGGCTCTGCGCGGAGCCGCGCGACTGCGCGACGCTCCGCGCGTAGCGACGGCGCCGCTCGTCATCCTGCTGTCCATCTACTCGCTGGCCGTCATCGGCGCGCCTCCGCTCCTGCGCATCGCTCCCGCCGTGCTCGCCGTGTGTTACTGCCTGCATGCGGCCTCGCGGGACGGCGCGCCCCCCGCGTCGTTCTACGGGCTCGTGTTGCTCGCGTTGCCGGTACTCCCATCTCTGGAGTTCTACACCGCGTATCCGGTACGCCGCGCGGCCATCGAGGCTACTGCGGCGCTGCTGCGCATGAACGGCATCGCGGTGGGTGTCAACGGCCTGGCATTGCGATTCGGCGAGCAGTTGATCCAGTTCGACGCGCCCTGCAGCGGCGTGCACATGTTGTGGGCCGGCTGGCTTTTCGCGAGCGCGCTCGCCCACCTGTACCGGCTCACGTGGTGGCGCTATCTGGCGGCGCTCGCGCTCGCGACCGTGCTCGCGATCGGCGGCAACGTCGTGCGCGCCTCCAGCTTGTTCTACCTCGAGGCCAAGCTACTGCCTTTCGCGGCAGACGCATGGGTGCATGAGGCCGTGGGGACCGTTGCCTTCGGCATGACCGCGCTGCTGGTGTTCCTGGCCGTGCGGCCGCGCGGCGCCGCGC
>JBIOZI010000185.1:0-11505 GCA_044871085.1 Steroidobacteraceae bacterium | reverse complement strand
GCATGCGCCGGCGCGATTGACCGGTACGGGGTCGTGCGTGTTCGCGAAGTTCGGCCGCGTCGAGGACGCGGAGCGGGTCGCGGCCCGCGTGCCCGATACCTGGCGCGCATACGTCGCGCGCGGGCTCGATCGATCTCCGTTGCTGGAAGAACTGGCCCGTTGCTCGAAGAGTTAGGCCGTTGGGGTGTCGCCAAGTGGTAAGGCAGCGGGTTTTGATCCCGCCATTCGGAGGTTCGAATCCTTCCACCCCAGCCAAAGTTGCATCGGAGGGTCGGTGGTGGATTCGGTGGACTCGGAGACACTCGCGCTGTTCGCGGGCAATGCCAATCCGGCACTCGCCCATGACATCGCGCGACAGCTGACGACTCCGCTGGGTCGCGCCTACGTCGGCCGGTTCTCCGACGGCGAGGTGAACATCGAGTTGATGGAGAACGTGCGTGGGCGCGATGTGTTCATCGTGCAGCCCACGTGTCCGCCGACCAACGACCACCTCATGGAGCTGCTGGTGATCGTGGATGCGTGCCGGCGCGCTTCGGCGGCGAAGATCACGGCGGTGGTGCCGTACTTCGGCTACTCGCGCCAGGATCGCCGGCCGCGCGCCACGCGCAGCGCGATCACCGCGAAGCTGGTGGCGAACATGGTGCAGAGCGCGGGCGTGAATCGCCTGCTGACGATCGACCTGCACTCGGACCAGATCCAGGGATTCTTCGACATCCCGGTGGACAACGTGTACGCGTCGCCGGTGTTGCTGGGCGACGCGTATCGGCAGCGCTACGAGAACCTGATCGTGGTGTCGCCGGACGTCGGCGGCGTGGTGCGCGCGCGGGCGTTGGCGAAACGGCTCGACGATGCGGACCTGGCGATCATCGACAAGCGCCGGCCGCGGCCGAACGAGTCGAAGGTGATGAACATCATCGGTGAGGTCGCGGGCAAGACCTGCGTGCTCATAGACGACATGGTGGATACGGCGGGCACGCTGTGCGCGGGCGCGCAGGCGCTGAAGGACGAGGGCGCGGTGAAGGTGGTGGCGTACATCACCCACGCAATCCTCTCCGGCAACGCCGTGGAGAAGATCATGAAATCGGCGCTGGACGAGCTGGTGGTGACCGACACCATCCCGCTCTCACCGGCGGCGAAACAGAGTGGCCGCATCCGGCAGTTGTCGGTTGCGGGGCTGCTGGCCGAGACCATCCGGCGCATCCGCGACGAGGATTCGGTGAGCAGTTTGTATCTGGATTGATGGGGCAGAGGTGGTGCCTGGTCGCGGTGTCCGCCGGTTGTTAGATGTAACTGGAGCAATGCAATGCGTATTTCATTCGAACTCGCCGCCGAGTTCCGCGATGGCCAGGGCAAAGGTGCGAGCCGCCGCCTGCGTCATGCGGGGCGCGTGCCGGCAATCCTCTACGGTGGTCATGCGGAACCGCGTGCCATCACCCTCGATCACCAGAAATTGATGACGCTCATCGACAACGAGAAGTTCTACTCCTCGATCATCAACATCGTGGTTGGTGAGAAGAAGCAGGCCGCGATCGTCAAGGACCTGCAGATGCACCCGGCGCGCGCGCGCATCGTGCACGTCGACATGCAACGGGTCGTCGAGACGGAGAAGATCCGCATCCACATCCCGATCCACTTCAAGGGCGAGTCCGTCTCCCCCGGCGTCAAGTCGCAGGGTGGCGTGGTGTCGCACCGCATCGCCGACGTCGAAGTGCTGTGCCTGCCGAAGGACCTGCCGGATTTCATCGAGCTCGATCTCTCCAAGATGGAGATGAACGAGTCGAAGCACCTGTCCGAGCTGCCGTTGCCGGAAGGCGTCACGATTCCGTCGATCGCCAAGGGCGACGCCGTGGTCGTGTCCATCCATCCGCCACGCGCGGAAGAGCCGGAACCGACCGCCGAAGTCGCTGCCGCGACGCCGGCCGAGGGTGCAGCAGCCGCGCCTGCCGAGGGTGCAGCCGCGGGCGCGAAGCCTGGCGATGCGAAGGCCGCTCCGGCCGCCGAAGCGAAGGGTGCCGCCGCGGCCCCCGCGAAGAAGGAAGGCGGCAAGAAGTAGGTCGTGCTGGACCGGCGCGGATCTTCCGATCCGCGCCGTTTCAAAGGGGACATTCCTCATTTTGTCGTAACAATCGGAAGCGCTGACTGAGGCTGAAATCGCTTCAGTCGATTGTTACAACAAAATGAGGAATGTCCCCTTTTTAACGACATGGCAGGCAACGCACTCAAGATCATCGTGGGGCTCGGCAACCCGGGTGCCGAGTACGCGCGCACCCGTCACAACGCCGGCTTCTGGCTGGTGGACGAATTGGCCCGCCGCCATGGCGGCACGCTGCGTCACGAAGGCAAACACCAGGCCGAGCTCGCGCGCATCCGCATCGGCGGCGAGGACGTGTGGCTGGTGAAGCCCATGACCTTCATGAACCGCAGCGGCGGACCGGTGTCGAGCGTGCTCGGCTTCTACAAGCTGAGTCCGCGCGAGATGCTGGTGGCGCACGACGAGATCGACCTGCCGAGCGGCACCGTGCGTCTCAAGGACGCCGGCGGGCACGGCGGCCACAACGGCCTGCGCGACATCATCGCCGCGCAGGGCGACGGCTTCTGGCGCCTGCGCATCGGCGTCGGACACCCGGGCCACAAGAGCGAGGTGGTCGATTTCGTGCTGACGCACGCCGGCAAGGACGAGCAGCGCGCCATCGACGACACCATCGTGGCCGGCGCCGATGCCATCGAGGAGATGCTGCGCTCGAGCGCGCAGATCGCCATGAACAAACTGCACGCGCGGGCCAAAGCGCCCGCCGGCAAAGAACAAGGTAAGGAAAGCTAGATGGGCATCAAGTGCGGAATCGTCGGTCTCCCCAACGTCGGCAAGTCGACGCTGTTCAACGCGCTGACGCGCGCGCAGATCGCGGCGGAGAACTATCCGTTCTGCACCATCGACCCCAACGTCGGCATCGTGCCGGTGCCCGATCCGCGGCTCGATGCGCTGTCGGCCATCGTGGAACCGGAGAAGATAGTCCCGACGACGGTCGAGTTCGTCGACATCGCGGGCCTGGTCGCCGGCGCGTCGCAGGGCGAGGGCCTCGGCAACAAGTTCCTGTCGCACATCCGCGAGACCGACGCCATCGCGCACGTCGTGCGCTGCTTCGAGGATGCCGACATCGTGCACGTGTCGGGCCGCGTCAACCCGCTCTCGGACATCGACATAATCGACACCGAGCTCGCGCTGACGGATTTGCAGTCGGTGGAGAAGGCGGTAGATAGGAACGCGAAGGCCGCCAAGGGCGGGGACAAGGACGCCGCCCGCAAGAAGGACCTGTTCGAGCGCATGCGCCAGCACCTCGACTCCGGCAAGCCGGTGCGCTCGATGGGCCTCACGAAGGAAGAGAAGGCCGACAGCCAGGAGCTGCACCTGCTCACCGCCAAGCCGGTGATGTACGTGGCGAACGTGAAGGAGGACGGGTTCACGAACAACCCCCACCTCGATGCGGTGACCACGCGCGCGAAGTCGGAAGGTGCCGTGGTGGTGGCCGTGTGCGCGGCGATCGAGGCGGAGATCAGCCAGCTCGAGGAGAAAGACCGCGCGGAGTTCCTCGACTCGATCGGCCTGAAAGAGCCTGGGCTGAACCGCGTGATCCGCGCGGGCTACGATCTGCTGGGCCTGCAGACGTACTTCACCGCGGGCGTGAAAGAGGTGCGCGCGTGGACCGTTCGTGCCGGCTCCACCGCGCCGCAGGCGGCCGGCGTGATCCACACCGACTTCGAGCGCGGCTTCATACGCGCCGAGGTGATCGCGTACGACGACTTCATCAAGTACAAGGGCGAGGCCGGCGCCAAGGACGTGGGCAAGCTGCGGCTCGAGGGCAAGGAATACCTGGTGAAGGAAGGCGACGTGATGCACTTCCGCTTCAACGTCTGACTTGGGGAGTGGCCCCAAATCGGCAAAAGGTGCCGAACCTGGAAACTCGTTCGTCGACTATTGTCGCGGATCGAAGCGACGATGTGATCGCCGCCGGCGCCGGACGGTCTGCCGCTCAACAGCCGGGGTTGTCCACCGGGAAGTAGTCGAAGTTTGCGACGGCGTGCACGAGCTCGTCCGCGGTGGCGGCGGAGGACAGGTACAGCGTCGCGGCCTGCTGTTCGCCGCTGCGCGAGCGGAAGCTCATGACGAGGTCCAGTCGTCCGTCGCCGTCGAGGTCTCCGGCCCACCGCAGTAGTTGGGTGCCCTTCGCGAGCGCGTCGTAGCCGGCGATTTCACTTTCGGAAACCGAGCCGAGCAGCTGGCGCTTGCCGTCCGCCTCGAGGTAGTAGCTGAGCGGCGTCTCGTACGTGGCGTCACGCGGGAGGCGTGGCACGATGCGCGCGCGGTCGCCGCGGCCACCGGAAATCCCGATCTCGAGCGTGCCGCGGGACCCGGGGCGCGGGTAGGAAGCCATGCCGCCGTGCAGGCGCGTATCCGGACGACGCCTGAATTTTCCAGGCAGCCCTCGCAGCACGGCGATCAACACGCCCTCGGGTTTGCGCTCCAGCGCCAGCGTCTGGCCGGACAGTGCCGTATCGCTCCCGGCCGGTGTGACGGTTGCGGGCTGCGTACGCAGCTCGACCGGGACCAGCGTGCAATGTTCGCGGCAGGTGAGCGCCAGCCATTCTTCGCGATCCGCATAGCCGAGCAGCGGAAGGACCTGCGCCGCGTGAGCGCGGTCGAACAGCTCACCGGGCAGTATCCGGATCGTTTCGCCGGGCAGGCGCGCGAACCACTCGTACGGCGCTTCGTCGGCGAGTGCCGCAGGCACGGCGGCCAGGGCTGACAAGATCATCGCGGCGGCTCGCATCAGGGCAGCTCCAGGATTTCAAATTGCCTCGGCATCGGATATTCATTCGCGCCGTGCGTGACCAGTACGTGCCGCTCGTCGAGTACGGCGACGTCGCGCCAGTCTGACGCCTGCGGCCATTCGGCGAGCGCGCCGGTTTCGGCCGACCAGAGGAAGGCGCGGTTGCCCAGGTCCATGGTCCACGTGAAGATCGCGACGCGCGCGCCCAGCTCGAAGCACTGCAGGCCGGGTATGAAGTCGATGCTCAAGGGCAGCGTGCTTCCGCGCGACCAGCGCGTGAACTGCGCATCGGAGATCTCGGTGACGAGGCGCGCGTCCGCCGTGGCCGGATCCGCGACGGTGACTTTGAGCACGCGGCCATCGCGCAGCCGCACCGCCACGCCTCCCGCAAAGCCAGCCTTCGGTCCTTCGCTCCAGCGGCGCGTGTCGAAATCGAACACGTCAGTGGTTGGGCTCGGGTCCGTCGGGCCGTACGGTACGTATTCCCCGGCACAGGTCGCACAATCCGGCTCGAGCGCGACCAGCTCGCGTTGCGTGGTGCCGCCGATCAATGCGAGGCGACCGTCCTCGAGCTCGAGGGCGGTGAAAAATTCCCTGCCGCTTGCGAGCTGCGGCAGCGTCGTTTGCCGCTGCGTTTTCCGGTTCCACTCCCACGCGCGCCACTGCTTCGAACGGGGAATTTCCCGGTGCTCGCGCAGCGTGAATTCGAAACCGACGAGACTGTCGCCGTCGGCGCGCAGGATCAGGGGAAAACTCGGCGGCGTTTCGAGCAGGTCGAGATCGGCCACCGGTTGCCACACACCCGCCTGCGGATCGAACATCTCGCTGCCGATGGTCGTCTCCGGATTCGCGCTCCGAAACACGCGGAAACCACCCAGCACCAGCAGCTTGCCATCCGGAAATTGCACCAAGCGGTGGCCGCCGCGCGCGTGTTGCATGGAGGGCGCCGGACTGGACCGCAGTGTCGTGAGATCGATGCGCTCCACTGTGTTCATCACCTCGGTCGTGTCGAGGAATCCACCGGTGACCAGAACGCTGCCATCCGCCAGGCGTACGAGCGCGGCGTCGTGACGGGCGGAGAGCAGCGATCCAGGTGGGCCGGGGCCGGCCGGCGGCGAGACGACCGGTTCTATCTCGGCGACGACGTCTGTCGAGGCGGGTAGTGGGGATGCCGCCGGTTCGGGAATGGGTGCCGTCTGCAGCCGCGCAGATGCATACGCCTGGTAGTCAGACGGCTCCTCCAATGCGCGCACCAGGAACAGCGCGCCGGCCACGATCGCGGCGATGACGAAGGGCGTGACCGTCATCACGAGGCGCAGGCGCCCGCTCGTCCAGCGCGACCACCACGGCTGATGCGTGTCGAACTCGTGCGTGATTCCCATGAGCGCATGCTCACGGGGGCAGATGCGGCTGCCATGGCATCAAAGTGGCAGATCGTGGCGCAGGCGCGTTCGCCGTGCGGCCGCGGACTCCTAGCGCGTCTGCTTCGCCACCTTGAGCAGCATGTCCGCCTCGTAGTCGGCGAGCGGCACGTCGACGCCCTTCTTCGCGGGCATCGCGACCAGTGGCACCGCCGAGGGGCCGGAGTCACCGATGCGCAGCAGCTTGGTCATCTCCTCGGCCGAGACCGGCTTGGCGATGTAGAAGCCCTGCGCCAGAGTACAGCCGTGCGTCGCGAGGAACTGCAGCTGCTCCTTCGTCTCGACGCCTTCGGCGACGATCTTGAGGCCGAGCTGCCGGCCCATCGCGATGATGGCAGCGCAGATCGCGGCGTCGTTGGAGTCGCGGCCGAGGTCGGCGACGAACGAGCGGTCGATCTTCAGCGCCTCGATGGGGAAGTGCTTTAGATAGGCCAGCGAAGAATAGCCCGTGCCGAAGTCATCGATGGCCACGTGGACCCCGAGCTCGCGCACCGCGCGCACGGCCAGCGCCGCCGCGGCCTCGTCGACCATCAACAGGCTTTCGGTGATCTCGAGCTCGAGGCAGGCACCGGGCAGGCCGGCTTCATCGAGATGCGCGAACACCCAGTCCGGGAATCCGGGCGCCTCGAACTGTGCGCCGGAGACGTTCACCGCCACACGCAGGTCGCGGCAGCCGGCCTTCCACCACTCGGAGATCTGCTTGAGCGCCTGTCGCATCACGAGATCCGACAACGGCACGATCAATCCCGACTCCTCGGCGATCGGGATGAATTCATCCGGCGGCACGATGCCGCGCGTCGGATGGCGCCAGCGCACCAGGGCCTCCACCGAGGCGATGCGGCCCGAGGCCACTTCGATCTGCGGCTGGTAGGCGAGGAACAGCTCGTTGGCGTCGAGCGCGCGGCGCAGCTCGGTCTCGAGCTCGAGCCGCGCAACCGAGCGCGCGCGCATGTGCTCGCTGTAGATGACGCCGCGATTGCCGCCCGCCGTGCGCGCCTCGTGCAGCGCGAGGCCGGCGGTCCTGAGCAGCTCGTCGGCGAAGCTGCCGTGGTCGGGGAAGATCGCAATGCCGATCGTGCAGGTCACGAAGAAGTCGCGATGACGGATCAGATAGGGCGAGGCGAACGCGGCCGTGATGTTGGTGATGGCGTTCTGCACGTCGGCGTCGGAATTCAGGTGGCGGATCGCGACGGCGAACTCGTCGCCCGCGAGCCGCGCCAGCGGCATCGTCACCGCGCCGTCGCGCTCGAGCTTGAGGAAGGTGCCGAGGCGCGAGGCCACGGCCTGCAGCAACGCGTCGCCGGCGCCATGGCCGATGCTGTCGTTGATGCGCTTGAAATTGTCGATGTTGATGCGCACCACCGCGAAGCGCTCGCCCGTGGTGGCGGCTTCGCGGCGCGCCTCCTCGATGAGCTGCATGAGGTACTGGCGGTTCGGCAGCTGCGTGAGCGGATCGAAGAACGCCAGCTCGCGGATGCGATTCGCGGCGCGGTGCCGCTCGGTCACGTCGCGCAGCACCAGCAGCAGGCGGCCCTTGTCGTACGGCACGATGCGCGTCTCGAAGCGCCGCTCGACGCCGTCGCGCACGCATTCGAATTCCACCTCGGTGCGCTCGTTGCGCACGCGGCAGTCGTCGAGCGCGTGGGCGATGGCGCGCGCGGCGTCGCCCGGCACCAGGTCGGCGATGGCCTGGTCGGCCTTCATGCCGCCGGCGAGGAAGGGGTGATTGTCGGCGGCGCCGAGACGATCCGCGATGCGGTCGTACATGTCGACCACGAGCAGCAGGTCGGGCAGGGCGTCCAGCATGGCGCGCTGGCGGCCCTCGCTCTCCTCGAGCTCCTGCACCAGCCGGCCGCCGCGCACCAGGTACTGCACGCGGTGGCCCAACAAGTTCCAGTTGATCGGCTTCGCGAGGAAGTCCGTCGCGCCCACCTGGTAGGACTGGTTGATCGACGAGACGTCGTCGCGTCCCGTGACCATCATGATGGGCAGATGCGCGCCGCCGGGGCGCGCACGGATGGCCTTGCAGGCGTCGTAGCCGTTCATCGACGGCATCTCGACGTCCATGAGCACGGCATTGCACTCGCCGATCTCCACCGCCGCGACCGCGGCCGTGCCGTCGGCGGCTTCGGAGACCACGAACCCCGCACGCTCGAGCGCGCGCCGCATGAGCAGGCGCGACCCCGCATCGTCGTCGACGATGAGAACGTGGATCGGTTCGCCGGGCATGGCCATCAGGCGACCTTCGCGGAGTTCTCGAGCGCTTCGAGCTCGGAGAGCGCCACGGTGCGTTGCGCGCGCAGCTTGGTGATGTTGGCCGGGAGATCGGAGATGTCGCCGTTGCGCGCCGAAGTCTCGATGGCCCGCGCGATCGCCGCGACATTGGCGGCGCCGAGATTGGCGCTCGAGCTCTTGAGCGTGTGCGCGGCGCGCGCCACGGCCTCCGCGTCACCGGCCTTCATGCCGTTGTCGATGTCGGCGAGCAGTTGCGAGGAGTCGTCGCGATAGAGCGCGATGAGCCGCGCCAGCAGGCGGTCGTTGCCGTCCGGGTCGAGCTGGCGCACCGCCTCGATGGCCGAGTGGTCCAGCGTCACCTTGTTGGCCGCGGAGCGCGAAACCTTCGACGGCAGCAGGATGTTGCGCAGCTGCGCGAGCGTGAAGGGCTTGGCCAGGTAGTCGTTCATGCCGGCCGCCAGGCAGGCCTCGCGGTCGCCGGCGAGTGCGTTGGCGGTGAGGGCGACGACGCGCGTCGGCTCCTTCTTCTTCTGCAGCTCGCGCTCGCGCAGCTTGCGCGTCGCGATGAAGCCGTCCATGACCGGCATCTGGCAGTCCATGAGCACCACGTCGAATTCCTGCTTCTCGAGCGCGTCGAGCGCTTCGACGCCGTTGCCGGCGTGCATGGCGTCGCAGCCGAGGCGCTGGAGCATCTCGAGTGCCAGCGTACGGTTGACCATGTTGTCCTCCACCAGGAGGACCGAGAGATGATCGAGCACGGGTTCGTTCTCCGGGGCGAGCATGGCGGGGGCGGAGCTCACGTCTTGGAAGGGGATCGCCTGCAGTGCCTCGTGCAGCGCGCGGCGCAGCATGCTCTGGCGCACCGGCTTGGCGAGACGGCGCATGGGCGAGAGCTGGGCGGCGATGCTGGACTCGAGGTCGTCGGCCACCGAGCTCACCATGATGGCCGGGATGGACTTCCAGCGCGCGTCGCTGCGCACGCCTAACAACCAGTCGACGCCGTTCTGCTCCGGCATGTGCCAGTCGAGCACGATGATCTTGGGCAGTGTATTCGCGGCCGTCATCTCGTTGAGATGCGACTGCGCCTCGAGCGCACTCGCGGCGGACGAGACCACGAAGCCCCAGGCCTCGAGCTGCGAGGCGAGAATCTCGACATTGATGGCGCTGTCGTCGACCACCAGCACGCGCGCGCCCGGCGAGAGCATGAGCCCCTGCGAGGAATCCGAGGTGATGGCCGGGGCCGCGGGCAGCGTGACGGACAGCGAGAACGTCGAACCCACGCCCGGCTGGCTGACCACCGTGATGTCGCCGCCCATGAGCGTGGCGAGCTGGCGGCTGATGGCGAGGCCCAGGCCCGTGCCGCCGAAGCGACGCGTCGTCGAGCCGTCTTCCTGCACGAATGCGTCGAAGATCGCCGCCTGGTTCTCCGGCAGGATGCCCGTGCCGGTGTCGACCACGTCGATGACCAGCGATACGTGCGTCTCCGACGGGTTTATGCCGCGCGCGCGGATCAGGACATGGCCGCTCGCGGTGAACTTCAGGGCGTTCGACACCAGGTTCATCAGGATCTGGCGGATGCGCAGCTCGTCGCCCGTCGCCCAGCGGTGCAGATACGGGTCGACGTCGAGCAGCAGCTCGATGCCCTTCTGGTGCGCGCGCTGTGCGAACAGGTCGATGACCTCCTCGACCACTTGGCGGATGTCGAGGTCCTGCGTTTCGAGGCGCAGCTTGCCCGCCTCGATCTTCGAGAAATCGAGAATGTCGTTGATGATGGCGAGCAGGGCGTCGGCCGAGCTCTGGATCGTCGCGGCGAAGCGGCGCTGCCGCGGGTCGAGCTTCGAGTCGAGCAGCAGCTCCGTCATGCCCAGCACGCCGTTCATGGGCGTGCGGATCTCGTGCGACATGCGCGCGAGGAACTCGGACTTGGCGCGCGACGCGGCCTCCGCGATGCGGCAGGCTTCCACCGAATCGTTCATCGCCTGGCGCAGCGTCTTGTTCGCCTCGGCCAGGCTCTTGGTGCGCGAGTCCACTTCCGCCTCGAGCAGCCCGTGCTGCTTGGCGAGCTCACGCTCGCGGCTCTCGATCTGCTCCAGCATCATGTTGAAGCCGCGCATGAGATGCCCGATCTCGTCGTCGGAGGTGACCTGTGCGCGCTTGCTGTAGTCGCCGCGCTCCGCGGCGGACATCGTGTCGACCAGGTGCAGCAGCGGCGAGGCGATCTGGCGCTGCACCCGCCGGGCGAGTAGGTAGGCGATGCCGAGCGCGACCACCGAGCTGATGAGCAGCACCGCGAGCTGCACGAACATCGCCTCCTGCATCTCGGTGAGGTTGGCGCGCACGTAGAGGTGGCCGATGAGCTTGCTGTCGTCGAAGATGGGGTAGACGAGGTGCAGCGCGGTGAGCCCGTCGAAGCGGTGCAGATGCTCGCTGCCCGTGAAGGCTGCGTTCTGCCACTGCTGCAGATCCGTGGGCTTACCGCTGGCCTTGCCGATGAGCATCGTCTTGTTGCCCGCGTAGTGCATGAGCACGCGCTTCTGGGCGTCGATGAGCATCGCCTCTTCGACGTTGGGCTCGACGCGCAATGCGCTGACCAGCGCCTCCGCCTGGCCGAAGTCCTGGCTCAGGATCGTCGCGGTGCTGCGGCCCGCGATGACGCGCGCCACTTGATGAAGGTGCTCGTAGGCTTCCGCGTGCATGTAGCGGTACGAGGAGATCGCCTGCGTCATGGCCGCGATGAACAGCGCGATCGATGCCGTCAACGCACTGGCGGCGATGAGCTTCGTACGAAGCGGCATGTGTGCGAACTGAAGCCTGTTCATGGGCGAGTGAAAGTCCTGGCGCCGACCGAAGCGCCCCATTGAGGCGTATCGGCTTGATTCAGTTCACACTTGATCGGGTGCGCAGCGAATTGAGAGCCGCATCGCACCTCTGGCGATTGATTGGGCGCGCGGTTGACAGGGGTTTGCGGCGGCAAGGAATTGCCGCGCGGCTAAGCTGTTGATTTGGTGAGGATTGCCTTGACA
>JBIOZI010000184.1:0-11363 GCA_044871085.1 Steroidobacteraceae bacterium | reverse complement strand
GCGATTTTAGCCGCCATCGACGTCGTGATTGCGCGACTCCGGCATGTCGCTTGCGAGGCACAGCGCGATCGGGCCCGCGTCGGCACCCCGCCGGCCGCCGGTCTCAACGGAGCGGAATCATGACTTTCATTATGTGGCTCGTCATCGGCGGCGTCCTCGGCTGGCTCGCCAGCATCGTGATGGGCACCAATGCGCGGCAGGGCGTGTTGATGAACATCGTGGTCGGCGTCGTGGGCGCCCTGCTCGGCGGGTGGCTGCTGGGCCCGATCGTGGGCGGCAGCACCATCAACCAGGGCAACTTCAGCCTCGGTGGCCTGGCCATATCGTTCACCGGCGCGGTGATATTGCTCGGTATCGTCAACCTGCTGCGGCGGGGATCGACGCGCTAGATCGAGAGACCCGGACCGGGCGGCAGCAATGCGGCCCGGTCCGGATCGTCGGCGCTCGACCGGGACTTCGCCGGCGCGAGGCGGACGTAACCGCGCGCAGCCACCCCTTGTCTGACAAGCACGCCGTGCCGATGCCTGTACGGTGGCGTGATGTGGCCCTTCCGACGCAATGACGCTCACTCCATCCGCTCGGCGCAGCCGTTCTGGATGCTCCGCAACGGGATCGGCGACGCGGGCGGCACGCTCACGGAATCGAAGGACTACGACATCGCGATCGTGGGCGCCGGCATTACCGGCGCGCTGGTTGCCGATGCGCTCGTGTCCACGGGCCTGCGCGTCGTGATGCTCGACTGCATCGGCGCCGCGCGGGGCAGCACCGCGGCGACCACTGCGCTGCTGCAGTATGAAATCGACACCCACCTTTCGGATCTCGCGCAGATGCTGGGCGCGGAGCGCGCCGCGCGTGCGTACGGCGCCTGCGCCGCCAGTTTTTCCATGCTGGAGCGGCGCTTTCCCGAGCTGCTGCCGCTCGCGGACTATGAGCGCCGCGAGAGCCTGTACCTGGCTTCCACCCCGCGCGACGTGGCGGCCCTGCGCATCGAGCTGGCGGCGCGGCGCGGCATCGGGCTCGCCTGCGAATGGCTCGAGGCCGACGAGGTGCGGCGGCGTTTCGGCTGCCGGCGTCCGGGCGCCATTCTCTCCGCGCTCGGCGCGCAGCTCGACCCCGTGCGCCTCACCCGCGCGCTGCTCGCCGGATGTGTTCGTCACGGCGTGGAAATTTTCGAGCGCGTCACCGTCGAGGCCATCGAGGAGTCGGGCGACCGGCTGGTGCTGCGTACCGATCTCGGCCACACGGTGAGTGCCCGTCACATCGCGATCTGCGCGGGTTATGAATCGCTGAAGTTCGCGCCGCCCGATGTCGCCGAGGTGGACAACACCTTTGCGCTGGTGACCGAGCCGCTGGCCGATCCGACGCGCGCGGCGAAGATGCCCCTCATGTGGGAGAGTGCGCGACCTTATTTATATGTGCGCGGCACGAGCGACGGACGGATCATCGTCGGCGGAGCGGACCTGCCGTTCAAGAACGCCGGCGCGCGCGATCTGCTCCTGCCGCGCCAGATCCGCCGCATCGCGGCCCAGTTCGAGGATCTGTTCGGCGAGCCGCTGCCGCCGCCCGCGTATACCTGGGCCGGAAGCTTCGCGCGCACCCCGGACGGGTTGCCGTTCATCGGTCCGGTGCCGGGCGCGAATCCGCGGCTGCAATTCGCGCTGTGTTTCGGCGGCAATGGCATCACGTACAGCGCGCATGCCGGCGAGATCATCCGCGCCCACGTCGAGGGGCGCGGGCACGCGCTCGACGATGTCTTCGGGTTCGGGCGGCCGGGCGTGGCGGAGCGGTCTCCTGCCGCGGCGAGCTCCTAGCAAGCGACCGGCCGGCATTCGAAGGGGAGGGCGAAGGGCGGGCCGACCCACCCGGGGGACACATCGAAAACCGCCCGCCGCCGGATTCCGCCCGGCCGCCCGGCGGCCGGCCGTACCGCATCCGAGACCTCGCGTCTGCCGGTCGTCCGGGCAACCGCGCGTTTTCGAACCGGTTTTGCGCATCCAGCCCCGGCCGGCGCCATCGCCCGGACCCGGCGGCGATCGAGCTGCGCCATGGCGGGGAAGGTGACTTTCGGGCAGTTGTCTCCCTGCCGCTGCCGGGACAATAATTCCGTCTTGCGAAAAACTACTCTGGGTCGTTAGGGTACTAACACCCCATGTTCGTCAACGACACCGTGCGACTGCCGGATTCCGGCCGCGTCTGCGTCTGCGGATTCCAGCCGGATCCCGGTGCGCCGCGCGCGTACTACTCATTGATCATCGACGCCGCGCGCGCCGAGGTCGAGCCCATGGGCGAGCCGCGCAACCCCGCCTACGTGCTCGGCGTCGGCACCGAGATCCAGTCGCTCAAGGGGCCGGTGTTCGCGGCGTACTTCGCCGCCTCGCGCGAGCGCTTCGCCGCCGAGCCTAACTACAAGGAAGGCCTGTACGTGGTGGTCGACGGCGCGGTGTACAGCGTCGGCATGGAGCAGATCGGCACCACCATCCGGCGCAAGCTCAACACGCGCGAGTTCACCCTGTTGCGCGGCGACCGTCCGCAGCGCAGCGTCGAGTATTCCTGGCCCTGGTACCGTGAGCCGTTCGCGTCGGCCAAGCCGGGCCACGTGCGCTCGGAAGATTTTCTGCGCGAGATGTCCGCCATGGTGGCGGCCTACAGCTGATCGCGCTGGCCGGCCTGGCGGTCCGCGCGGCCGCGCCGCCGCGCCGCCGCGCCGCCGCGCCGCCGACAGCCCCCTTTGCCCACCCCGCACCGCCCGCCCGCATCCGGCGCGGCCGTCCGCGCGTACCTGCGGCCGCGGTGCACGCCCGCGAATAGTTAGCACCCGGGAGCGCCGCCGCGTTTCCTAACAAGATTCCGCAGGGCGGAATCCAAAACGCTTTTTGTCGCCCGGTCGTTGTCGTCGCCGGTGCGTTGATGCACTCTGTCATGCATCGAAGAATTCTGTGTTTCGCTACACGAAATAATTGGGGGATTACAAATGGACGACAGTTCCATCCGCCGGCGCGTCATGCGCGGCGCACTCGTCGCGATCCTGTGCTGCGCATCCGGCGCGCTGGCGCAGACGGCAGAACAAGGCTCGGACGACGATGACGGCTTGCTGACCACCGTCACCATCACGGCGCAGAAACGCGAGCAGAACCTGCAGGACGTCCCGATCACGGTGACGGCGATCGGCTCGCAGTTGCTGCGCGATTCCGGTGTGCGAGACATCAAGGACCTGACGCTGCTCACACCCGGCCTGGTCGTCACGTCGACCTCGAGCGAGGTATCCACCACCGCCCGCATCCGCGGCATCGGCACGGTGGGCGACAACATCGGCCTCGAATCCTCCGTGGGTGTGGTCATCGACGGCGTCTACCGGCCGCGCAACGGCGTGGGCTTCGGTGACCTGGGCGAGCTCGAGCGCATCGAGGTGCTCAAGGGTCCGCAGGGCACCGTGTTCGGCAAGAACACCTCCGCGGGCGTCATCAACGTCATCTCGAAGCGGCCCAGCTTCGAGGGCAGCGGCGGCTTCGAGGCCACGGGCACGAATTTCGGCGGTTACGAAGGCTCCGCGTACATCAACGGGCCCATCGTCGACGACAAGCTCGCCGGCCGGTTCTACGCCGCGCACCGGCGCCGTGACGGCCTCTACGAGGTGAACACGGGCGACGGCTCGCGCCAGACCAAGGAAGATGCCGACCGCGACGTGGTCACCGCGCGCGGCCAGCTGTTGTTCACGCCGTCGGAGCGCACCAGCGCACTGTTCATCGCCGACTACGCGCGGCGCACCGAGAACTGCTGCGGAGCCGTGCAGATCAACGACGGCCCGACCGCGGCGCTCATGGACGCCGTCTCGGCGGACTCGGGTGTGGCGCGGCCCGCGAATCCCTTCGCCCGCATGGCGTTTGCGGACCGTTCGGACGGGCAGCAGATCCGCGACATGGGCGTATCGGCGGAGCTCAACTTCGACCTGTCGTTCGGCAGGCTCACGTCGATCACCGCGTGGCGCAATTTCGAGACCGTCATCGGCCAGGACGCCGACTACAGCACCGGCGACGTGCTGTGGCGCGATTCGAACTTCAACGGCAACGAGTTCAAGCAACTCTCCGAAGAGCTGCGTTTCTCGGGCGAGAGCGGCAAGCTCGAATGGATGGTCGGCGCCTTCTATGCCGCCGAGGATCTCGACGCCCGCCAGAACCTGCGCTTCGGCGCGGATTTCGAGACCTATTACAGCCTCGTGCTGTCCGCGGGCATGGCGCCGACGCTGGTCAACGTGCTCACCGGCCGCCCGGCGCAGACGGCGTACCCGACCGGCGCGGGCTACCAGGACGCATTCGAGCAGAGCTCCGATTCGTTCGCGGTGTTCACGAACAACACCTTCCACTTCACCGAGCGCCTGCACGGCACCCTCGGCCTGCGGTACACGAACGAGCAGAAGGATCTCGACTCCGCGTATTCCAACACCGACGGCGGCGCGGGCTGCGCGGCCTCGCGCGCACGCTACGCGATCATTGCCGGCGCGCTGCCGCCCACCGCGATACCGGGCTGGTTCAACTTCGGCTGCGCCACGTTCGCGGATCCCATCTACAACGGCATGGCCACGTCGCAGAGCATCGACGAGAGCGAATCCAGCGGCACCGCGAAGCTGGCTTTCGATTTCAACGATCAGCTCATGAGCTACCTGTCGTTCACCCGCGGCTACAAGGCCAGCGGCTTCAACCTGGACCGCGAGCGCACGCCGACCACCACGACGGGTGTGCCGCTGTTCGCCTTCGACGCGGACACGAGTTTCGCGCCCGAGATCGTCGACTCGTACGAGCTCGGCACCAAGTTCGCGTCGGCGGGCCGCATGTTCCGGCTCAACACCTCGCTCTTCTACCAGAAGTTCGAGGACTTCCAGCTCAACACCTTCACGGGCATCAGCTTCGTGGTCGTGTCGATTCCGGAAGTCACCTCGCGCGGCGTCGACCTCGACTTCGACGTGGCGCCGATGGACGGGCTGGTGTTCAACGCCGGCGTCACCTACGCGCAGACCGAGTACGGGGACTTCACGCCGCCGTTCGCGGCGCTGTTCCGCCTGCCCAACGCGCAGATGTCGTTCGCGCCGCGGTGGTCGGGGTCGCTGTCCACGACCTACGAGCACAACCTCGGCAGCTCGCTGCTGTGGCGCGCGAACGTCGGGGCGAAGTACACCTCGGAGTACAACACCGGCTCGGACCTCAACCCGGCCAAACTACAGGACGCGCTCACGCTGGTGAACGCGCGGTTCGGCATCGGCGCGCAGGACAAGAAGTGGATGCTGGATGCCTGGGCGCAGAACCTCACGGACGAGGAGTACTACCAGGT
Organism: Steroidobacteraceae bacterium; assembly: GCA_044871085.1. Lineage (GTDB taxonomy): Bacteria > Pseudomonadota > Gammaproteobacteria > Steroidobacterales > Steroidobacteraceae > CADEED01. Next base: position 6,041 of record JBIOZI010000184.1, on the reverse strand, counting down.
GGTGTTCGACGCGACGCTGCAGACCGGCACGCTCAACGCGTATCTGGGCGCGCCGCGCACCTACGGGCTGACGCTGCGGGTGCAGTTCTGATGACGCACTGATCTGAAGGAACAGGGCGGGGCGGTCCCCCTAACTCGCCCTTTACCTCAGCTTCTGGCGGCTTCCTGCTCCTGCAGGAGCCGCCAGTCGATTTTGCCGGTGGCCGAGCGCGGCAGGCTGGCCACGAACTCCACTTCACGCGGCACCTTGTACGCGGCCATGTGCTCGCGGGCCCAGGCGATGATTTCATCGGCGCTGAGCGCGCCGCGCGCGGCTTCCCGGGGCACGATCAGCGCCTTCACCGTCTCGCCGCTGCGTGGATCGTTCTTGCCGATCACGCAGGCTTCCTGCACACCGGGATGGCCGTACAGCAGCGCTTCCACTTCCGCCGGCCACACCTTGAAACCCGCGGCGTTGATCATGCGCTTGAGGCGTTCGACGAAGAAGAAATAGCCGTCGTCGTCGATGCGCGCGAGATCGCCCGTGCGCAGGAACCGCTTGCCGTCGAGCTCGAGGAAGCACACGGCATTCTCGTCCGGCTTGTTCCAGTAGGCCTCGAGCACCTGCGGGCCGCAGACGACGATCTCTCCCACCGCGCCCTGCGGTAGTTCGGCGAGCGTCTGCGGGTCGATGATGCGCGCGTCGGTGTCGAAGATCGGGATTCCGAGGCAGGCGGCCTTCGGCCGGTCGCCGGGGTTGATGTGCGTCGGCGCCAGGGTCTCGGTCATGCCGTAGCCTTCCAGGTAGGTGAGGCCGGCGAGCTCTTTCAGCCGCGTGGCGACGGCCTCGGGCATGGCTGCGCCGCCGCCGCCGATGACGCGCAGGGTCGATACATCGTGGCGCGACGGGTCGTAGTTGGTGATGAGGTCCACGATCATCGCCGGCACGGTGGTGAGGTTGGTCACCTGGTGGCGCTCGATCGCGGCGTACGCGGCGTCGCGGCTCCAGCGCGGCAGCAGCACCATGCTCGACCCGCCGTAGACGTGCGCGTTCATGGAATTCTGCATGCCGGTCACGTGGAACAGCGGCAGCACGGCGAGCGTGCAGGAGTGCTGGCGCACGTCGTGCCAGTGCGCGATCGCGACCGTGCTGTGCATGACGCCGCGGTGCCGATGCAGGCAGCCCTTGGGCTTGCCGGTGGTGCCGGAGGTGTAGCAGATCAGCGCGAGGTCGTCGGGGCCGGCGGTGTGTGGTGTGGGCGCATGCGCGTGTGCCAGCGCCTCGTGCCACGGGGTTACGTGCGGGTTCGCGAAGCTCTTGCGGGGCGTGGCCAGTGCCTCGGGCAGGGCGCTCGCGGCGTCACTGCCGGCGCTGTCACCAAAATAGTCGCGATAGCAGGCGACGATGGCGTGCCGCACGGCCTTGCAGGAGCTCGCGTCGCCCAGCAGGGGCTCGATGGTCGCGTACATCTGCTGCGCGGTGATGAGCGTGTTCGCGCCGGCGTCGCGCAGGACGTGCTCGAGCTCGTACGTGGTGTTCATGCAGTTGATGGGCACCACCGCCGCGTCGGCGCGCAGGATCGCGTAATAGGCGATCACGAACTGGGGGCTGTTGTGCATGAACAGCGCCACCCGGTCGCCGCGGCGCACGCCGCAATGCGCCTGCAGGAATCCGGCGAGCGCCTCGCAGCGCCGGTGGAAGTCGCGGTAGTTGATCGATGCGCTGCCGAAGATCAGCGCCGCCCGCTCGGGGAAGCGCCGTGCCGACACCTCGAGGTTGTACCAGAGGGAGGTCTCGGGCAGCGTGAGATGGAACGGCAGCCGCCTGGGGAAAAATGGGGACATTCCTCGTTTCCTAGCAAAAGGGGACAGACTTCATCGGGGACGCGGGCGCGCGTGGATCCAATCTGCCGAGCCCGCTCGGGCTGGGCGCGCCTCGAGGATTTCCGCGCGGTACGGCACTGCCACGCCCGAAATTCTGATTCGCGCCCGCTCTCGCGTTCATTGCTCTGTCCCCTTTTGCTAGGAAACGAGGAATGTCCCCATTTCAGAATACGCCGCGCGAGGCGGTGTAGATGCGGTCCCGCAGCACGACCATGCGCGGTCCGAGCTCGGCGACGACGCGCTTGCGCGTGACGTCGAACATCGCGCCGCTGCACGACAGCGCCATGACGCGCGTGCGGTCGGCGGAGATCAGCGGCACGCCGACGGCGAAGATCTCCGGGTTCCAGTCCCCGAACGAATGGACGAAGCCGTGCTTGTCGTAGTTGCGCAGCGACGATTGCATCTCGGCGGCGAGCTTGGCGCGCGCCGCGGGTTGCAGCGGGCGCGTGATCGCGTCGATGCGCTGCTCGCGCAGCTCGGGCGTCATGCCCGCGAGGTAGGCGCGGCCCAGCGCGGTGGTGTTGTGGGGCACGCGCTGGCCGACGTCCAGGCGCAGCAGGTAGGTGGGGCTGCCGTGGCAGATCTCCACGATCACCATGTGCTGGCCGTCGTTCTCGCCCAGGCAGATGGTGGCCTGCGCGAAATCGGCCATCTCCTGCATCAGCGGGCGCGCCAGCTCGCGCATGTTGAGCGCGGCCAGGTAGGCGTGTCCCAGCGCCAGCACCCCGGCGCCGAGCGCGTATTCCTCACGCGCCTTGGAGTGCGTGAGGAAGCCGATGCGCTTCAGCGTATAGGTGAGGCGCGAGACGGTGGGCTTGGCGAGCCCGGTGCGGCGCGCGATCTCCTGGTTGCCGAGGTAGCGGTCGCCGGAGCGGAAACACCGCAGGATGGCGAGCCCGCGGGCCAGCGCCGCGACGAACAGGCGGTCGCCGGATTCGCGCGCGCGGTGCAGCGTGCGCAGCTGCGGATTGTCGGGAGTCTCGGAGTATTTGTGTTTGCGCGGCATGGCAATTCCTCAGGTGGCGCTGGCGAGCTGCTGCGCGATCTCCAGGCGCCCGATCTGGTTGCTGTGCACTTCGTCCGGTCCGTCGACGAGCCGCAGCGTGCGCGCCTGCGCGTAGCCGGCGGCCAGAGGGAAGTCGTCGCAGACGCCGCCGCCGCCATGCGCCTGGATGGCCCAGTCGAGCACCTGGCAGGCCATCGCGGGCGTGGCGACCTTGATCATCGCGATGTGTTTCGCCGCGGCCTTGTTGCCGACCGTGTCCATGAGATACGCGGCATTGAGCACCAGCAGTCGCGCGCTGTCGATCTGGATGCGCGCGCTCGCGATGCGCTCGAGCGTGACGGTCTGCTCGGAGAGCTTGCGACCGAACGTCGTGCGGCCCGAAACCCGCCTGCACAGCAGCGACAGCGCGCGTTCCGCGAGGCCGATGGCGCGCATGCAATGGTGGATGCGTCCCGGGCCGAGCCGCGCCTGCGCGATCGCGAAGCCCTCGCCTTCCCCGACCAGCAGGTGGTCGGCCGGCACGCGCACCTTGTCGAACACCACTTCCGCGTGGCCGTGCGGCGCGTCGTCGTAGCCGAACACGCGCAGGCTGCGCAGCACCTGCACGCCCGGCGTGTCGCGCGGCACGAGGATCATCGACTGCTGGCGATGGCGGTCGGGATTCGCGGGGTCGGTCTTGCCGATGAGGATGAGTAGTTTGCAGCGCGCGTCGGCGGCCCCGGAGATCCACCACTTGCGTCCCTCGAGCACGTACGAGTCGCCGTCGCGCGTGATGCGGCACTCGATGTTGGTGGCGTCGCTGGAGGCGACCGCAGGCTCGGTCATCGCGAATGCCGAGCGGATCTCGCCGGCCAGCAGCGGCTCGAGCCAGCGCTTCTTGTGCGCAGGCGAGGCGAAGCGCTCGAGCAGCTCCATGTTGCCCGTGTCGGGCGCGCTGCAATTGCAGGCCTCCGACGCGATGGGCGAGCGCCCCAGCAGCTCGCACAGCGGCGCGTACTCGAGGTTGGTGAGCCCGGCACCGTGCTCGGAGTGCGGCAGGAACAGGTTCCACAAGCCGGCGGCGCGCGCCTTTTTCTTGAGCTCCTGCATGATGGGCGGGCTGGTCCACGGAAAAGTCTTGCGGCACTCGGCGAGCTGCGTGGCGTACACGGCTTCGGCCGGAAAGATCTCCGCGCGCATGAATTCATCGAGCCGCGCGCGCAGCCGCTGCACTTTGTCGGAGTACTCGAACATGACGATGTCCTTTGGTGGGCCCGGAGGGCTAGTGCGCCCGCAGGGCTTGCGCCCAGCCGAGCTCCGCGATGGGGCGGGTGAGGTTGCCGGCTTCGACCGCATGCTCGTTCGACGCATTGCCGAGGCGTGCACGGGCGGCCACGCCCTGGAGGATCGAGGCGAGCCGGAACAGGTTGAACGCGATGTAGAAATCGAAAGTGGCGGGGGCGTGGGCGTCACGGCCCGTGCGCGAACCCGTGCGCGAACAATAGGTTTCCAGGTATTCGCGCTCGGACGGAATGCCGAGCGCTGCCAGGTCGAGACCCGCGAGACCCTTGCGCAAGCTGTCCGGCATGCGAAACGGCATGCAGTGGTAGGCGAAATCGGAGAACGCATTGCCGAGCGTCGCGAGCTCCCAGTCGATGACCGCGCGGATGCGCACCTGGGACCGGTCGAAGATGAGATTGTCGATGCGGAAATCGCCGTGCGTGATGCGCGCGGGCTCGTCCGGCGGGACGTGCCGCGGCAGCCACTCGATGAGGCGCTCCATGGCGTCGATGGCCTCGAGCTCCGAGGCGCGGTATTGCCGGGTCCAGCGCTCGATCTGGCGCGCGACGTAATTCTCGCGCCTGCCGAAGTCGCCCAGCCCCACCGCGTCCGGATCGACCGAGTGGATGGCGGCGATCACGCGGTTCATCTCGTCGTAGATCGCGCCACGCTCGCCGGTAGTGAGCCCCGGCAGCGCGGGATTCCAGAAGATTCGGCCGTCGACGTACTCCATGACGTAGAACGGCGTGCCGGCGACCGAATCGTCGTCGCAGTAGCACAGCGGCCGCGGCACGGGCACCGCGGTGTTCACCAGCGCGTTGAGGATGCGGAACTCGCGGTCGACGGCGTGCGCCGAGGGCAGCAGCGCGCCGGGCGGCTTGCGGCGCAGCACGTAGCCGCCGCCGGCCGTGGTGAGTAGATAGGTGGGGTTCGACTGCCCGCCGCGGAACTGCCGCAGTGTCAGGCCGGCGGCGCCCCCGGGCAGCCGGCCCTCGAGCCAGGCCGCGAGCCGCGTCGCGTCGATGACGTGCGCCTCGCGCACCGGGATCGTGTCGGCCGGACTCGTGCTCATGCGCCGCTCATACCACCGACGCGCCGCCGTCGACGGCGATGATCTGCCCCGTGATGTGGCGCGCCGCCGCGCTCGACAGCAGCACGACCAGGCCCTCGAGGTCGGCAGGCTCGCCGAGCTGGCGCATCGGCGTGGCCTCGAGCACCAGCGGCGTGATCTTCTCGAGCACGCCGGCCGACATCTTCGACGGGATGAACCCGGGGCAGATGGCGTTCACGGAGATGCCGTACCGGCCCCATTCGGCGGCGAGCGCGCGCGTGAAGTTCACCAGGCCGCCCTTGCTGGTGTGATACGCGATGGCGTGAAGATGCTGCGAGCCCTGCAGCCCCGCGACCGAGGCGATGTTCACGATGCGGCCCTGCTTGCGCGGGATCATCCAGCGCGCGCCTATCTGCTGCGTGAGCAGGAACACGCCGGTGAGATTGAGCCCCAGCACCTTGTTCCAGCCGTCGAGGGGATGCTCCTCGGCGCGTGCGCCCCAGGTGGCGCCGGCGTTGTTGACGAGGATGTCGATGGGCGCGCCGGCCGCCGCTGCAACGGCGTCGACGAACGCGCCCACCCCGTCCGCGCGCGACAGGTCGCCGACCACGCGCATGGCCTCGACGCCCTTGTTCTTCAGGCTGGCCACCGCCGCGTCGAGCTCGTCGAGCCTGCGCGCGGAGATGACCACCTTGGCGCCCATTTCGCCGAGCGCGCCCGCCATCGCGAGCCCGAGCCCGCGCGAGCCGCCGGTGACCAGCGCGGTGCGGCCGCTGAGGTCGAATGCTGCGCGCACGCTCATGCTGCGGCTCCCGCGGCGGTGGATTCACGAAGAATGGCGTCGCTGACCACCGCCAGGTG
>JBIOZI010000183.1:0-4061 GCA_044871085.1 Steroidobacteraceae bacterium | reverse complement strand
GCAGCGGCTGCAACTCGGCCACGCGCAGATCGGCTATCACCGGCGCAAGTGGAACGTGGTCATCGGCATCGTCGCCGGATTCGCGCTGCTGGTGCTGGTCGGGTGGTGGCAGAGCGAGGCGGTCACCATGTGGGTCGCGAATCGCGTCTCGCTCGAGACCGAGCTCAGCATCGGCGACCGCGCGCTCGCGCAGCTCGAGGTCGAGCACGTGCTCACGCAGGAGGGCCTGCCGGCGACCACCGTCGCCGCGATCGGCACGCGGCTCACGCAGGGTTCGCGCTACCGGTATCGCTGGTACGTGAGCGCCGATCGCGAGGTGAATGCCTACGCATTGCCCGGCGGCATCGTCATCGTGAACGCCGGCATGATCGAAAACGCCGCCAATGCGCAGGAGCTCGCCGGAGTGCTGGCGCACGAGGTGCAGCACATCGAGCATCGCCACACGCTGCAGCAGATGATCCACTCCGCCGGGTGGGCGGCGGTGCTCGCGGTGGTGCTCGGCGACGTCAGCGGCATCACCGCGATCGTCGTTCATCAGCTCGGCAACCTGCGCAACAGCCGCCAGCTCGAGGCGCAGGCGGACACCGAAGGCATGAAGGCCCTGGCGCGCGCCGGCATTCCGCTCGACGGCATGGCCAGCCTGTTTGGCCGGCTCGCGAACGACGAGCGCCGTCGCGGCGGCGAGGGGGTCGCGCTGCTGTCGTCGCACCCGGCGACGCAGGAGCGCATCGCCGAGCTCACGCGACTGGCCGCCACGCTGAAATGCGAGTGCCAGCCCATCGCCATCGACTGGCCGGCCGTGCAGGCAGCGGCCAAACAATGGCGGGTGGACCAGTGAGCGGCTGCGCCCGCGCGGAGCGGATCGGCCGGATTCTGTCCGCCCGCGCCTGATTCCCGCGCCAGGACGCGGTAGGCTTCGCCCCTTAACTCCGAGAACGGGGACTGGATGTTGGGGTTTTCGCGGCTTTGGCCGTGGATCGAGAAAAGTGTCGCGCGCCGCTTCATCTTCGCGGCGATTCTCGGCGTGCTCGCCGCGGGGCTGCACTGGCTGGTGTTCCCCTTCACGCAGGGCCGCGTCACTTTCATTTTCTTCGTGCCCGCCATCGTGCTGGCGACCACCTTGGCCGGCCGCTGGCCGGGCGTGCTGGTGGCGCTGATCGGCCTCACGAACTCCGCACTCATGAAAGCTCCGGGCACGATCATGGTGCCGAACTCCGCCGAGCAGGTGGCGATGATCTCCTCGGCGCTGGTGTCGCTGCTGGTCATCATGGTCGGCGACTACTACCGCACGGTCTCGCGGCGCGAGCTGTCGGACCTGCACGAGCTGCACGAGCTGTCCGCGGCGCTCGCATCCATCCCCAAGCTGCCCGAGCAACTGCAACTCATTCTCGCCACCTTCGTGCGCATCCACGGCGCGAGCCACGGGCTGGTGTCCATCTACGACGCCCCGCGCGACCGGCTCAACGTGGCGGCGAGCGTAGGCTTCGGGCCGCGCGCGCTCGAGGCGCTGGGCGAGCTGCCGGGAGGCATGGGCGCCTGCGGGCTCGCCTGCGTCGATCGCACGCGGGTGATCGTCGAGGATACCGAGGCCGACTCGCGCTTCGAGCCGTTCGGCGCGCTGGCGCGCGAGGAGCACGTGCGCGCGGTGCATTCGACGCCGCTGGTCGCGCGCGACGGTGCCATCCTGGGTGCGCTCACCGCGCACTTCCCGACGCCGCGCAAGCCGAGCGAACGCGAGATCCGCATCGCCGACATCTGCGCGCGCAAGGCCGCGGTGTTCATCGAGCGGGCGCGCGCCGAGGAGCAGGTGAGCCTGCGCGACCGCCGCTTCCAGTCGGTGCTCGAGGCCTCGGGCGTGCCATTTCTCATCTGGTCGCCCGTGAAGGACGAGGCCGGGCGCATCGTCGATTTCCGCTTCGTATACGTGAATACCGCGGCCGCCACGGTCATGCGCGTGAACACCGAGGAGTACGTCGGCAGGCGCGTGCGCGATGTGCTGCCGCATGCCTGGGACGATCCGGGCCGGCTCGAGATGTACGTCGACGCCCTCGAGAGCAATACGGTGCTGCAGACGGAGCGCCAGAGCGCGGCCGACGGCAATCACGCCTGGTACCACATCGTCGCCTCGCCGCTCGAGGACAACATCGCGGTGTGGTTCGCCGACATCACCCAGCGCAAGCGCTACGAACGCGAGCTGCTCGAAGCCGACCGGCGCAAGGACGAGTTCCTCGCGACCCTGGCGCACGAGCTGCGCAATCCGCTGGCGCCGATCCGCCAGGCCGCCGCCATCGCGCGCAGCCCAAATGCGAGTGAGTCGCAACGCCGCTGGTCGAACACCGTGATCGAGCGCCAGGTGCAGCACATGTCGCTGCTGCTCGACGACCTGCTCGACGTCTCGCGCATCACCCACGGGACATTGCAGCTGCGCAAACAGCACACCGACCTGCAGTCGATCATCGATGCCGCGGTGGAGACCGCGCGGCCGGTCATCGACGAGCGCCACCACACGCTGACGCTCGACGTGCCGGAGGGAATGCGCATCAACGCCGATCCGCTGCGGCTCGCGCAGGTGCTGTCGAACCTGCTGACGAACGCGGCGAAGTACACCAACCCGCGCGGCAGGATCCGCGTGCGCGCCGAGCGGGCCGATGGCGACGTCGTGCTGAGCGTCGCGGACACGGGCATCGGCATCGCGGCCGAGGACCTGCCGCGCGTGTTCGGCATGTTCGCCCAGCTGCGTTCGGCCCAGGAGCACGCCGGCGGCGGCCTCGGCATCGGCCTGGCGCTCGCCAAGGGCATCGTCGAGCTGCACGGGGGGCGCATCGAAGTCGCGAGCGGCGGCATCGGCAAGGGCGCCACGTTCACCGTGCGGCTGCCCAACGCGCACGCCGCCGCGGTGGAGGCGGCCGCGCCGCGTGCGCTCGGCAACGGTCGGGTCGCGATCTCCAAGCGCATCCTGCTCGCCGACGACAACCGCGATGCCGCCGAGAGCCTCGCCATCATCCTCAGGCTCGAGGGACACGAGGTGGAGCTGGCGCACGACGGCAACGCGGCGCTGCGGTCGTTCGCGGAGCGCCGGCCCGACGTGGCGCTGCTCGACATCGGCATGCCCAAGGTGGATGGTTACGAGGTGGCGCGGCAGATGCGCGCCGCGCCGGCGGGCGAAGACGTGGTGCTCATCGCCATCACCGGCTGGGCGCAGGACTCGGACAAGGCCCGGTCGCGCGCCGCCGGGTTCGACCACCACCTGACCAAGCCGGTCGAGCCGGAGACCCTCATCGAGTTGTTAGGACATTCCTGAGAGGGCGCCCGCGGCCGGTGCTAGGTAGAAATCCGACTAACAAATTACGGTGCGGCCGCCGCACCATCACATCGCGCCGGAACGCGCGCCCCCTAGGGGAAAACGAGGGGTGAGAGAAAATGGAGGTTCGCAACAGATAGAGGGGCACGAGGGGAATCATGAACTTCGGACCACTGGAATTCGCGGACTACCTGCGCCGCAAGGGCGAGCGCACGGCCGAGTCGGCCGAGGTCAAGGCCGCGCGTGCCGCGGCACCCAGCCGCCAGCCGGCCAACCAGCTCACCATCGTCACCCGCCAGCAGATCGCGCCCCGCCACGGGCGCGCGGAGCAGGCAGAGGCCGTGAGCGTGTACGAGGCGGTCGCGATGCGCGCACCCTGCGCGCCGCGCACCGAAGGTCCGGTGCGGGTGCGCGTCAACGAGACACCGCATCCCGTGGTGCTGGTGCTGTCGTCGCATCAAACCGTCGATTGGCAGCTGACGCTGGCACCCGAGGCGCAGCTCGCGGCGGTGTTGCTGTCGGGGTACGGACAGTCGACCGTCGGCGGTGCCGGGCTGACGCCCATCGCATCGATCGGCGGCTTCTACGCATTCAAGCGCGGGTCGGCGGAGTTCATGCACCTCGAGCAGGAAGTGCTCCGCTGCACCGGCCGCAACATCGACAACTTCCAGAGCATGTACGCCGGCTCTTCGTTCGAGATCGGGCAGTAGTGGTGCCTGGTCGGGGTTCTCGGGATTGAGAAACGGGGACATTTCTCAAT
>JBIOZI010000182.1:0-7368 GCA_044871085.1 Steroidobacteraceae bacterium | reverse complement strand
CATCACCGATGGATTGCCGACCCAGGGCTCGGTGCCGCCGTCGCGCAAGTTCATCAACGTGCGCGAACGCGAGAAGCTGTTCGACGACGCGATCAAGACCGTGACCCGCGACCTGCCCATGGACATCGTGCTGCTGCCGATGAAGGGCGACCTGCTCGCGGCCCATGCGTTCTGGCGGCTCGCGCGCCGCTCGGGAGGCGCATACGTCATTCCCTCGCGTGACTGGCCATGAACGCCGTCCGCAGGAGAGCCCCGCATGGGTAAGCGCCGCGAATTCGAAGTCTTCACGCTGTCGTTCCTCGACTGCATCTGCTGCGGCTTCGGCGCCATCATCCTGCTGCTGGTGCTCACCGACGTGGGCCAGCCCATCATCATCGAGCGCAGCGAGAAGGACCTCAGGGGCCAGCTCCTCGATCTGCAGCGCCAGCTGTTCGAGCTGCGCGGCGAAACGGAAATCCTCAATCGCGAGCTGCGGGGCCGCAAGGACGTGCTGGACGCGTCGCAGTCGCGCCTGGCCGCCCTGGCGGGGGACCTGAACAAGATCCGCGGCGAGTTCAAGGCGAGCACCGGGGAGGCGGCGGTCACCAACAAGCTCGAGACCGATCTCGTGGCGCTCCACCAGACGCTCACGGCCGAGATGCAGAGGCTGCTCAAGAACGCGCCGCGCAAGGTGGAGAGCGTGCCGGCCGTCGGCGGCATTCCCGTGGATAGCGAGTACATCATCTTCGTGGTCGACACCTCGGGCAGCATGCAGTCCGACAACTGGGAGAACGCCCAGAACGTCATGAAGGAAATCCTCGACATCTACCCGAAGGTGAAGGGGCTGCAGATCCTCGATGACGAGGGCAAGCCCATGTTTCCCAGCACCAAGGGCCAGTGGTTGCAGGACACGCCCATCCAGCGCGCGAAGATCGTCCAGACCATGGTCAACTGGCGCGCCTACAGCAATTCGAGCCCGGTCGAGGGCATCGGCGCGGCGGTGCAGGGATGGTGGGCCGCCGACAAGAAGATCAGCGTGTATGTCATCGGCGACGATTTCACCGGCAGTTCCATCGAGGCGGCGCTCTCGGCGGTGCGTAAATACAACCCCGTGGACGCGCGCGGCCGCCATCGCATCCGCATCCACGCCATCGGCATGCCCGACGGTCCCAATTCGCCGCCGTTTATCAACGCGCGGTTTGCTGCTCTAATGCGGGCCATGTGCGACGACAACGAAGGCACGTTCGTCGGTCTCACCATCGGCAGCGAGAACTGCGCCATCAAGGTCGATGTCCTCGGCCAGCCGCGCTGCATCAGTTAGCACCCGTTCGCCACGGCCGCCAGTCAGGGAATCCGCATGAATCCGCGCCGCACGTCACTAGTTAGGAAACCCGCATGAGCCCGCGGCGCGTCCCGCTGCTCGTGCCGCCGCTGGCCGCGCTCGCGCTCGCGGCGCTCGCCGCGGCGGCCGGCTGCGCCAAGGTCATCGTGCGGCCCGAGGGCGAGCTGCCCAAGCCGCTCATCGTCTCGACGCCCGCGAAGGTGGGCGTGGTGATCACGCCGGAAACCGGCAACTACGTGCACAAGGAATCCCGCGCCAGCGTCGACTACGAGGCGCAGCTCGGCGATGCGCACCGGCGCGTGGTCGAGGAGATCTTCCGCGCCGAGTTCCGCGAGGTGAAGCTGTTCGACAGCATCGACACGGCGCGCCTCGAGCCCGGGCTGCTGGCCATTTTCGAGCCGCGCATCGAGCAGTATTCGTTCGCGAATGCGAAAGAGACCGGCGGTGTGTACTGCGCCGTCACCATCCGCTACCAGATCCTCATCTACGCGCCGAACGGTGAGCTGGTGGACACCTTGTCGCTCACCGGCTATGGCAGCGGTCCCGCGCCGAAGATCGGCAACGGCGAAGAAGAGCTCGCGATCGCCAGCCATGCGGCCATGCGCGACGCGGCCGCGAAATTCCTCACGCAGTTCCAGGGGCTCGACGTGGCGAAGCCGCTGCTCGCCTCGCAGGCTCTGCAGCCCAAGCTGGTGCTCGAGCCGGGCAGCGCGGCCGCGGTCGCGGCGGCCGCGGAAGTGAACATCGAAATGGTGCCGATCAACGATCCGCCGGTGGTGCAGACCCAGACTCCGGCTACTTCTTCTCCTCAGGCGCCGGCGCCGGCGCCGGATTCTCCGCAGCCGGCTTCTCCCCCGCCGTCTCAGATGACGGCGCCGCATCTCCAGTCGAAGGCGGCGGTGGTGCGGATGTCGACTGCGCCTTGACCAGCACGCGTTCGAGGAACACCACGTCGTTGGTCGGTACGGCCGCGCCGTTTTCGATGCGCGGCGCGTAGCGCGAGCGGCGCATCGACGCCACCGAATTGCGCACCACCTCTTCTGCCACGTCGGTGGTCGGCGAGACCACGTTGTCCAGCCGTCCGTCGCGGTCGACGGTGAAGTGCAGCTCCACGATCTTCACGATCGCTTCCGCCGGATCGAGCTTGGAGCGATCCACGGAGCTGATCGACGGCCGGTAGGCCAGCAGGCGCGGCACCTCGAGCACGTGGGTATCGCCCGCGGTGGCGAACGCCTTCCACGCTTCGGTATAGCTGTCGTAGGCGCGGCGGAATCCGTTCGAAATCAGAAACCAGTCGCCGAGGTCGGTGAGCACTTCGCCGCGCATCTTGTGGTCTACGGGGGTGTTGCCGTCGACGATGGCCAGCGCCGCCGTGAGCGATGCCTCGCCGCGCCGCTGCGTGGTGCCGTCGTTGAAGACGGGCGCGCCGCTGGTGCCCGTGTTGAACGAGGCGCCGGTGTCGGCTCCCTCCACACCGTAGAACGCCTCGAGGCGGAACGAGCGCGCGATGCCGCGCAGCGGCTCGACCCGGCGCGGATCCTTCTCGGTGGAATTCCTGGTGATGAGCGCGAGCGCGCGTTCGTACACCGCGCGCTCGGTGGTGAAGCGCCGGTCGGCCTCGTACCAGCGCGCGAGTTTCTGGAGCCGGGCGAGCAGCTTGATCGACGAGCGCCCGTAGGCCGCCTCCTCGACGCGCAATGCATACAGGCTTTCCTTCTCGGCTTCCGCGTAGCGGCCCGTGGCCGCGTAGGCATCGACGAGCGCGTCGAGGAATTCCACCTGGCCGATGTTGAACAGGCCGTCGGTGTTGCGCGAGAGGTCCGCGGCGCGCTTCAGCGCCACCACCGCCGATTCCGGATCGCGGGCGCCGAGGAAGCTGACGCCCAAGCCATGCAGCGGACGGATCTGCTGCCTGTCGGCCAGCGTCGACTTGGATTGCAGGATGCGCAGCGACCGCTGATAGCTCTCGATGGCGGCCGGATAGTTGCCGAGCTTGAAGTGCACGGTGCCGAGGTTCGCGAGCGGCGTCGACAGCGGCAGCTCCTCCGGGCCGTATTGCTGCTCGGTGAGCTGCACGAGCTTCTCGGCCAGCGGCTGCGCGTCCGCGTAGCGCCGTTCGTCGAACTTCGCGCGGAATTCCTTGTAGACGGCGTTGCGGTCGGCGTCGGTGACCGCGAGCGCCGGCGTTGCGGCCCAGGCGAGCGAAATGCAGAGCAGGGCGCCGAGCCGCCCGTGGGACTTGCGTGCAGGCATCTCCAAAGACTACCGCTTTTCAAACAGGTAATGCGACACCAGCCATTCGCGACCGCCGCCATATCCCCACAGTTCCGCGCACGCCATGAAAAACACGCGCCAATACACCCACCAGCGCCGCGCCTGGCGTTCCCCGTAGGTCTGCGCGAGGACGGGCATGAGCGCATCCCGGTTCCGGTCCATGTTCTGCAGCCAGGCCTCGCTCGTGAGCTGATAGTGCCACCCCGGCACCTGCCAGTGGTCGACGAGCACGACGCTGCGCTGGAAGTACAGCAGCAGGTCGTCGCTGGGCATGATGCCGCCCGTGAAGAAGTAGCGCGCCATCCAGTCGGTCTCGTCGCGCACCTCGAACGGATACGCGAAGCGGTTGTGCGTGAAGATGTGCACGAACAGGGTCGCGCGCGGCGCCATCCACGAGGCCACGCGCTCGAGCAGCGTGTCGTAGTTGCGCATGTGCTCGAACATCTCCACCGACACGACGCGGTCGAAGCGTGTCTCCCGCGGGAAGGCCAGCGCGTTGACGTCGCACGTGACCACCTCGAGGTTGTGCAAGTTGCGGACGCGCGCCGCCGCGTCGATGTGCTGCTTCTGCGTGCGCGAATTCGACACCGCCGTGATGCGCGCGTTCGGGTAGTGAGAGGCCATCCACAGGCTCAAACTTCCCCAGCCGCAGCCGAGCTCGAGGATGCGCTCGCCGTCCGCCAGCCGCGCGCGCTCGCAGGTCAGCGCCAGCATGCGCGCCTCGGCGGCATCGAGGTTCTCCGCGGGCGCGGCGTCGGGGGTCTCGAAGTAGCAACTGGAGTACTTGAGATTCTTGCCGAGCACGCGCTGGTAGAACGCCGTCGGCACCTCGTAGTGCTGCTCGTTGGCCGCGGCGGTCTCGATGGCCAATGGGCTCGCGCCGAGCGTGCGGAGGAATTCGCGCATGCGCAGCTGCTGCCGCTCAGGGTCGCCCTGGTCCTCCTCCGCCAGCCGCGCGCCGAGCAGCGCGCGGATGCGGTGGCGGATCAGGAAGTCGGGCACGAGGTCGCGCTCGAGCAGGTTCATGGCGAGAGAAGTCATGGGACACCCGTTTTTGAAATGGATTCGGTTTGCAAGGCGGCGGTGCGGGCCGGCAGCAGGCTGCGCAGCGCCGGCTCGAGTGCGCGCAGCAGCGCGAAGGCGAGCAGCGGCGCGATGACGAGCCAGCCCAGCGTCGCGTGCACGATGGCAACGGCGAGCGTACGCACCGCGTCGACGACGCCGGTTTCCAGCAGCGCGAGGCCGGACTCGAGCGTCACCGGAAAGCGCGCCGCGCCGGTCAGCAGCTCGCCTGCGCGCAGGAACGGAATGATCAGCACGAGCTGCAGCGGCGTCAGCAGATAGTTCACGAGCTGGATCGCCGGCAGGTTGAGGCGCAGCGCCAGGGCCACCGCCGCGCACAGCACCGTCGATACGCCGAGCACCGGAATGATGCCCAGGCACACACCGAGCGCGATGCTGAGGGCGAGCTCGCGCGGGGTCGCCCCGGCGCGCAGCAGCCGGATCAGCGGTTCGATCAGGCGGCGCTGCAGGAAGGCTTTCATGGCCGGGCTGTCCGACGCTGCTCAGGAATTGCGGGCCGACAGCAGCAGGCTGAAGGACTCGTCCGGCCGCATCCGCGCCAGCTGGCGCAGCACGTAGGCCGACATCGCGATGTTGCCGAGGAGCATGATTCCCACGAACCACGCCACGCGCGGCAGCGCGCGCGTTTCCTTCCACAGCACCCACACGTAGAA
Organism: Steroidobacteraceae bacterium; assembly: GCA_044871085.1. GTDB lineage: Bacteria > Pseudomonadota > Gammaproteobacteria > Steroidobacterales > Steroidobacteraceae > CADEED01. Next base: position 2,037 of record JBIOZI010000182.1, on the reverse strand, counting down.
CGTGATGAAGCCGTAGTACGCGTCGACCAGCGTGGCGATGGTCCAGAGGTTGTCAGGCGCAGTCGTGAGGCCGCCCCACTCGAGCACCGACTGCTGCGTGCTCACCCAGACATTCCAGCAGGTGAGCGAGACCAGGATGAAGGAGAACAGGAGCTGCAAGGCGCGTTTGTGCATCGCGGCGGTCCGGTGAACGTTGCTGCCCAGAGTACGACCGCGGCGGGAGCTTGGATGCATGGCGCGGGTGCGCCACTCTCCTACAGAAAGGCGCCGCGGTTTTGCGATGATTTGCCGTACATAAGGAGTTTTGAATGCCCAAGCAAATCGGTTACGTCGTCGGCAGCCTGCGCAAGGATTCGATCAATCGCAAACTCGCCACGGCGCTGATCAAGCTCGGCCCCGCGGATTTCACCTTCAAGGAGCTCAAGATCGGCGACCTGCCGCTGTACAACCAGGACGACGACTCGAACCAGGCGCCGCAGGTGCAGCGGTTCAAGAGCGAGCTGCGCGCGGTGGACGCGGTGATGTTCGTGACTCCCGAATACAACCGCTCAGTGCCGGGCGTGATGAAGAACGCGCTCGATCACGCCTCGCGCCCGTATGGGCAGAGCGCCTGGCAGGGCAAGCCCGCGGGCGTCATCGGCGCATCGATCGGCCCGATCAGCACCGCCGTGGCGCAGCTGCACCTGCGGACCATCCTCGCCTATCTCGACATGCCGACACTGGGCCAGCCCGAGGCGTACTTCCAGGTGAAGGACGGCTTCTTCGACGACGCCGGCAACGTCGCGAACGCGGACACCCGCAGGTTCCTGCACGGCTGGATGGACAAATACGCGGCGTGGGTGAAGCGGCTCACCGGCACTTGATAGACTGTGGCGCGTGAGCACCACACCTCGAATCGCGCTCGTCGCGGGCGCCACCGGCCTCATCGGTGGAATGCTTCTCAACACCCTGCTGGATGAACCCGACTACACGCGCGTCTACGCGCTGACCCGCCGGCCGCTCGGCAAGGAGCATCCGAAGCTCGCCAATCGCACCGTGGTTTTCGAGCGGCTCGGCGACCAGCTCAAGGGCCTCACCGTCCACGACGCGTACTGCGCCCTCGGCACCACGATCGCGGCGGCCGGCTCGCAGGAGGCGTTCCGCGCGGTGGACGTCGATGCGGTGCTGTACTTCGCGCGCGCGGCACGTGCCGCGCATGCCACCCGCTTCGTCGTCGTGTCCTCGGTGGGGGCGAGCTCGAGCTCCAGGAAGTTCTATCTGCGCACCAAGGGTGAGATGGAAGAGGCGGTGTCCGACCTCGGCTTCACCTCGGTGGACATCCTGCAGCCGAGCCTGTTGTTAGGACCACGCAAGGCGCTGCGGCCGCTCGAGATCACCGGCCGCATCTTCGCGCCGCTGTTGAACCCGTTGCTCACCGGGGCGCGCGAGTCCTATCGCGCCATTCCGGCCGAGACCGTGGCGCGCGCGATGCTCGGCGCGTCGCGCCGCGGCGGCCGTGGTATTTATCGCTACACCTACGCGGCGATCCGGCAGCTCGCGGAGATCCGGCCGCCGCAGCCGGGCACCGCGCCCAGCGCCAAAAAGCAGCCCGCCTGAGGCTCGGCGGCCTCCGGGCCGCCCGCAACCGTGACGCGCCGCGCATTTGCGCGGCCGGTCATTCCGTAAAGTCCCACCGGCAAGGGAAGCCAATAAGTCAGCGTTGCACAGACGCAACCGGCCTTTTAAATCGGAATGAGCGCCAGTCCCTATAACTCGGTTTTGCGCAGCAGCCTCATGCGTCGGCTCTGGCTGATCATTTCGCTCGCCATTCTGCTGCCCCTGAGCCTCGCCGTGCTCGCGCGCTGGTTCGAAGCCGAGGAGCGCCGCGCGGCGCTGCAGAACCAGGAGCTCACCGTGCTCGCGCGCGAGCGGGCTTCGTCGCTGCTGTTCAATGCGGAAGGCGTGCCCGAAGACTACGCGCGCGGCCTCGATGGCCGCTACCTGGTCGTGCTGGACGGGGTCGGCCGCGCGCGCTTCAGCTCGAGCCCCGCGCCCGAG
>JBIOZI010000181.1:0-16013 GCA_044871085.1 Steroidobacteraceae bacterium | reverse complement strand
GATTGTTACAACAAAATGAGGAATGTCCCCATTTCCCGCCTTTTTATTGGGTGCCGCGGGCACCGCTGTTTTGATCCGCTGGGGAGAATTTCTTGGGCAGACGCACACCTCTCTATGACCTGCACGTGGCGCTCGGCGCGCGCATGGTCGACTTCGGCGGCTGGGACATGCCCGTCAACTACGGCTCCCAGATCGAGGAACACCACGCGGTGCGTCGCGATGCCGGCATCTTCGACGTGTCGCACATGTGTGTCATCGACGCGCGCGGCGCGCGTGTCCGCGAGTTCTTCCGCAGGCTGCTCGCCAACGACGCCGCGAAGCTCAAGGAGCCCGGAAAGGCGCTCTACAGCTGCATGCTCAACGAGCAGGGCGGCGTCATCGACGATCTCATCGTCTACTTCCTCGACGAGCGCTACTTCCGCGTGGTGGTGAACGCCGGCACGCGCGACAAGGACCTGGCCTGGATGCGTGGCCACGCGGCGAGCTTCGGTGTCGAGCTCACGGAGCGCACCGACCTCGCGATGCTCGCGGTGCAGGGCCCGAACGCGCGCGCGCAGGTGGCGGAGCTGCTGCCGGCCGGGCACCGTGCCGCGGCGCTGGCGCTGGAGGCATTCTTCGGCAAGGCCTTTTCCATGCAGGATGGGGCCGAATGGTTCGTCGCCCGCACCGGCTACACCGGTGAGGATGGTTTCGAGGTCATCCTGCCGGCGCCGGCCGCGCCTGCCGTGTGGCAGGCGCTCAACGCCAAGGGAGTGAAGTCGGCGGGCCTCGGCGCACGCGATACGCTGCGCCTGGAGGCGGCCATGAACCTCTACGGCAACGACATGGACGAGAGCCAGAACCCGCTCGAGTCCGGCCTCGCCTGGACCGTGTCGTTCGAAGACCCGGCGCGCAACTTCATCGGCCGCGAGGCGTTGGAGAAGCTCAAGAGCGCGGGTCTCACGAAGAAGCTCGTCGCCTTGCTGCTCGAGGACCGCGGCGTGCTGCGCGGCCATCAGAAAGTCATCGTCGCGGGCGCCACGGATGCCGGTTCCACCGGGGAGATCACCAGCGGCACGTTCTCCCCCACGATGGAAAAATCCATCGCGCTGGCACGCGTGCCCCGGGCGACCGGCGCCACCGTGCAAGTCGACGTGCGCGGCAAGCTGCTCAATGCACGCGTGGTCAAGGCGCCGTTCGTGCGGCACGGCAAGATTCTCGTTAGTTAGTCCCCCAAAGAAGAGACAAGAGGCGGAGCGACCCATGTCAAACAATATCCCGGCCGATCTCAAGTACACCAAGTCGCACGAGTGGGTCCGCACCCTCGCCAACGGCAACGTCGAGGTCGGCATCACGGACCATGCGCAGAGCGCGCTCGGCGACCTCGTGTTCGTCGAAGTGCCCGAGGCCGGCAAGACGCTGAAGGCCGGCGACTCGTTCGCGGTGGTCGAGTCGGTGAAGGCCGCCTCCGATGTGTATTCGCCCATCGCCGGCGCGGTGCTCGAAGGCAACCCGGCGCTCGGCAGCCAGCCCGAGCTCATCAATTCAGAGCCCTACGGCGGGGGCTGGATCGCGCGGCTGAAGCCGGGCGCGGCGCCGTCCGGACTGCTGTCCGCAGCGGAGTACGCGGCGCACCTGGCCGCGGAGGGCTGACCATGCCGTTCAACCCGCATACCCGCAAGGATGTCGCGGACATGCTCGCCGCCATCGGCGCGAAGTCCGTGGACGAGCTGTTCGACGAGATACCGAAAGACCTGCGCATCGAGTCGCTGGCCGGCATCCCCGACGCGCTCAGTGAAATGCAGGTCGGCCGCCTCATGAGCGCGCGCGCCGCGCAGGACGGCACGCCGCTCAACTTCATCGGCGCCGGCGCCTATGAACATCACATTCCCGCGGCGGTGTGGTCCGTGACCACGCGCGGCGAGTTCTACAGCGCCTACACGCCGTACCAGGCCGAGGCCTCGCAGGGCACGCTGCAGCTCATCTACGAATACCAGACCATGATCACCTCGCTCACGGGCATGGACGTGTCGAACGCCTCGCTGTACGACGGCGGTTCCGCGGTGGCCGAGGCCGCGCTGATGTCGGTGCGCGCGCATCGCAAGTCGAAGTCCATGCGCATCCTCGTACCGACCACCGTGCACCCTAACTATCGCAAGGTGGCGGTGGCCACGGCCGGCAACCAGGGCGTGCGCTTCGAAGAGGTGGCCTGCCCCAGGGGCACGCTGTCGGTCGCGGACCTGGCGAAGTACCAGGGCGAGGACATCACCGCGCTCGTCATCCAGCAGCCCAACTTCTTCGGGCAGCTCGAGGACGTCGACGCGCTCACGGACTTCGCGCATGCGAACGGCATGTTCGTCATCGCGTCGGTGAACCCGACCTCGCTCGGAATCCTCAAGCCGCCGGGCGCGTGGGGTGCGAAGGGCGCCGACATCGCGTGCGGCGACTGCCAGCCGCTCGGAGTGCCGCTGTCCTCGGGCGGCCCGTACGCGGGCTTCCTCACGACGAAGATGGAATACGTGCGGCAGATGCCCGGCCGCATCGTCGGCCGCACGGTCGACGCCGCCGGCAAGCAGGGCTTCGCGCTCACGTTGCAGGCGCGCGAACAGCACATCCGCCGCGGCAAGGCCACCTCGAACATCTGCACGAACCAGGGGCTGCTGGTGACCGCCGCGACCATCTACCTGAGCCTGCTGGGGCCCGAAGGGCTGGCGCGCGTGGCGAACGAGTCGCACCGCGCCACCCAGGAGCTGGTCGCCGCCCTGTCGCGCATCAAGGGCGTCCGGCCGGCGTTCGAGGGCGCGCGCTTCCACGAAGCCGTGCTGCTGTTCGACCGCCCGGTGGCGCCGCTGCTGGCCGAGCTCGCGCGCCGCGGCATCGTCGGTGGTTTCGACCTGTCGACCGACTACCCCGAGCTCGGCCATGCGCTGCTGGTGTGCGCCACCGAGACCCGCACCGCCGGCGACATCGAGCAATATTCCGACGCGCTCGCCGACTCGCTGAAAACCGCGCGCGCGGCCTGACCTGGGAAATCCGCACATGGCCATGCTCAAACATCCCGAAAAGATCATCTTCGAATACTCGCGCCCCGGGCGCGGTGCCTTCGGCCAGTGGCCGACCGAGCGCGACACGCCGAACGCGATCGCCAGCGACATCCCCGAGAGCTTGCGGCGCAAGCAGGCGCCGTTGCTGCCCGAGGTGAGCGAGCTCGAGGTGGTGCGGCACTTCACGCGCCTCTCGCAGCTCAATTTCTCCATCGACACGCACTTCTATCCACTCGGGTCGTGCACGATGAAGTACAACCCGAAGGCCTGTAACCAGTACGCGATGCTGCCCGGGTTCCTGAACCGCCATCCGCTCGCGCCCGAATCGCTGGGTCAGGGCTTCCTCGCCTGCATGTTCGAGCTGCAGGAGATGCTCAAGGAAGTCACCGGCATGCAGGGCGTCGCGCTGTCGCCGATGGCCGGCGCGCACGGCGAGTTCGCCGGGGTCGCGATGATACGCGCCTACCATCGCGCGCGCGGCGATCTCGCGCGCAACGAGATCATCGTCCCGGACGCGGCGCACGGCACGAACCCGGCCACCGCCACGATGTGCGGCTGCGTGGTGCGCGAGATCCCGACCAACGACGAAGGCGACATCGACGTCGAGGCGCTCAAGCTGGTGGTCGGTCCGAACACCGCCGGCATCATGCTCACGAATCCGTCCACCTGCGGCGTGTTCGAGCGACGCATCAAGGAAGTGGCGAAGATCGTCCACGACGCGGGCGGGCTGCTGTATTACGACGGCGCGAACCTCAATGCCATCCTCGGCAAGGTTCGCCCGGGCGACATGGGCTTCGATGTCATCCACATGAACCTGCACAAGACCTTCTCCACGCCGCACGGCGGTGGCGGGCCGGGCGCGGGTGCCGTGGGCGTGAGCGCGCGTTTGCTGCCATTCATGCCCATTCCCCTGGTCGGGCGGGACGGCGACAAATATCGCTGGCTCACCGAGAAAGACCTGCCGCAGTCCATCGGCCGCCTGTCGGCGTTCATGGGCAACGCGGGCGTGCTGCTGCGCGCATACATATATATGCGCATGCTCGGCCGCGAAGGCATGCATCGAGTGGGCGAGTTCGCGACGCTCAATGCGAACTACCTCATGAAGCAACTGGCCAGGCAGGGCTTCGAACCGGCGTATCCGCAGCGCCGCGCGAGCCACGAGTTCATCATCACGGCGAAGAAGGAGCTGCGTGAGCTCGGCGTCTCCGCGATGGACATCGCCAAGCGCCTGCTCGACTATGGTTTTCACGCGCCCACTACCTACTTCCCGCTGCTGATTCCCGAGTGCCTGCTCATCGAGCCCACCGAGACCGAGAGCAAGGAGGCGCTGGACGGGTTCATCGACGCGATGGTGGCGATCCGCAAGGAGGCCGAGTCGCAGCCTGAAGTGGTGAAGTCGGCCCCGCACACCATGACGGTGCGTCGCCTCGACGACGTCCGCGCCGCGCGTCAGCTCGATCTCACCTGGAAGACTTCCCAGGGGCTGCGCCCCACGTCGTAAACGGGTGGGGACGGGCTTAAGCCTGTCCCCACACTTCCAGAAGCGACGGCGTCCGACAAAAAAGAGAGCTGAGCCGTCTGGTACAGTCTAGGGATGAACGACGTCGGCGACCGGCTCAAGCCCACGGGACTCACCCGCCTGTTCCGTGCGTTCGGCAACAGCTTGAAGGGGTTCGCCGGCGCCTACCGTGAAGAGGCCGCCTTCCGGCAGGAACTCGGCCTCGCAGTGGTGGTCATTCCTCTGGGCCTGTGGTTAGGACAGAACGGCATCGAGCGCGTATTGTTGATCGCGCCGATGTTCCTGGTGCTCATCGTCGAGCTGCTGAACAGCGCCATCGAGGCCACGGTGGACCGAATCGGGCTCGAGCGACACGAGCTCTCGGGCCTCGCGAAGGACATCGGTTCCGCCGCGGTGTTCCTGTCGCTGCTGTTTCTCGCCGTGGTCTGGGTTCTCGTGCTGTGGCCGCGCGTCGCGGCGCTCGGCCGGTAAGATGGGCCTCTAGACTGGGCCACTAACAACTCGAAAGGACTTCGCATGCGCTCGAGGCTCGCCCTGTTCGGCTTGATCGTCATCGCCCCGCTGCTGGCCGGCCCGGTGCTCGCGCAGAGTGCGCAGCCGAACGCGCAGCCGCAGGTGGCCGCGCAGAGCACCGCGGCGCAGGCCTTTCCGCAGACCGAAGGCGAGAGCGCCGCGTGGCGCGGCACCCTCGAACGGGTCGCGCAGAGCGTGGTGGCCATCGAGATCGACCAGACGCGCGCCTTCGACACGGAGTGGAACTCCTCCTCGCAGGCGACGGGTTTCGTGGTCGACGCCGAGCGCGGCCTCATCCTCACCAACCGTCACGTCGTCACGCCGGGCCCGGTGACCTCGGAGGCGACCTTCCTCGACCGCGAGGAGGTGCAGCTCTACCCGGTGTACCGCGACCCCATCCACGATTTCGGCATCTACCGCTACGACCCGAAGAAGCTGCGCTTCATCAAGCCGCGCTCGTTGCCGCTGTATCCGGACGGCGCGCAGATCGGCCGCGAGATCCGCGTCATCGGCAACAACGCCGGGGAGCAGCTGTCGATCCTCGCCGGCACCATCGCCAAGCTGGACCGTGACGCGCCCGAGTACGGCATCGGCAAGTACAACGATTTCAACACGTTCTACCTGCAGGCGGCCTCGGGCACCTCCGGCGGCTCCTCGGGCTCGCCGGTCATCGACATCCAGGGCCGTGTCGTCGCCCTCAACGCCGGCGGCGCCACCGGCGCGGCATCCAGCTTCTATCTACCGTTGGGGCGGATGAAACGTGTGCTCGACCTCATCCAGGCCGGCAAGCCCGTGTCGCGCGGCGCGCTGCAAGTGGTGTTCAAGTACACGCCGTACGACGAGCTGCGCCGCCTCGGGCTGCAGGAGAAGACCGAGGAATCCGCGCGCAAGGCATTCCCGGCGCTCACCGGCATGCTGGTCGTCAACGAAGTGCTGCCCGGCGGGCCGGCCGACGGCACGCTGCAGCCGGGCGACGTGCTCGTACGCGTCAACGGCAAGCTCATGTCCGAGTTCGAGCCGCTCGAGCAGGTGCTCGACGACACGGTCAGCGGCAACGTCGAGCTCGAGCTCGAGCGCGGCGGCAAGACCGTCAACGCCAAGCTCGGAGTCGGCGATCTGCACGCCATCACGCCGTCGGCGTACCTCGAGTTCGGCGACGCCGTCGTGCACACCGTGTCGTACCAGCAGGCGCGGCACTTCAACATCGCCGTCAGCGGCGTGTTCGTCGCCAACCCCGGGTACGTGTTCGGTGCCGCCGGCGTGCCGCGCAACGCGGTCATCGCGAGCGCCAATGGCAAGCCGACGCCCACCCTCGCGGCCTTCGAGGCGGTGGTGGCGGGGCTCGGTGACGGCGAACGCTTCACGGTGCGCTATTCCACCGTCGACGATCCCAACGGCTCGAGCGTGCGCAGCGCGCGCATGGACCGGCGCTGGTTCCCCGCCAATCACTGTCTGCGCGACGACGCGGCCGGGGTGTGGCAATGCGCGCCGCTGCCGGCGCTGGGCTCCGCCAAGCCCGACGTGGGCGGCAGCACCCGCTTCTCCAAGCCCGACGACGCGCGCTCGCCCGCGCTGTCCGTGCTCATTCCCTCGCTGGTCGGCGTGGGCTTCGACATGCCGTACTCGGTATCCGGCATCACCGAGCGCAACTACCGCGGCACCGGCCTCGTGGTGGACGCGGCGCGCGGCCTGGTCGTCGTCGACCGCAACACCGTGCCCGTTTCCATGGGCGACGTGCGCCTGATCTTCGCGGGCACGCTCGAGATTCCGGGCACGGTGGAATTCGTGCATCCGCTGCACAACCTCGCCATCGTCAGCTACGACCCGAAGCTCATCGGTACCACGCCGGTGCGCGCGGCGAAGCTGCTCGATCGACGCATTTCCCCCGGCACCTCGCTCTGGGCCATCGGCATCGACGCCGACGCCGACGTGCACGCGCGCCAGACGCAGGTGGCGAGCCTCGCGCCCATCCAGTTGCCGCTGTCGCGCACCATGCAGTTCCGCGAGAGCAATCTCGAGACCATCCAGCTCATCAGTCCGCCCACCGATTTCGACGGCGTGCTCGCCGACGAGACGGGTGCGGTGGTGGGCCTGTGGTCCAGCTTCGCGTGGGAACAGGGTCGCGACCTGCAGCAGGAGAATCGCGGCGTCGCCATCGGCGTCGTGCAGGACATGCTCCGCCGCGTGCAGGGCAAGCAACCGCTGTATTCGCTCGAGGCCGAGCTCACGCCGCAGCCGCTCAACGCCGCGCGCCGCTTTGGCCTGACCGATGACTGGCTGCGCAAGCTCGAGGACGCCAGCCCCAACCAGCGCCAGGTGCTGTCGGTGGTGCGGCTGGTAGGTGGCTCTCCGGCGGTGGGACGGCTCAAGCAGGGCGATCTCATCCTCGCCATCGACGAGAAAGTAGTCACGCGCTTCCGCGAGGTCGAGCTTGCCGTAGCGGACAAGCCCGAAGTGAACGTCACGGTGTGGCGCGACGGCGAGGTGCAGCACATCCCGCTGCCGACGGCCGCGCTCACGGGCGGCGACATCGATCGCATCATCATGTGGGCCGGCGCGACGCTGCAGGCGCCGCATCGCGCGATGATCGCGCAGCGGGGCATGCCGCCCGAGGGCGTGTACGTGGGGTATTTCGCGTACGGCTCGCCGGCCACGCGGTATGGCCTGTTCCCCGGGCGCCGCATCGTCGAAGTGGACGGCATTCCCACGCCCGATCTCGACGCGTTCCTCAAGGTGGTCTCCGGCCGGCCGGATCGCTCCGCCATCCGCCTGCGCACCATCACCTGGAACAATGCTCCGGAAGTGATCACGCTGAAACTCGACCGGCACTACTGGCCGACCTACGAAGTGCGCAAGACGAATGCCGGCTGGGAGCGCCGCGACCTCGAGTAGAAAATGGGGACATTCCTCGTTTGCTAGCAAACGGGGACAGACCCCAATGGCGTGATCTGATTCGGGGTGCAAGCGGGTCCGCCGTGCCCGCGCGTCGGCGCGGACGCGACGTCGCGAGTCGAGGGCGGGGAGGCGTGCACCGGGCACATTCGCGCAGACGGTCAAATCGGCGGCGCGGTACTTGTACAATCGCGGCATGGTCAGGGTCGTTCGCGCCACGCTCAAGGAACTGGAACAGGCTGTCACCGCCCTGCGGGATGGCGAGCTCGTCGCTTTTCCCACGGAAACCGTCTACGGCCTCGGCGCGAACGCGCAGAACCCGGCGGCAGTGCGGCGCATCTTCGAGCTCAAGGAACGCCCGGCCGATCATCCGGTGATCGTGCATCTCGACAATCCGAAGTACCTGCATCGCTGGGCCGGCACCGTGCCGGACAACGCGCAGAAGCTCGCGGCGCGCTTCTGGCCGGGTCCGCTGACGATGGTGCTGCCACGCTCGGAGAACGTGCACGACGTCGTGACCGGCGGGCAGGACACGGTCGCCATCCGCGTGCCCTCGCACCCCATGGCGCAGCAGCTGCTGACCGCATTCGGCGGCGGCATCGCGGCACCCTCCGCCAACCGCTTCGGGCGTGTGAGCCCCACCCGCGCCGAGCACGTGCGCGAGGAATTCGGCGACGCGGTGCGCGTGGTGCTCGACGGCGGCGAAAGTCAGATCGGGCTCGAGTCCACCATCGTGAGCTTCGACGGCGAGCAGGTGCGCCTGCTGCGGCCCGGCTTCGTCACGTACTCGCAGATCAAGGAAGTGGTCGGTGACGTCATCATCGGCGCGGCCGCGGCCACGCCGCGCGTCCCGGGCGCGAAGGTGTCGCACTACGCGCCGCTCACGCCCATGACCATCGTGCCGGTCGACGAGATCGACAAGCGTGCGGAACAGGCCTCCGAGGGCGGGCGCCGGGTCGCGGTGCTCGCGCAGCGGCTGCCTCTTAAGACCTATCCATCCGTCACCTGGATCAACGCCGGCCGGCGTGCCGACGCGTACGCGCACGACCTGTACGCGAACCTGCGCGCGCTCGACAAGGCCGGCTGCGAGCAGATCCTCGTGCAGGACGTGCCCAGCGAGGAGAAGTGGACGGCCGTGCGCGACCGCCTCACGCGCGGCGCGGCGGTGGGCTCCGTGAGTGCGAGCGAGCACGATCAATTCGCGGAGACGGGCGGATACAGCGTATTGCCTTGACGACGAGGCGGGGCGCGACGAGCGCCCGAGGGGAAGGATCATCATGAGCCGGCGTGCGACGCGCATCAGAAAACTTTGGGTCATCGCCGCGGCACTGCTCGGCGCCGGATACGTGGCCGGTGCCGGCGCCGGAGCCAAAGCGGAACCGCGCACCGTCCAGCTCGGCGCGCAGATGCTGGCTCCCGAACAACAGGCGCTCATCCTCGGGCAGTCCTACCGGGCGAGCAAGACGGACGCCACCCACCTGCTGATCATCGCGGTAGATGGGCGCAGCACCACCGGCGAAGCCGGGTGGAAATCGACCGTCAACTATCGCGTTCCGCCCGGCACGCGCACATTCGACGTCGCCGTGATCTTCGGCCGCAACGACTGGGTCAAGTCCCCATCGGAAAAGCCGCTGGGCAAGCCGGTGCAATTCTCGAGCGAAGTGCAGGCGGGGCAGGTGTACCAGATGTATGTCAAGCGCGGGTACCACGAGGGCCGGCGCTACGTGAAGCTGTGGCTCGAGCGCATCGGCACACTCGAAGAATACGAAGCATTCCGCCAGCGCCATCCGAAGCGATCGGGGGGAATTCCCCTGAGCCAGGACGAGATGCTCACGCGCTGAACGAGATCGGTTGAAGCGAACCGGGAGGATTCAATGGCCGTTCCATGGCTCGCGGTCGGGCGCGCGGGCAGACGCGCAACCATGAGGCGCACGATATCTGGTGGCGCGACGTCGCTCGCGCTGTGCGCCGCATTGCTCGCGGCGGCCTGTGCGAAGCGTGAGCCGTTCGTCCCGCCGCAGTGGGTATCCACGCCGCAGTTGAATTCGTGTGACCTCACCACCGGGCTGCACGATTCCGGCGGGACGAATCGCGGCAACCTGCGCGTGACCTGGGCGGAAGGGGAGCACTACATTCTCGAGCTGCGCCTCACCCGGCAGTCTTCCGAGGGCTGGCATTTCGAAGCGGGCGATGCGGGCGGTCAACGCGAATACAACTCGGGGAATACGCCGTTCCAATTGGCGGGGCTCGACAAAGGCGAGCACCTCATGCGCGATCTGTCGGACGGGAAGGCCGTGGCCGTGCGCTACGAATCCGGTGCGCGCATCGGCGCTCCGACTGCCGGCGCGGAAACGATGCGCGCGTTTCAGAAATGCATCGCGGACATCCGCGCGCGGCCCCCGCCCGAGCCGCCACCGGCGCGCTGGACCGTCGAGTCGCAAAGCGGTCGCGACTGCAGCCTGCGGTTGTCGCGCTTCGAAAACGTGCCGGCACTCAATTTCAGCTTCAGGCTCAATGAGCGCGGCGACCTCGGATTCGCGCTGGGTTCGAATGATCCGCAGGCGTTTCCCGACGGGGGCGAGTTTCGAGTCGAGGGCGCTGCGGAGCGCTTCGACCTCGAGATGGACCGCGGCCCGCAGGCGCAGCGGCGCAACACGATGACCCTGCTCACATCGCTTCGAAAATCCGTTCCGCTCGACATGACGTTCACTCCCAAGGGCGGCAAACGCCTGCGCCTGAAGATCACCACCGCAGGCCTGGACGTGCGTGGCGCGATGTTCGAGGCCTGCGTGCGCGCGCTGGACGAGCCGGTGCTCCCGCCGCGGCATTCGCTGCGCTCCGTGCGCTTCACCGTGTCGGAGAACGAGAACGTCTGTGAGCTCACGGGCGTTTACCAGGTGTATGGCAACTCGCTGTGGCTCACGCACGTGACCGACGGGGAGAAGAACCTGCTCAAGGTCACGCGACGCGTCGGCAAGTCGCAGAATCAGGTGGGCTCGCTGGATCTCTCCCGGCTCGGCGGGCCGAAGGATTTCGACGCAGATGATGGCAGCTTCGAGATTCCGGCCGCCGCCTTCACGGCGCTGCGGAAGGATTTGCGCGGGGCAGGACGCGGCTTCGGCATGAACTTCACGTCCGGCAAGACCTATGACAAGGTGTCGCACGGCGGATCTTTCGCGCTGGTGGAAGCGCCGATGTTCGATGCCTGCGTGCGGGTCAAACACGAATCGGCGCGCGCACGCGCCGCCAGCTAGGAGGCTTCGATGGCATTGCCATGGCTCGCGGTCGGGCAGCTCGTGCTCGGAAATCTCGACAAGATCATCGCGGTGGTACGACCCGGTTTCACGCGCAAGCAGGGCGAGGTGGCGGCGGCACGCGCCGACCTCATCGACCAGCAGATCGCGGAGCTGCAGTCCGCATCGGCAAACAACGCCGAGCAGATCGCCGCGCTCGCGACGCAGCTCAAGGAAGTGGTCGCCGCGCTCGAGCAGGCGGGCATCGCCGCGGCCGCGCAGCGTGCCGCGACGCAGCGCTTGGCGCTGCTGGCGGGTGCCGTCGCCGTGCTCGCCGTGGCGCTCGCCGTCGCCGCGCTGATCGCACACTGACCTTCGGCGCCCGAACCTTTCTATCGACCATCCACCGGAGCGACCATGCGCATCGCATTGCTGGCCTCATCGATCGCGACGATTTCCATTGGCTGCGCAACGACGACGCCCGCGCCATCTGCGGCCGCCAGCCTCGCGGGCCTGCGTCTCGAGGTGCCGTGCGCCGATCACTTCAATGGCGATACCGAATGCCACTGGCCGCGGTCGCTGCTGCAAACCGCCGACGCGCGCTGGAAGCTCAAACGCGAGATCGTGCGTACCTTCGGCGGCGAGGCCGGCATTACGTACGATGTGACGCTGCACGTGCGCGGAGTCGTCGAGCCCAAGAACTTCACCGGCGGCGAAGTACGATTCGAGCATTTCCAGGCGGGCGGTGAGCCCGTGAAGAACGACTACAACTTCTACTCGCTGCGGGTGTCCGATCCGGATGCGACGTACACGTTCAATCGCAACGAGCAGCAGGTGGGGCATTACACCTTTCCCGTCGACTACGTCGTGACGATTCCGATCCGCGCGGGTGCCACCGTCACCATGGGCGCGTACGATTCGAATGACGTCGCGATCGCGAACCACGAGCGCCACGTGGTGGCGGGCGTGGCGCCGGCACCGGCGCCATTCGACGGCCAGTTCTTTCAACTCGACGTCGAGGCGATCGAGCCACGTCGATGATGGTCAGATCCGGAACCGGGTTTCGGTGCGGCGTCCTGATGCTCGCCGCGGGTTGCGTAGCCGAGCTCGCGCATGCGCAGATCTCGCGCCACTCCGGCAGCGACGCGCCGCTGCCCGACAAACAGTACATCCACGTCGTGAGCGAAACGGATTCGCCCGTGATGCAGGCCTGGATCAAGGCGAAGGACGGGCTCTACATCGCGGCCGCGATCCGCAAGCCCGGTGAAAAAAAGTGGGGAGCGGGGCCGTTTCCCGCCATCGTCATGTTCCATGGCGCGCCGGGCGGACGCGGCATGGAGCAGCTCATCGGCTGGTCCCGCGGCGATCATGGCGGGCCGGTGTGGGAGCGGTTCCTGCAGGAAGGTTTTGTCGTCGTCGTGGCGGATTATCGCGGCGGGCCGTGGAACGACGCGAACACGCCATCGAAGACGGGCGTTGCCACGGCCATCGACGACGGCCTCAGCGTCGTCGACTACGTGCAGCGGCTGCCGTACGTGAGGCGCGCGGACGTCAGCGTGTATGGCGTGAGCCTGGGTGGCAATCTCGCGCTGTTCCTCGCTTCCCGCGTGCCGGACCTGCACGCCGTCGTGCTCGGCGCGCCGGCACCCATCTGGTTCCTCGGCTATCACAAGCAGCCGGGGCCGTGGTCGCCTGACTACTGGAAGAAGCCGCCGGATGCCGCGAGCGTGCGCGAGAACATACCGCCGATACGTGCGCCCATCCTCATTCTCGTCGGCACCGCCGATACCTTGTTGCCCGTGGACGAGGTGCTGTACGGCGAGCTCCTCAGCGCCGCCAAGGACGTGCGCATGGAGATCTACGAGCACGGGTATCACGACTTCGTGCTCGGCAATCAGGGCCACAAGCGTGACGACCTGCCGGGTGGCGAATACCTGATGCAGGGCGCGCTCGACGCGCTGGAGCTGACCGTGAAGTTCGTGAAGTCGACGAGGTAGTGCTGCGGCTCGCCGGCGCCCGTCAGTAGTGCGGCGGCTTCTCGTATGTCGTGGCACTTGCGCCCGCGTCGGATTCCAGCGCGGCCACTTTTTCCATGAGCCTCTGGTTGCGGTCGAGCGCGCGGTCCAGCTCTTTCTGCTGGCGCACGACCACGTCACTGAGCTCCGTGACGGCGCGCTCCAGGTGCGCGAGCTTCTCTTCGATGGCGGCGAGGCGGTCGGTCATGGGGGAAAAGGGGACAGATCTATTTTTCAAATAGGGCGCGCGGGAACAATACATCAGCACAGTGAAAAATAGATCTGTCCCCTTTTCCAAAAATAGATCTGTCCCCTTTTCCCAAAAACATCGGCGCCCTGGAATCCCTTCCAGGGCGCCGGCGGTTTCCTGCTAGCTCAGGAATCGGTGTCGTCGCGGCTCAGTACCAGATGTCGTAGATCACATCGAGCACAATGCCGGTCGCGAGGGCCGTCAGCAGCACGTCATTGCCCACGCGCACCCAGTGGTAGCCGTACGGCGGGGAGTACAGGCGGTACGGGCGCCAGTCGTTGATGATGTACGAGCTGCCGTACCAGCCCCGCGGCAGGCGGTCGCCACGGTGCCACACGCGGTAGTAGTAGCCCGACGGGCGGTGGTACGAACCGAAGTGGAACCGGTAGGCGGCGTAGTCGCGGCGGTCGTGGCGACGGTTGTCCCAGTAGTTAGGATGCCGGTCCCAGTCGTTGCGGTAGCGGTCCCAGCGGTCGTTGCGGCCGTTGTGGTTGCGGTCCCAGTCGCGACGGTCGTTGTCGTGGCGGTTGTCGTGGCGATTGTCGTCGCGACGGTCGTTCCAGTCGTGCCGGTTGTCGTTCCAGTCGCGGCGATCGTTGTCGCGGCGGTCATGGTCACGATGGTCGTTGCCGCGGCCGCGGTCGTGCGCGGGCGGCGCATGGTTGTCACCACGATTCTGGCCGTTGTTGCCATTGTGCTGGACATGGTCACGGCGGTCGTTGCCGCGGCTGTCGTTGCCACGATGGTCGTTACCGCGGTTGTCGTTACCGCGATGGTCATTACCGCGGTTGTCGTTACCGCGGTTGTCGCGACTCTGACCCTGCTGGTCGCGCGCGGCGACCACCCGATCGCCCAACGCTTTCACGGCGCCGGCGCTGCCCGCGAAGGCGGAACCGGCGGCAAACGTCGCGATGAGAACAACAAGAGCAACGGGGCGTTTCATCTGAATCTCCTTGTGGATCGGTATCGATCCAGTGCGGCGCCAGTATTGGCCGGGAGAGCTGAGCGGACGCTGAACATTCTCGTTCAGGTTCGTTCAGGTGATTCGGGACTTCCCAGGCCAAAAATCGCAGTTTCAGGCCCCCGTGCTGGCTACCATGCTGCCATGGCCACCGCGCGCATGCCTGTCTACTTCATCTCCCACGGCGGCGGTCCGTGGTCGTTCATGGACGAAACGGCGCGCGCGCCGTACGCGATGCTGGCGGCGGAGCTCGCCGACATCCCGCGCCAGGTCGGCCGCACTCCGGCCGCGGTGCTGATGATCTCGGCGCACTGGGAGGAGCCGCAGTTCACGCTGACCGCGCACCCGGCGCCGCCGATGATCTACGACTACGGCGGCTTCCCCGATTACACCTACCAGATTCGCTACGACGCGCCGGGCGCGCCGGCACTCGCGGCGCGCGCGCGGCAGCTCATCGATGCCGCCGGGCTGCCCGCCGCGCTCGACGCCGCGCGTGGTTTCGACCACGGCGCGTTCACGCCGCTTAAGGTCATGTACCCGCATGCGGACGTGCCCGTCGTGCAGCTGTCATTGAAGCAGGGGCTCGATCCGGCGACGCACCTGGCACTCGGCCGCGCCATCGCGCCGCTGCGTGACGAGCAGGTGCTCATCGTCGGCAGCGGCCTGTCGTATCACAACCTGCGCCAGTTCTTCAGCCCGCGCGGCTGGGGGCCGTCACGCGAATTCGATGCGTGGCTGAACGACGCCGTCGTCGGAGCCCCTCCCGCCGAGCGCGAACGCCGGCTGCTGGAGTGGGAGCAGGCGCCCGCGGCGCGCGCCGCGCATCCGCGCGAGGAGCACCTGCTGCCGCTGATGGTGGCCGCCGGGGCGGCGGGCGAGGACCGGGCGGCGCTCAGCTATCACGAAACCGCCTTCCTCGGCGGTTTGACTATTTCCAACTACTTTTTCGGTCAGCGGAACCCTTGAAATACCGGCTATAGTTCCTACAAAAGGGGTGAGCAACAATCATCCGGCGGGGGGACTCGAGCCATGATCGAGTGGTTTGCTACGCACAACGGCCTCGAGCAGTTGTTTCTTCTCAGTGGCCTCGTCGGTGGAATCATTCTGCTCTTTCGAATGATCCTCATGATCGTCGGCATCGATCATCACGGCACCGACGTGCACCTCGACAGCGACGCCGGCTTCCAGGCACTCACCATCCAGGGCGTCTCCTCGTTCCTCGCGATGTTCGGCGTGGTGGGCTACGCCCTGCACAACGGTGCGGCGCTCGGCGCGCTGCTCGCCAGCGTGGGCGCCTTCGGCGCGGGCGTGTTCTCCATGTGGGTCATCCACAAGATCTTCCGCGGCATGCTGCGTCTGCAGTCGAGTGGCACCGTGAGCCTGTTCGCCGCCGTCGGCAGCGAGGGTTCGGTCTATCTCACCGTGGGCAAGGACGGCGGGCGCGTCACCATCAACTTCGCCAACCGCCTGCGCGAGTTCGAGGCCGTCTCGGCCGACGGATCGACGCTGCCCACCGGTACGGCGATCCGCGTCCAGAGCGTCACGGCCAATACCCTGGTCGTGGCACCGGTCGAAAGCTGATCTAGTTAGTTTTGCGCGCCCGGGCG
>JBIOZI010000180.1:0-10025 GCA_044871085.1 Steroidobacteraceae bacterium | reverse complement strand
TCGCGGCGGCGCGCAGCAGCGCCGCCGTCAGGAGAATCAGGATTGCGGCCGCACGAGTCGTATGAGCCCCTCTTGCGCGGTGCTCGCCGCCAGTGCTCCCGAGCGCGTGTAGAGACTGCCGCGCGCGAAGCCGCGTGCGCCGGAGCTCGACGGGCTGTCGAGCGAATACAGCAGCCACTCGTCGACGCGCGCCGGCCGGTGGAACCAGATGGCGTGGTCGATGCTGGCCATGATGAGATTGCCGCGCAGGAACGAGGAGCCGTGCGGCATGGTCGCGGTGTCGAGCAGCCAGTAGTCGGAGATGTACGCCAGCAGGCAGCGATGCAGTGCCGGGTCGTCGGGTAGCTTGTCTACGGCGCGCATCCATATCTGCCGCACCGGCGCGCTGGCCACGGGCGCCAGCGGGTTGTACGGCTGCACGGGACGGAACTCGAACGGCCGCTCGATCTCGAGCCAGCGCCGCAGCTTCTCGGGTAGTTTGTCCATCTCCGCCTGCGGCGGCTTGCTCATCGGCTGCAGCTCCTCGGGCGGCGGCACATCGGGAGCAGCCGCCTGGTATTCGAGCCCCTGCTCCGGCGTCTGGAAGGACGCCGAACAGATGAAGATCTGCTCGCCGTCCTGGATGGCCACCACGCGCCGCGCCGAGAAGCTGCCGCCGTCGCGGCTGCGATCCACGCTGTAGACGATGGGCTTGTTGAAGTCCCCGCGCCGCAGGAAGTATGCGTGCAGCGAATGCACCACGCGGCCATCGTCGATGGTGGCGTGCGCCGCCATCAACGCCTGGCCGAGCACCTGCCCGCCGAAAACCTGCGGACTGCCCGTGTCGCGGCTCTGGCCGCGAAACAGGTTCACCTCCAGTCGTTCGAGCTGGAACTGCTTCTGCAGGTCGGCGAGACCGGTGCCCATGGTCGGAAGGCTGCGCTCAGTACTTGAGCGTGCCTTTCATCATCGACGAGTGGCCGGGGAAGGTGCAGAAGAAGCTGTACGCCTCGCCCTTCTTGAGCTTCGAGGTCGGGAACTTCACCGTGGTCGACTCGCCGCCGCCCACGACCTTGCTGTGCGCGATGACGCGCGCGTCGCCGGCCTTGACGTAGTTGGCCGCGAGGCCCGCGCTCATGCCATCGCCGACGATGGCGCTCATGTCGGCCGTCTTCGCGACGACGAAGTTGTGGCCCATCGCGTTGGCGGGCAGCTTGCCGGCATGCTTGAGCGTCACCTCGACTTCGGTGCAGTCGGCGCCGACGGCGAGCTCCTTCTTGTCGAACTGCATGGCGTCGTTGCCGGAGATCTCGAGCTTGCACTCGGCGGCGAACACGCTGGACGAGGCGGCGAGCAGCGAGAGACAGGCGATTAAACGGACTTTCATCATGAACTCCTTTTCAGGGTAGTTAGTGCGGGATGCCGAGACGCTTCTGCATCACCGGGCTGGTGGTGGTGTACTGCAGGAACTGCTTCTTGGCGGGATAAAGGTAGTGTTGGATTCCGAAGGCGGCGAGCGCGGCTTCGTGGAATCCGGACAGAATCAGCTTCTTCTTACCCGGGTAGGCGTTGATGTCTCCCACGGCGAATATCCCGGGAACGCTGGTCTGGAACTTTTCGGTGTCGACCCTGAGCGCCTTCTTCTCGAGCTCCATGCCCCACTCGGCGATGGGCCCGAGCTTGGGGTGCAGGCCGAAGAACGCGAACACGTGATCGGCGTCGACCGCGTGCAGCGCCCCGTCCGCGGCCTTCACGTTGATGCCGGTCAGCGACTCGCCGTTGCGGCGCAGTGAATCGGCCAGGCCTTCGATGTAGCGCACCTGTCCGGACTCGGCGAGCGCGCGCATCTTCGCCACCGAAGCCGGCGCGGCCTTGAACTCCGGACGCCGATGCACGTGCGTGACGGAGGCGGCCTTGCCGGCGAAATCTATGACCCAGTCGAGCGCGGAGTCGCCGCCGCCGAAGATCGCGAGTTTCTTGCCGTGATACTGCGCGGCATCGCGCACGCGGTAGTGGATGTTGCGGCCTTCGAAGGCCTCGGCCTCGGGCACACCGATGCGCCGGGGCTGGAACGATCCGACTCCACCGGCGATCACCACCGCGCCGGCGTCGAAGCGCGTGCCGAGGATGGTCTCGACGTCGAAGCGGCCATCGTCGCGCTTTTTCAGATGCGTGACTTCCTGGCCGAGATGCAGCGGCGCGTTGAACGGCGCGATCTGCTGCATGAGCCGGTCGACCAGCTCCTGCGCGCCGCACACCGGCAGCGCGGGGATGTCGTAGATGGGCTTGTCCGGATACAGCTCGGTGCACTGCCCGCCGGGCGCGCCCAGCGAATCGACGAGGTGGCACCCGATTCCGAGAAGCCCGAGCTCGAATACCTGGAACAGCCCGCACGGGCCGGCGCCAATGATCACGACTTCGGTGACGATCGGCGGCTTCGGGGAAGTCTCGGACAAACTCGAATCCTTACAAGCAAATGGGCGCGAATCATACCGCAGGGAAGCTGAACACCAGCCGTTGACCGATGGATGGGCCGTCTTCCCGCCCACCGGCAGTCGTGGCGGCCCCAGTGGCGGAGGATTAAAGTCGGCCGCAGCCAGGCCACTCGCGGGGAGACAACGTGACCAAGCTCAACGTCAACGGCAATGCGGTCGAAGTCGATGTGGATCCGGAAACCCCCCTGCTGTGGGTGTTGCGCGATGCCCTGGGTCTCACCGGCACGAAATTCGGCTGTGGCATGGCGCTGTGCGGCGCATGCACGGTGCACCTCGACGGCCAGCCGGTGCGCTCCTGCCAGATCCCGGTGAGCACGCTCGGCGAGCAGAAAGTCACCACCATCGAAGGTCTGTCGAAAGATCGCAGCCATCCGGTGCAACAGGCCTGGATCGAGCACGACGTGCCGCAATGCGGGTACTGCCAGTCCGGCCAGATCATGTCCGCGTCCGCGCTGCTCGCGGCCAAGCCGCATCCATCCGATGCGGACATCGATTCGGCGATGGCCGGAAACATCTGCCGCTGTGGCACCTATCAACGCATACGCGCCGCCATCCACCGCGCCGCGCAGATCCAGACGAGACAGGCGCCGACGAAGGCATGATCGAATCCGCGGCCTGATTCGGGGCCCAACGTTTCCGGGGAGGGAACGCCATGTCCGTTCATTCATTCGACAGTGTGGCCACCGAAGACCCGGTCGACGGGTCCCGTCGCGCCTTCCTGAAAGCCGGGGCCGCCCTCTCGGGCGGCCTGGTCATCGCCCTTGCGCTGCCCGCCTGCTCGAAGGGCCCCAGGCCCACCGGTGAAACGAAACCCTTCGAGCCCAATGCCTGGCTGCGCATCGGCACCGACGACAGCATCACTTTCTTCTGCGACCGCTCGGAGATGGGCCAGGGCGTGTACACCGCGCTGCCCATGCTCATCGCCGAGGAGCTCGGCGTGGGACTGGCGCGCATCAAGGTCGAGTTCGCCCCGCCGGGTGATGCATTCCACAACGGCCTGCTCGGCGGACAGATCACCGGCGGCAGCAGCAGCGTGCGCGACGGCTGGGACAAGCTGCGCAAGGCCGGCGCGACCGCGCGCCACCTGCTGGTGAGCGCCGCGGCCGCCGAGTGGGGCATCGATGCCCGCAGCTGCAAGGTCGAAGACGGGGTCATCGTCTCACCGCAGTTCAAGAAGCTGTCGTTCGGCGCGGTGGCCGGTGCCGCCGCCAAACTAACCGTGCCGAAGGACGTGCCGCTCAAGAGCGCCGCGCAGTTCACGCTGATCGGCAAGGCGCAACGCCGCACGGACACGCCGTCCAAGGTGGACGGGAGCTGCATCTACGGCATAGACGTGAAGCTGCCGGACATGCTGCACGCCGCACTGGCGCAGCCGCCGACGCTCGGCGGGTCGGTGAAGACGTTCAACGACGAGAAGGCGCGCTCCATGCCCGGCGTGCGGGCGGTGGTGCTCACCTCCTCCGGCATCGCGGTGATCGCGGATTCGTGGTGGCAGGCGCGCAAGGCGCGCGACGCGGTGCAGATCGAATGGGATGCCGGCCCCAACGCCGCGCTCACGGACTCCAAGATCGCACAGACCCTGCGCAAGGGCGCGGCCGAAGAGGGCCGCATGGCGCGCAACGACGGCGACGCGGCCGCCGCTATCAAGTCCGCGGCGCGCGCGCTGCACGCGGACTACGAGCTGCCGCTGCTCGCGCACGCCACGCTCGAGCCGCAGAACTGCACCGCCGACGTACGCGCCGACGGCGTCGACCTGTACGTGCCGACGCAGGTTCAGCAGATCGCGCAAGCCGCCGCAGCCAAGGCCGCGGGCGTGGAGCCCGGCAAGGTGCGCGTGCACACCACGTTCCTCGGCGGCGGATTCGGCCGCCGGCTGGAAGTGGATTTCATCCCGGCCGCAGTCGAGGCCTCGAAGGCCATCGGCCGGCCGGTCAAGCTGCTGTGGACGCGCGAGGACGACATGACGCACGACGCGTACCGTCCGCCGGCGTTCGACCAGGTGGCGGGCGCGTTCGACGCCCAGGGGCGGCTCATCGCCTGGAACATGCACATCACCAGCCCGTCGATCACCGCGCGCATGTTCCCCGCGGCGATCGAGAAGATAGTCGACCCGTTCGTGCTCGAGGCCGCCACGAACTACCCGTACGACGTGCCGAACGTGCACGTGGACTACAAGCGGCAGGAGATCGGCATCGACGTGGGCTACTGGCGCTCGGTCAGCCACGCGCTCAACTGCTTCGTGGTCGAGAGCTTCATGGACGAGCTGGCCGTCGCCGCGCGCCGCAATTCGCTGGAATTCCGCCGCTCGCTGCTCGAAAAGCAGCCGCGCTTCCTCAAGGCGCTCGACCTGGTGACGCGCGAGGCGCGCTTCGGCTTTCCCGTCAAGGGCCATCATCATGGCCTCGCCATCATGGAAGGCTACGGCACCTACATGGCGATGGTCGCGGAGATCTCATTCCCCGACGGCAAGGTGAAGGTGGATCGCATCTACTGCGGCGTCGACTGCGGGCAGCAGATCAATCCCGACACCGTGCTCGCGCAGATCGAGAGCTCGGTGCTGTTCGGTTTGTCCGCGCTCATGTGGGGCGAGATCAACATCCAGGGCGGCCGCGTGCAGCAGACGAACTTCGACAGCTATCGCGTGGCGCGGATCACCGAGGCGCCGCGCATCGACTGCTACATCGTCGACAGCACCGAGCCGCCGGGCGGCATCGGCGAGCCGGCCACCGCACTGGTGGCGCCGGCGGTCTGTAATGCAATTTACGAGGCCACCGGGCGTAGACTTCGGTCGTTGCCATTGGCGAGGCACAGTCTCGCTTAGCCAGGCGCTGCGCCCCGATTGCCAGGCGCTGCGCGCCACGTCGGAAATCGCCGTCGAAGCGATGGCGACCGTGAAATTTTGGAGAACGCATGAGCAAGAACGCTGACCTTCACAAGCGCAGGCAGGCCGCCGTGCCGCGGGGTGTCGGCAACTCGCTGGCCGTGTACGCCGAGCGCGCGCAGAACGCCGAGCTGTGGGACGTCGAAGGCCGGCGCTACGTGGATTTCGCCAGCGGTATCGCGGTGGTCAACACCGGGCACCTGCATCCGCACGTGAAAGCGGCGATGGCGGCGCAGCTCGAGAAGATCACCCACGGCTGCTTCCAGGTGACGCCGTACGAGAGCTACATCGCGCTCGCCGAGGCTTTGAACCAGCTCGCGCCGGGTCCGACGCCGAAGAAGACGATTTTCCTGTCGACCGGCGCCGAGGCGGTCGAGAACGCCATCAAGATCGCGCGCTACGCCACGAAACGTTCGGCCGTCATCGCGTTCACGGGCGGATTCCACGGCCGCACGATCGCCTGCAGCACGTTGACGGGCAAGGTGCAACCGTACAAGGCGGGCTTCGGACCGATGCTGCCCGAGGTGTTCCACGTGCCCTTCCCGATGGCCTATCACGGCGTGAGCGCCGAGGATTCACTGGCGGCCATCGAGCAGCTCTTCAAGGCCGACGTGGATCCGGCGCGCGTCGCCGCGGTGATCATCGAACCCGTGCAGGGTGAAGGCGGCTTTTACATCGCGCCGCCGGAGTTCCTGCGCAGCCTGCGCGCGCTGTGTGACAAACACGGCATCCTGCTCATCGCCGATGAGATCCAGACCGGCTTCGCGCGCACCGGCCGCACCTTCGCCATCGAGCACGCCGGCATCGAGCCGGACCTCATGACCGTGGCGAAGAGCATCGCGGGCGGGGTGCCGCTGTCGGCGGTGATCGGCAAGGCCGAGATCATGGACGCGCCCGTGGTCGGCGGGCTCGGCGGCACGTTCGCCGGATCGCCGCTGGCCTGTGCGGCGGGTCTCGCGGTGCTCGAAGTCCTGCAGCGCGAGAACCTCAACGCGCGGGCCGAATTGTTGGGCGGGAAGATCGCCGCCCGGCTGCGGCAGATGCAGGCGAAGCACACCTGTATCGGCGAAGTGCGCGCGCTCGGCATGATGGTGGCGCTGGAGCTCGTCAAGAACCGCCGCGCGGACCTCCCCGACGCGGAGCTCACGAAGAACGTGGTGCAGGCCGCCGGCAGGCGCGGCTTGATCCTGCTGTCGTGCGGGTTGTACTCGAATGTCATCCGCATTCTCGCGCCGCTGACGATTCCCGAGGCGCAGCTCAACGAGGGGCTGGAGTTGCTGGAGCAGGCGCTGGCGGAGGCGAGCGCGGCCGCGGCAACCGCCGTCGCCTGAGAGCAGGCACGGCGGCGGTCCGAAGACCGCCGCTGCGACGTTCACCACGCGTCTCAGGGAATGCGCGGGTTGAACGGGGAAAACACTCCGTCCGGATTGAACTCGTACAACCAGGCGTGCAGCGTCCAGAGCTGGAATGCCTGGTTCGGATCCCACTCGTCCGCCCGCCCCACGAAACCCTGTGGCGCGCGCTTCGACAGCGCGAACGGCACGGCGTATTCCACCGCGACCAGCTTGCGCTTGCCGCCGCACGGATCGTCGGCATAGACGAGGATCTCGGGCTTGTTCCAGTCGAACTTGCCGTCGTCGACCAGCTTCTGGTTCAGGTAGTGCCAGCCCATCTGCGGCACGAACAGCGCGATGTCGACGTAGCCGGCCGGGCCTGCCTGGTCGACGTCGATGAACCGCGATGCGGCATCGCGCACCTGGTCGAGCTGCAGCACCGCGAGCGGCGGCGGCTTGTTGTGGCCCTTGGTGGGGTCGTGATCATGGCCGTCGTGGCCGAAGGCGGCCGTGGCCGCGCACAGCGCCGCGGCGAGCGCCAGTGATTTCATACGCATGATGTGAGTACCTGTAGTTAGTATTTGGCCCCCGACTGCGGGCAGACTAACCACTCAGGCAACTCGTCTTAATGATCGCGCGTCCGCCGGTGTTGGCCGGGAATCCGCGCGCATGGCCGCGCGTCCGGAATCTTTGCCCGATCGTCCAGGCAGGAAAAAGGGGACAGATCTATTTTCGGAAAACGGGGACACGGGAAACGGGGACATTCCTCGTTTCGCCGCTTTGCGGGCAAAAGAGGACGGGGCTCAGGTCTGAACGCAGGTTCGAGGCCTGTCCCCTTTTGCTAGGAAACGAGGAATGTCCCCATTAAAGGTCTGTGCCCTTTCAGGCGCGGCCGGCGTTCGAATCCGTCGGCGTATGGAAGTACTCGCTCTCGGAGGCGAGCTGCTCGATGAGGCGCTTGAGCTCGGACATGCGCCCCTCGGAGGTGCTGATGGGCATGCAGTCCTGGCAACGCGTGTCGCCGCAGGGCTGGCGCGAATACAGCCAGTATTGGATCGCCCCGGCAAGCAGACCGTCAGCGATGTCCCACAGGTCCGCGTCCTTGTCCTTGTCCGCCATCTTGTTGGCGAGATCGACGGTCTTGGAGAAGGCAGCGTCGAAGGTGTCGGCGATCGGTTCCATGGAGCGAAGTATAGGCATCGGACCATGCATTCGGAATGCCCACTTCGGGTTACCACCGGGGCTATGTTCAACGCGTCAGTCGAGCCGGACCGTGTACACCCGCATGTGCTTGGAGCCGCGCGGCTGGTCCCGGAACAGGGTGATATCCGATATTTCACCGAGGTTTATCAGCCGCTCCTTCGGGCCGCGGCGGATTTCGTCCAATGGGATGCGCAGCGTGCGCCGCTCGCCGGGCGCGAGCGCGAATTTGCGGTTGTAGCGGTCGTTGTAGGTACGGCCGTGGCCGATGTCGTGCACGCGCACGGTGAAGGCGAGCGGCTCCGTGTCCGGGTTCTCCACGTCGATGGCGAGGGTCTTGAAGGCCCGCCAGTCGGCCACCGGCTCGTGCAACGACACGCCCGGCCATTGATCGGCCTGGAACTCCACCTGCAACGCCCCGCCGCCGATGTCGCGATTGACGCCGTAGCCCACCACCCAGACGCTCTCGATGCCGTAGCGGAAATCCGCCAGCATCGGGAATTCGCCGTTGCGGTGCACGTAGGCGAGCACCATCCTAACTAGTGGCGTCACGTAGAACACGGTGCAGGCCAGCGCGATCACGAGTGCCACGACCCGCGCGCCGCGCGTCACCGGCTCGCGCCGGTCGAACAGCACGTACAGCGCCACCGCGCACAGCGCCCCGGCCGCGTCGGAGAACACGTCTTCCCAGGAGGCGTCGCGCGCCAGCGGCATCTGCATGATCTCGCTCGCGAAGCCGAGCCCGGCGCCGATGAGGCCGGCGGAGGCATACAGGCGCGCGCCGCTGAACGCGAAGTCGTTGCGCAGCACGACCAGCAGGCCAAGCGTGACCAGCAGGAAGACCGGCAGGTGGCCGGCGTTCTCGATCACGCGTCCGGCGTAGGTGTGCGGCACCGGCAGCCGCATGAACAGCAGCGTGGCTACGACCACGAACAGTGCGAGCAGCGACCACAGCCGGCGCGACATCAGGGGGACCTGTGAGAAGGTGGTCCTCAGTATACTGAGCCGATGAACATCCGACTCTCGGCGCTCGAAGCGCGCATCATCGGTTCGCTGATCGAAAAGCAGATCACGACGCCCGACCAGTATCCCTTGTCGTTGAACGCACTGGTCAACGCCTGCAACCAGAAGAGCAATCGCGAGCCGCTCATGCAGGTGGACGAGGCCCAGGTGAAGTTCGTGGTCGACAGCCTCGCGCGCCGCCACTTCGTGGTCGAGAAATCGGGCTTCGGCAGCCGCGTTCCCAAGTACCAGCACATCTTCTGCAACACGGAGTTCGGCAGTCTCAAGTTCACGCCGCAGGAAACCGCGATCGTCTGTGAGCTGCTGCTGCGCGGGCCGCAAACCCCCGGAGAATTGCGCGCGCGTGTCCCGCGCATGGCCGAGCTGCCCGACCCGGCCGTCATCGAGACGCTGCTCGAAGCCCTCGCGACGCGGCCGGAAGGCCCCATCGTCAAACAACTGCCCCGCGAGGTCGGACGGCGCGATTCGCGCTGGGCGCAGCTGTTCGAGGAGCTGCCGGTGACGAACGATGCGCCGCCCGAGCCGGCGGAGCCATCGGGCGCGATGCCGCGCGTCGAAAGTCCGCCGCAACGCGTCGCGGGCGGTGCGGATCTGGCCGCGCGGGTGGCGGCGCTGGAGAGCGCCGTCGCCGAGCTGCGCGCCGAGCTGGCAGCGCTCAAAGGCCCGGATGCATGAACATCCCGGCCTGGGCGCAGAGCGCCGCGCTGCTCGTCGTGTCGAACGTGTTCATGACGTTCGCCTGGTATGCGCATCTGCGGAACATGGCGGCAAAGCCCTGGGTCATCGCCGCGCTGGCGAGCTGGGGCATCGCGTTGTTCGAGTACCTGGTGCAGGTGCCGGCGAATCGCATCGGCTACACCGTGCTGTCGCTGGGCCAGCTCAAGGTGATGCAGGAAGTGATCACCCTCGCGGTGTTCGTGCCGTTCGCGGTGCTCTACATGAAGCAGCCGCTGAAGCTCGACTTCCTCTGGGCGGGGCTGTGCCTGGTAGCCGCCGCTTACTTCATGTTCAGAGACTAGAGAGTGCGCGAAATGGGGACATTCCTCGTTTCCTAGCAAAAGGGGACGGGCCTCAGATCTGAGCGCGGGTTCGAGGCCTGTCCCCTTTTGCTAG
>JBIOZI010000179.1:0-5147 GCA_044871085.1 Steroidobacteraceae bacterium | reverse complement strand
CGGGCGTGCGCGCCGCATCGAGCTGCAGCACGACGTTGGTGGCACCCCGGTACTTGAACGCGCCGCCGGTCTGCAGGTTCTCGCACTTGAAATACACCTGCCGCCCGACGCGCGCATCGAATGCGGCGGAGCGCATGACCGGCGTGCGCACGATGTGCGGCCCGATCCGGGCCGCGGCCGCCACCACGTCGGCGAACGTCGGCAGGCCGTTCACTTGGCGTAGCTGGGCGCGAACAGGTGCTGGCGGTAGTAGGCCAGCTCGCGGATGGATTCCTGGATGTCCGCGAGCGCCTTGTGCTCGCCCTGCTTCACGAAGCCCGCGCTGAGCCCCGGCGCCCAGCGGCGCGCCAGCTCCTTGAGCGTGCTGACGTCGAGATTGCGATAGTGAAAAAACTTCTCGAGCGCCGGCATCTGCCTGGCGAGAAAACGCCGGTCCTGGCAGATGCTGTTGCCACACATGGGCGAGGAATTCGGCTCGACCAGGGCGCCCAGGAAATCGAGGGTGCGCTGCTCGGCGCTTGGAATGGTGTGGCGGCTCTCGCGCACGCGCGCCAGCAGGCCAGACGCGCCGTGCGTGCGTTTGTTCCAGTCGTCCATGCCTTCCAGCACGGCATCCGGCTGATGTATGGCGATGACCGGCCCCTCGGCCACGAGGTTGAGCTGCGCGTCGGTGACGATGGTGGCCATCTCGATGATCACGTCGTGTTCGGGCTTGAGGCCCGTCATCTC
Organism: Steroidobacteraceae bacterium; assembly: GCA_044871085.1. Lineage (GTDB taxonomy): Bacteria > Pseudomonadota > Gammaproteobacteria > Steroidobacterales > Steroidobacteraceae > CADEED01. The sequence continues at coordinate 4,418 of JBIOZI010000179.1, read as the reverse complement.
GAGATCTATCCAGACGAGATAGTCGCTGCTCGGCATATGGATTGACGCGATACTACACGAATGACCGCGCCCGCCACCGCCGACGTCTTCGATGCCGAAGTCATCGCGGCGTTCGGCCGGCACCTGATCGTGCGCGACGCGCAGCTGCGGGAGCTGCGCGCGCGGCCCTCGGGACGGCGCCTGTCCATCGTGTGCGGCGATCGCGTGCGCTGCGAGCAGGACCGGGTCCACGACGAGATGCTGGTGGTCGAAGTGCTGCCGCGCACGACGCTGCTCGCCCGCTCCAACGTGCGCGGCGACAGCGAGCCGGTGGTCGCGAACGTGACGCAGCTGGTCGTCGTGATCGCACCCGTGCCCAAGCCGGATTTCTTCATCGTCGACCGGTACCTGTGCGCGGCCACCTCCGCCGGAATCGCCGGCGCCATCGCGGTCAACAAGGCGGACTTGGCCGCCGAGGCGCCCGACGCCGACGAGCTCGCGGTGCTGGCGGCGGGCGGCTATCCGCACATCACGTGCTCCGCGAGGTCGGGCACGGGCCTCGACGGTTTGCGCGGCCTGTTGGCGCGGGGCGTAAACGTGCTCGTCGGGCAATCCGGGGTCGGCAAGTCCTCGCTGGTGCGCGCGCTGCTGCCGCGCGCGGTGGTCGAGACCGGTGAGCTGGTGCGCGAGGAGGAAGGTCGCCACACCACCACCGCGTCCCGCGCCTACGCGCTCGACTCCGGCGGCACGCTCATGGATTCACCGGGGGTGCGGGACTTTGCGCCCGCCCTCGAGCATCTCGATGCGAGAACGCTCGGCTTCCCGGAAGTTGCGCACCGCTCGTCCGGGTGTCGCTTCGCCGACTGCAAGCACATGCAGGAACCCGGCTGCGCCATCATGGCCGCGGTCGAGGCGCGGGAAATGTCCGCGCGTCGCTACGAGAGTTATCGGCGCCTGCGGCGCCGGCACGCCGAGCTCATCCAGGCGCGGGGCTATCAACGCCGGCGGTGAAGTCGTGTATGTTAGCGCTACCGCGCGCGGCCGAGGGGGCAACATCGGGGGCTTCAGCTCGCGCGCAAGGAGCCGTCATGTACCGCACTTCCGCGCGCCACGCATCGCGCGCCCTGCTCGTCGTCTGCGCATTCTTCCTCATCAACGCCCGTGCGGATACGCCCGTCTACCGCGACCTCGAGCGCAGCTTCGAGGCGCGCGCCGCGGATCTGGTCGCGCGCATGACGCTCGAAGAGAAGGTGGCGCAGTTGCAGAACGATGCGCCGGCCATTCCCCGGCTCGACCTGCCGGCCTACGAATGGTGGAACGAAGCGCTGCACGGCGTGGCGCGCGCCGGCGCGGCCACGGTGTTCCCGCAGGCCATCGGCCTGGCCGCCACCTTCGACCCCGCGCTCATGACCCGTGTCGCCACCGCGATCAGCGACGAGGCGCGCGCCAAGCATCACGAGTTCGCGAGCCGCGGTCAGCGCCGCCGCTACCAGGGCCTCACGTTCTGGTCGCCCAACATCAACATCTTTCGCGATCCGCGCTGGGGCCGCGGCCAGGAAACCTACGGCGAAGATCCATTCCTCACGGCGCGCATGGGTGTGGCGTTCGTGAAGGCGATGCAGGGCGACGATCCGAAATACCGCAAGGTCGACGCCACCGCCAAGCACTACGCCGTGCACTCCGGTCCCGAGGCGGATCGCCACCACTTCGACGTGCACCCGGACGAGCGCGACCTCTGGGAAACCTATCTACCCGCGTTCCGCGCGCTGGTGCAGGAGGGCCATGTCGCCTCGGTCATGGGCGCGTACAACCGCGTCAACGGCGAATCGGCATCGGGCAGCCACCGGCTGCTCACCGGCATCCTGCGTGAACGCTGGGGCTTCCAGGGTTACGTCGTCTCCGATTGTGATTCCATCGACGACATCTGGAAATTCCACAAGATCGTCGCCACGCCCGAGCAGGCCGCGGCGCTCGGGGTGCGCAGCGGGCTCGAGATCAACTGCGGCCGCACGTACGCGGCGCTGTTCAACGCCGTGCACCAGGGGCTCGTGAGCGAGGCCGCGATCGACGCGGCACTGCGCCGCGCAATGCTCACGCGGTTCCAGCTCGGCATGTTCGATCCGCCGGAGCGGGTGCGCTGGGCACGCATCCCGTACTCGGTGAACCAGTCGCCCGCGCACGATGCGCTGGCCCGCGAAGCCGCGCAGAAATCCATCGTGCTGCTGAAGAACGGCGGCATCCTGCCGCTCGACCGTTCGAAGCTGAAGACCATTGCGGTGGTCGGCCCGACCGCCGACGAGATCATGTCCTTGCTGGGCAACTACTACGGTACGCCCGCCGCGCCGGTGACCATCCTGGAGGGCATCCGGGCCGCGGTCGCACCCGGCACCAAGGTGCTGTACTCGCGCGGCGCAGACCTCGTCGAGGGCCGCGAAGAGCCGCGCGCCGCGCCGCTGATCGAGCCCGCGTTCCTGCGGCCCGACGCGGCCTCCACCGCGCAGGGGCTCAAGGGCGAATACTTCCGCGGCCGCGAGCTGGCCGGAAAGCCCGTGCTGACGCGCGTGGACCCGCGGGTCGCGTTCCGCTGGGACCGCGGTGCGCCGACCGACTCCATGGTCGCGCAGGGCGAGATGCGCAGCGAGGCCGCGCTCGGCAACGACGACTACTCCATCCGCTGGACGGGCAAACTACTGCCGCCGGTCAGCGGCAGGTACGAGCTGGTGGTCGGCGCGAACGACGGCTTCCGGCTGCACGTCGGCGGCCGGCTCGTCACCGACGCGTGGGAGCCGCAGCAGCGCGTTACGAGCCGCAGCGCATTCGTGGAGCTCGAGCGCGGCACGGCGGTGGACATCGAGCTCGACTACTTCGAAGCCGACCGTGACGCCGAGGTGCGGCTGGCCTGGCGACTGCCGAATGCCAAGCCACCGTTCGAGGAGGCGCTCGACGCGGCCCGTGCCGCCGACGTGGTGGTCTTCGTCGGCGGACTCACCGGCGACGTCGAAGGCGAGGAGATGCGCGTGAGCTTTCCGGGCTTCGCCGGTGGCGACCGCACCGACCTGCGCCTGCCCGCGAGCCAGCAGCGGCTGCTCGAGGCGCTGCACGCCACCGGCAAGCCCGTCGTGCTGGTGCTCACCGCCGGCTCCGCGCTCGGAGTCGACTGGGCCAAGGACAAACTACCCGCGATCCTCGCGGCGTGGTACCCGGGCCAGCGCGGCGGCGACGCGGTCGCCGACGTGCTGTTCGGTGCCGTGAACCCCTCCGGCCGGCTGCCGGTCACGTTCTACGCCGCCGACGAGAAGCTGCCCGACTTCTCCGACTACCGCATGAAGAACCGCACCTACCGCTACTTCGAAGGCCATCCGCTCTATCCATTCGGCCACGGCCTGTCGTACACGAAGTTCGTCTATTCGGGACTGCGGCTCGACGCGGGCAGCGTCGCCGCCGACGGCACCGTGACCGCCACGCTGACGGTGCGCAACGCCGGCCGCCGCGCGGGCGATGAAGTGGTGCAGCTATACCTGAAGCCGCTCGAGCCGCGGCGCACGCGCGCGCTCCAGGAGCTGCGTGGGATCGAAAGAATCTCGCTCGCGGCCGGCGAAGCGCGGCAGCTGTCGTTCCGGCTCGCGCCGCGGGACGATCTCGCGTTCTACGACGACGTCGCACACGCCTACGCGGTGGATCCGGGCCGCTACGAAGTGCGGCTCGGCGCCTCGAGCGCCGACATCCGCGCCACGGCCGCCTTCACCGTGTCGCAGTAACGTCAGACCGACGTGCGGCCCGCGAGCGCGTGCGCGAGCGTGCCGCCGTCGACGTATTCGAGCTCGCCGCCCATGGGCACGCCGTGCGCGATGCGGCTCGCCCGGATGCGGCGCGCAGCGGCGCGTTCGCCCAGGAAATGCGCGGTGGCCTCGCCCTCCACGGTGGGGTTGGTCGCGAGGATCACCTCGCGCACCTCGCCCGAATCGAGCAGCGCTTCGAATTCGCGCGCGCCGATCTCGTCGGGGCCGACGCCGTCGAGCGGCGAAAGATGCCCGTGCAATACGAAATAGCGGCCGCGATAGCTGCCCGACTGCTCCACCGCGACCACGTCGGCGGGTGACTCCACCACGCACAGCAGCGCAGCATCGCGCGACGGCGCCGAGCAGATGGAGCACAGCTCGGCGTCGGTGAGCATGCGGCAGCGCTGGCAACGCCTGATGGAGGCAAGCCCGGTGGTCAGTGCTTCCGCCAGCGCGCGCGCGCCGCCGCGGCCACCCTGCAGCAGATGGAACGCCATGCGCTGCGCGGTCTTCGGGCCCACGCCCGGCAGCGCGCGCAGTGCGTCGATGAGCTTGGCGAGCGGTGCGGCGTGCTGCATGTAGTTAGTAAGGGCGGCTCAGAACGGCAGCTTGAAGCCGGGCGGCAGGTTGAGCCCCGACATCACGCTCGACATGCGTTCC
>JBIOZI010000178.1:0-7005 GCA_044871085.1 Steroidobacteraceae bacterium | reverse complement strand
TCGACCAGCAACAACGCCCGACGCTCCTTGCAGAAGCGGCCGGCCACCAGCAGCGTGGCCAGGCCCACGTCCTGATCGCGCGTCAGCGGCGGAATGCACAGCAGGTTGATGTCGGGCGCCGCGTGCAGCGCGAAGATTCCGGTGCCCTTCTGCGCGGAGCCGATGATGTCGTAATCGCTGAGCGGCCCGCCGTCGTCGCCGTCGGGGTTGCACGGCGTGTAGCCGATCACCGCGCCGTTGACGGCCGGCGGCGTGCGCGTCGGGCGCTCGCCCGGGACACCGCCCTCCACGCGCACCAGCCGCGAGTCGAGCAGCGCGTCGGCGATGAACCGGTCGGCGCCGGGCGTGACGGACAGGCGGCGGAAGATTTCCTGGTCCTCGATCTGCTCGGAACCGGCGGTGCGCACGCGCTGGACCACGAGATTGAAGAGCTGGAGCTCCTTGGAATCGATGCAGTCGTAGTCGACCGAGGCGCGCAGGAACTCGCGCGAGCCCGCACCCACCCCGCGCAGCGTCAGCCGCCCTCCGGCGGTGGGCAGCGTGATGGTCGGCGGCCGCGCGCCGTTCACGACCCGCACGATGACCGCGCAGCGCCCGCCGTTCTCGAAGAACTGCTCGACGGCGTAGCTCAGCGTCGAGGGCTGCCACAGCCCGCCGAACACGCGCGTGTAGTCGGCAAAGCTGCGAACCGGGATTGGTTCGTTGACCGGGCCCTTGAGGGCGCGGCCGATGAAGGCGGCGATGCTGGTCGCAGCTCGCGCGATGACACGTATGGAGCCGGGATTTTCGGCAGAAGGAATCTGCGAATCGAACTGCTCGGCCAATCGGCTCCCCAGAACGTGCGGCCTGCATCGGGCCCCACTTGTGCGGTGCGCGAAATGTATCAGCGTCTCAGTGACGCCGCCACAGCGGCACGTCGCGCCGTTTGAAGAGTGCGACCAATGCGCAGCCCGCGATGAAGCCGCCGATGTGTGCGCCGAACGCAATGCCACCCTGCGTGACGTCCGACGAGCGCAGGGACGCGACGCCGCCCAGCACCAGTTGCATGGCGAACCAGGCGAGCAGCACCCACACCGCCGGGAATCGTCCGAGCTGGATGATCATGAAACCGAGCGGCAAACCTAACAACACGCGCGCGCGCGGGTACAGCAGCAGGTACGCGCCCAGCACTCCGGAAATCGCGCCGCTCGCGCCGACCATCGGCACCACCGAGCCGGGATTGGGCAGTACCTGCGCGGCCACGGCGGCCACGCCGCACAGCAGGTAGAAAACGACGAAGCGCACGCGACCCATGGCGTCCTCGACGTTGTTGCCGAAGATCCAGAGGTACAGCATGTTGCCGGCCAGGTGCCAGAAGCCTCCGTGCATGAACATCGACGTGAGCACCGTGGCGGCAGGCGGGACGACGGCGAGATCTTCCGGCAGGGCTTCGCGCCCCATGAGCACGGCGGGGATGACCCCGAGCATGTACACCGTGGCGCGGCTGGCCTGCGGGTTCAGCAGCAGATGCTGCCACACGTACGCCAGCGCGCAGGCGATCATGATGCCGACCGTGACGTAGGGCCGGGTGCTGCTCGGGTTGTCGTCGTGGAGCGGGATGACCACGAGGCTACTCTTTCACTTCCCGGGCGCCTTCGGCCCGGGCTCGGGTCGCAGCACGACCGCGTCGAGGGAGGTGACGGCGATCGGATGGTAGTTAGGGCGGGCCTTTGCGTAGATCGCCCGGGCGCGCTCGGCGCCCGCCGGCGTCTTCACCAGGTCCTCGTACAGCGGCTTGATGAGGCGGCGCCGGCCGATGCTGGTGAGGTAGCGCTCGAGCCGCGGGTACGCGGGCTGGTAATCGTTGGCGATCGCGATGCGCAGCCAGTTGAACGCGATCTCGCTGTTGCCCGTGTCAGTCAACGCGAACGCGGCGTCGAGCTCGGCGAGCTGCGCGGCCGCGACGCGCTTCGGCAACCCGTCGAGGAAGTGCACCCACTCGTGCGTGGTCCAGCCCTCCTTCGGGACGAGGTCGGCGGCCGGACGCCGGCCCGCGAGCCATTGCGCGCGCGCCGCGTCCACCAGCACGAACGCATCCGATTTCGGCAACACCGCGAAGGCCGGCAGGCCGGGCTGCAGCATCCACTCGTCGAGCTCGGAGGCGCGCACGGCGCCGGGCTTCTGGCTGAGCAGGTGCTGTTCCAGATAGGCGCGGAATTGCTCGGTGGCGATGCTCTGGAATTGGAAGTGATCGAAGTAATCGCGCAGGAACCGGTCGACGGTGTCGACGCCGAGGCGGCTGCCGAGCCAGCTGACGAACAGCGCACCCTTGATGTACGGCACCTGCGTGAACACGTCGTCCGGATCGCGGCCGCGCAGGTCGATGGCCAGCACCTGGTCCGCGGGCGGGTGCTTCGCCAGGTCGGCGCGCAGCGTGGCGAGATCGAGCACCTCTTCCATCGCCTCGCGCCGCTCGCCGTACACCGCGCGCACGATGCGGCCCTGTAGATAGACGGTGAAACCCTCGTTGAGCCACAGGTCGCGCCAGGTGGCGTTCGTGACCAGGTTGCCCGACCAGGAATGCGCGAGCTCGTGGGCGATGAGCGCGGTCAGCGAGCGGTCGCCGGCGATGGCGGTGGGCGTGATGAACGACAGCCGCGGATTCTCCATGCCGCCGAACGGAAACGACGGCGGCAGGATCAGCAGGTCGTAGCGTCCCCAGCGATACGCACCGAACAGCTCTTCGCTGGCCTGGATCATCTGCTCGGTTTCGGAGAATTCGCGCGCCGCCGCCTCGACCACCGGCGCTTCGGCGAACACCCCGGTGCGCGGGCCGGTCGCGCGGAATTCGAGACGGCCGACGCCGAGCGCGACCAGGTACGAGGGAATCGCCTGCAGCATCGAGAAACGGTAGACCCCGTCGGCCGCGAGCGCGGCCGGATCCTTGGCCGCGCCTTCCGCGCTCATGACCGCGCGCATGCCTTTCGGGACGCGGATCGTCGCGGAGTACGTGACGCGCACCTGGGGGCTGTCCTGCAGCGGGATCCAGCTGCGCGCGTGGATGGCCTGCGACTGGGTGAACAGGAATGGATCGCTCTTGCCGGCCGTCTGCGCGGCGGCGACCCACTGCAAACCCGACGCTTCGGGGCGGGTCTGATAGGAGATACGCACGGCGAATTCGGGCCGGTCGAGCTCCGCGGGCAGATCGATGTTCAGCGGCGCGCCGAGCAGCGGATCGCGCGCGCCGATCGTGAAGCGCAAGGCTTCGAGCTCGCCGGGGGATTTGATCCACCATACCTGGCGGATGACGAGGTCGCGCGTGTCGAGCGTGAGCTTGGCGGCCTCCTTCGAGAGACGCACGATCGTGAGATCGACGACGCCGGACAACCGCTGCTCGTCGAACGACACCGTGAGATCGAGATCGAGGTGCCGGATGCGGAATGCGGACGGATCCGAATACGAGTGGTAGTCGCGCCCGGAGACGATGGGATCGGCGGGCGTCATTGCCTGCGCGGCGAGACAGACGCTGGCGAACACCGCGGCGAGGAAGAATTTCATGGCCGCAATGTATCGGAAAAACGGGGCTTTCTAGTTGGTGCCCGACTTGGGTTGCTGAACCGGGGCCGGATTCGATGCGGGCGCGGCCGCCGCGGCCGCCGATTCCACCGATGGCTCGCGATCGGTTATGAGCTGCTGGAACGTGGCCTCGTCCACGGGCAGATCGGAAATGCCGTCCCACGTGGCGCCCGGCGCTACCTTGTTCTGCACCACGGTTGCCGACGCGATGATGTGATCGAGCTGATCCGGCCCGCCGGACACCGACACCGGAATGCCGCGCGGTTCGTGCGAGAGCTTCGCGACGGCGTCCCAGTCGATTTTCTCCTTGCGCTCCTTGAGCTCCTGCTGGATGCGCTCCGCCATCGCCTTGTTGAGCAGCTTGGCCTGCGCCTTCTTCCAGTCGCGCGGATCGTCCTCGAGGACGTCGAAGGCCTGGATGTGGAGCGCGCCGTCGTGCCAGCCGAACACGAACGGCTGATTCACGACGCGCACCTGCGTGCCGATGGGCGCGAGCTCGAACAGCTGCGCGATGTCCTCAGGGTACAGCCGGATGCAGCCGTGGCTCGAACGCAGGCCGACACCGGCGGGTTTGTTCGTGCCGTGGATCATGTACGTGGGCCAGCCCAGGTAGAACGCGTAACGGCCGAGCGGGTTGTCCGGCCCCGCCTTCACGACAGTCTCGAGCACCTCGCCGCGCTCTTCGCGATGCTCCTTGATGATCGACGCGGTCGGCCGCCAGATCGGATCCTTCTGCCGGCGCACGATCTTCGTCGCGCCCTCGGGAGTCTTCCAGCCCACCTTGCCGATGCCGATGGGATAGGTGTGCACCACCTGCGTCTCGCCCTTCTTCATCTTCGGGTAATAGAACAGCCGCATGGCGGCGGCGTTGATGACGATGCCCTCGCGCTGCGCATTCGGCAGGATGAACTGCGACGGAATGACGATCTCGCGGTTCTCACCCGGCAGCCAGGGGTCGACGCCCGGATTCGCGCGCACGATTTCCTCGTAGCCGACGTTGAAGCGGCGCGCGATGTCGGTGAGCGTGTCGTCCTTGGTCGCGAGCGTCTTCTGCACCACGCCGACGATGTCGGTGGCGGGATCGATCTCGAAGCGATGCGTGGGCACCGGCTCGGGGATGGAGGGTACTTCGAGCTCTTTATTGTCGGCCTTCTTGCCGCCCCAGCCTCCCGGCTTGTTCAACAACGAGCAACCGGACAGCGTCGCGCCCAGCAGCGCCACGCCGACGATTCCCCCGAACCCCGCGATTCTCTTCATGGCCAAAGTATGACACCCCGTCTGCGTGAAAACCTGTCGGCATTCTGCTACAGCAGCGCGGGCTGATTCGGCAGCTCATCGCGGTCGCCGTCGCGCGCGGGGAAATGCCGCGCTAACAAGTCGCCGATGGCCGCGACACCCGCGATTGCGCCGTCGCGGAAACGCCGGGCGCGGAAATGATTCTCCATGACCCGCGCGGACACGTCCCAGTCGGCGGGCGCGATGAGCGCCGCCGCACCGCGGTCCGCGACCACTTCCACGGTGCGCTCGGCCATCAGTACATAGATGAGTACGCCGTTGCGGAGTTCGGTGTCCCAGACCCGCAGCGCCGCAAAAACATCCAGCGCCCGGGCGCGCGGCGACTTGCCGGCGGCGAGGTCCGGCAGCTCGAACGCCGTTTCGATGACGAAGCGGATTTCGGCGCTGGTACGCGCCTCGGCCGCCCGGATGGCGTCTTCGATGGCCCGGTCGACGGCATCGGAGAACCGCCGGCGCGTGCCGGCGCGCGTCGCGGACAGGTGCCGGAGCCAGCGCGCGAGCGTCATGTGCGGCGGCCCCTAACTACCATCGCCCGGAGGCCCCGCCGCCGCCGAAACTGCCGCCGCCGCCGCTGAATCCACCCCCGCCGCCGCCAAACCCGCCGCGCGACCCGCCGGATCCGCCGCCCAGGCCCCCGAAACCCCCGCCGCGGCCGAGGTCGCGCCACACGCGCCCGCCACGGGAACTGCCCGCGCCGAGCAGATCAGGCCCGACCGAGAATTCGAACAACAACGCCGCTAGGAAAACTCCTACGCCCGCGCCGAGCATCGGCAGGTACATGGACATCAGCCACCAGGTGACCCGCGCCGCGCACACCCCGGCGATCAGCGCGCAGCCGAAGCGCCCGATGAACGGATTGAAAAATCCGAAGAAGGCGGCAAAGCCCACGACTACCCAGATCCAGGGCACCTGCCCGTGAGCGCTGCGTTGCCAGCGCTGGTCCGGCGGCGGCAGTGCCTCGCCGTCGATGACGCGCACCAGCTGGTCGAGACCCGCATTCACACCGCCATAGAAGTCGCCCTGCTTGAATAGCGGCGCGATGGTGTCGCGGATGATGCGGCCGCTGGTGACGTCGGTGACCGCGCCCTCGAGCCCACGGCCGACTTCGATGCGCATGGCACGGTCGTCTTTCGCCACGATGAGGATGACGCCGTCGTCCGGCCCCGCCCGGCCTATCTTCCACGCCTCGCCGACGCGGATGCCGAACTGGGCGATGTCCTCCGGCTGCGTGGTGGGCAGTATGAGCACCGCCACCTGCGCGCCCTTGCGGGCCTCGAAGGCGGCGAGCTTGTCCTCGAGCGCGGACTGCTGCGCGGCGGTCAGCGTGCCGGTGAGATCGGTCACGCGCGCTTCGAGCGCCGGTACCCGCACCTGCGCCGACACTCGTGGCGCCCAGACAGCGATCAGCAGGGCGAGCGTGGCGAGCGCGGTTTTCACCGGCAGTCTAGTTCGCGGCAGGAGGATTCGCCGCGCCCTCGACCGGGGCCGTCCGCTGCGCGGGCGTCGACGAATCGAACGTGACCGTGGGCGCGGTGGAAATCGCGCGCTCGTTCTCGACCGAGAAATTCTGCTTCACCTCGAAATCGAACATCTTCGCGGTGAGGTTGCTCGGGAAGGAGCGTACGGTGACGTTGTATGCCTTGACCGCCTCGATGTAGCGGTTGCGCGCCACGGTGATGCGGTTCTCCGTGCCTTCGAGCTGCGCCTGCAGATCCCGGAAATTCGCGTCCGACTTGAGGTCCGGGTAACGCTCCACCGTCACCAGCAGGCTCTTGAGCGCCGACGTGAGTTCGCCCTGCGCCGCCTGGAATTTGGCGAACGCCTCGGGGTTGTTGATGAGTTCCGGCGTGAGCTGGATGGAGGTGGCCTTCGCGCGGGCCTCCGTGACGCCGACCAGCACGCGCTCTTCCTGCGCGGCGTAACCCTTCACCGCGGCGACCAGGTTCGGAATGAGATCCGCCCGTCGCTGGTACTGGTTCACGACCTCCGACCACGCGGCCTTCACCGCTTCGTCCTGGTTCTGGAGCTTGTTGTAGCCGCAACCCGAGAGATTCACGCTCGCGAGCACGATGACGAAACCCATGATCCACTTGCGCATACGAACCTCCGTTCCCAAAGAACTCGCCAGAAGCCTCACCAGATCTTCACACGCTC
>JBIOZI010000177.1:0-11965 GCA_044871085.1 Steroidobacteraceae bacterium | reverse complement strand
GTCATGGCCGCGGCCGCCGCGCAGCGGCAGGGCGCGGTTGCGGAGCTGCGCGCCGCGCAGTTGTTCGCGGACCCGACCACACGGGGCACCACACGGGGCACCACGCGCAGCCACTCGTCGGCGCGGTCGCGCCAGGGCTTGCGTGTGGTCGGGTCCGCGAACAACTGCGCGGCGCGCAGCTCCGCAACCGCGCCCTGCCGCTGCGCGGCGGCCGCGGCCATGACGCCGCCCACACCCGCGGCATCGAGCATCGCGGCGCTGGCGCGCATCTCCTCGGCGCGGCGGCGGCCGTGCTCGATCATGCGCGTGAAGAGATAATCCCCCTGCTTCTCCCAATCGAGCTGCGGGTACGTCTCCGCCAGCGACGCCAGCACCTGCTGCTCCACGCCCAATGCCCGCGCCGCCGTGAAGCTCTCGACCACCAGCGATTCGAGCCCCTTGATGATGACGCTGCGGCACAGCTTGATCGCCGATGCCACGCCGAGCTCCGCCGACACCGTCCGCGGCGCGAACCCGAGCGTGCGCAACAGCTCCCCGGCCGCGGCCGCGTGCTCGCCCCCTAACAACATGGGCACGCGGATGCCGTGCGGCGGTACCGACGTCATCACCGCCGCCTCCACGTAGCGCCCGCCCGCGGCGGCCACCACCGCGGCGCATTCGATCTTGGTCGCGGGCGCGGCGGAGTTCAGGTCGACGACAAACGCGCCGTTCAGCGATTGCGTGCACAAGGAACGCGCGGCCGCGAGCGTCTGGTCCGCCGTCACCGCGCTGAAGATCAGCCCACTGCCCGCGGCCAGTGCGGCCGCATCCATGCAGGCGTCCATTTCCAGCGTGCGCGCCTGCCGGCGCATCGCCTCGCCCGCCGCCTGATGCAGCAGCAAATCGTAGGTGGCGAGCGCGCGCCGGGAATCGCCCGCGCGCAAATCCGACGCGAAGCGCTGGCCGACTTCGCCGAAACCCAGGATGCCGATGCGCGGCTCGTTCATGACGATGCATATACTACGCATGCGCGCATCGCGCGACTTCTAATGGACGTTGCGGGCGGTCACGCACTGGTGGTCTGGAGGCTCAATGAATCAATTGAAAGTCTGCATCGCGGGACAAGGCGCGTTCGGCGTCAAGCACATCGAGGCCATCAGGAATATCCCGGGCATCGAGATCGTGACGCTCGCGGGTGGCAGCGCCGACTCGACCGCCGAGGTCGCGAAGAAATATTCCATCCCGCACTGGTCGCTCGATCTGGCCGAATGCCTCGCGCGACCCGGTGTTGCGGCCGCGATCCTCGCCACGCCCACGCAGATGCACGCCAGCCAGGGCCTGCAATGCATGCGCGCGGGCAAGCACGTGCAGATCGAGATTCCGATCTCCGACAACCTGCAGGACGCTGAAGAGCTCGCGCGCGTGCAGAAGGAGACCGGCCTCGTCTGCATGGGCGGCCACACGCGCCGCTTCAATCCCTCGCATCAGTGGATTCACAAGAAGATCGTCGCGGGCGAGCTGCAGATCCAGCAGATGGACGTGCAGACGTACTTCTTCCGCCGATCGAACATGAACGCACTGGGCAAGCCGCGCAGCTGGACCGACCACCTGCTCTGGCACCATGCCTGCCACACCGTCGACCTCTTTCAGTACCAGACCGGCGAGACGGCGAGCGTCGCCCGCGCCGTGCAGGGCCCGATGCATCCGCAGCTCGAGATCGCGATGGACATGAGCATCCAGATGAAGGTGCCGTCGGGCGCCATCTGCACGCTGTCGCTGTCGTTCAACAACGACGGGCCGCTGGGCACGTTCTTCCGCTACATCTGCGACAACGGCACGTACATCGCGCGCTACGACGACCTGCTCGACGGCAAGAACAATCCCATCGACGTGTCGAAGGTGGACGTGTCGATGAACGGCATCGAGCTGCAGGACCGCGAGTTCTTCGCGGCCATCCACGGCAAGCGCGAGCCGAACGGCAGCGTCGCGCAGATCCTGCCGGCGATGCGCACGCTCGATACGCTGGAAAAATCGCTGGCGTGAGCGCGCGAGCGCGTCAGTAACCCGCGGCGCCGCCGCCGGCCTCGATCTCGCGCAACGCGCCACCGCGGAGCTCATGGGTCTTTGCATCCCGCGAAATCCCGATCCAATACCCGCGTGACGCGTCATCTTCGGTGGTCGACTGGCCGAGATCGCGCAGTTGCCGCCGGTAATCGGCACTGAGCTCACCGACGCCGACGACGGCGCCGATTTCTCCGCCCGTCGCTGCCTTCGACCAGTCGAACCCCGCGAGGCTCGGCGATGCAATCGCCTGATGCGGTGTCTTCGCGTGTCCGAGCGTGTCGACCAGCGCGGCCAGCGCGCGGACGTTGAGGCCGACACCGATGACGCTGAACCCCAGCACGGGCTTGCCGTCGCGCAGGACCAGGCCAGGATTCGTATCCTCCGGGAGTCGCGAGCCGGGCGGCAGAGCCGCGATGCGCCCCTGCTGGAACGCCGCGGAATCGGGAATCGAAATGCCTCCGACGAAGATACCCGTCGATCCCCAGTTCACGGTATTGATGCTGTGGACCACGGCGGCGACATTGCCCCGGGCGTCGATCGCCACGACTCCGTCGGAATGCGCCGGCCCGGGCAATTTCGGCGCGGGAATCGAGGGGATGCGACCCGCCTGCAGCAACGCCCACATCTTGTCCGCGGAGCCCTGCGTGAGGCGCGCCGTCGGTGACAGGTCCATGCCGAGAGCCGTCCCCATGGGCCCGGGCACGCCGGGGGCGCTCAGGATCGTGCTGACCTTGCTGAACTGCAGCAGCCAGAACAGCGCGAGCGGCGAGTCCCGGTACGGCGGCAGCTGCGCGAGCCTGGCCGCGGTGGCCAGATTCAGTCCTTCGATCAACGCGAGGCCGCCGGTCGATGGCAAGCCGTGCGCATAGACGTCGAAGCCGTTGTACCTGCCGTGCACGGGCTCGATCCACGTGGGTAGATAGGCTTTCAGGTCGGCGAGCGACATCTTGCCGCCGTCGCGTTGCACCGCAGAGACGAAAGACTCCGCCCAGGCACCGCGATAGATGTAGGCATCGACACCGGCCTTGGACAACGCACGCAGGGTCGCCGCCAGTTGCGGCTGACGAAACCGGTCGCCGGCGGCATACGGCGCACCATTCGCCTTGGTGAAGATCGCTTTCGTCTCGGGCAGCCGCTGCAGAACGGCTTCACGGTACTTCATCGCACCCGCGAGGTTCGGCGTCAGCACGAACCCCTGCTCCGCGCATCCGATCGCGGGCGCGACGACCTCGGCGAAGTGCATTTTTCCGAAGCGCCGCTGCGCGGCTTCCACGCCCGCGAGAAAACCGGGCACCAGGGCCGTGCGCCCGCTCGGTTCGAAATCGAATGCGTTCAGGCCGCCCGCTGGGGGCGCGCCCGGCTTCATGCCGGGAATCGTCATGGCGTCGGTTTCCGCGAGCACCGTGTTGAACCCGGCGTTGAGATTGAAGACCTTGCCGCTCGCGGCTTCGTAGTAGACGACATTCAGGATGCCGGCATAGCTCACGTACGACCCGGCCGCGAGACAGGGCTGCATCATGGCGGCCGTCATCGCAGCGTCCATGGCATTGCCGCCCTTCTTCAGCGCTTCGAGGCCCGCTTGCGCGGCGCCCGCGCCGGTGGTGGTGACGACCATCGCATGAGCGGCAACCGGTTCTTCCGCGGTGCAGATCGCGCTGATCGAGGCACACAGCAGCGCGGTACCCAGGTGGACTCTCATGAATGTTTCCTCGGGTTTCGCAGGAAGATTTCCTCGACGGTCCGCTTGAACACATCGGCAAGGGCGAACGCCAGCGGCAGACTGGGATCGTATCGCCCGGTCTCGATGGCGATGATGGTCTGGCGCGACACGCCGAGGCGCGCGGCCAGTTCCGCCTGCGTCCAGCCCCGCTCGGCGCGCAGATCCGGAAGAATGTTTTTCAACCGCGCATTCTCAGCAGCCGGATCATCTGCCAGCAGAAGATCGGCCAGCCGAAGGTGTGCACCAAGCCCACGTTCAGATGCGGAAACCCCAGCGGCTCGAGGTAGGCATAGATCAGCGTCCAGACGGCCGTGAACACGGCGGCCTGCGCCGTGGCTACGAGCATCTCGTGGCGCACGAACTCGTCGCAGCGCCGGTAGTTCGCCACCGAGCGCCAGATCATCAGCAGGCCCGGAACGATGGGCGCGACCACCAGCAGCGTGCGTGTCGTTCCAGCGGGCAGCGACACGATGGCCCACATCGCCGCCCCATACGCCGCCAGGTATATGAGCATCAACACGCCGAACTGCAGCAGCCACGCCGCGAGCAGTTTCTTTCGTTCCGCCTGGAGCTCGATGACGTTCACGGCCGGCCTCGCATGTAAAGGTTGCTTAACCTAGCCGACGGCCGCCGGAGCGTCAAGTATGCTTTACATTTGTTAGCGGCCGCCGGCCGCGCGCGGGAAGTACCGCACTCCGAGCGACAGCGCGCTCAGCGCCTCACCGTCGAGGCGATAGACATCGAATCCGCCGGAGAGCTGCCAGCGCGGCACCTGCCGGTAGCTGAGTCCCAGTCCCAGCGTCGGGTCGATGCGTCGCTCGGCGCCATGGCTTTCCTGCGTACCCGCCTCCGCGCTGTGCGCGTTGCGCCACTGGAACATGCCGGCGCGGCCGTACAGCTCGAGAGTTCGCGTCCATGGCCAGGAATACTGCGCCCGCAATTGCGGCCCTTCACCCGAGCGCGGATGCGCCGCGCTCACCGCCGTGAGAAACGCGTCATCGACCGGCGTTAGGCTGGACACGCGCGTGTCCATGCGGCCGAGGTCGATGTAGCCGAGCTCGAGCGCCAGCCGCCCCCTCCGCCAGCCGATCGACAGCGCACTGCCGAGGCGCGATTGGCCGTCGAGCGCGGTGTGCGTGGTGTAGCCCTGCGCGGCGAGCGCGGCGTCCATGTCCGAGGCGCCGTGCGCATTGCGCACCAGCGCGCCTTCGGCGCTCACGAACCAGCCCCAGCGGGCCGCGGCATCCTCGCCTGCCGGCGATGTCGGTCCGACCTGGGCCTGTGCGAGCACTGGCACGATCAGCGCAATTCCCCACCCGCGCCGCAGCGCAGGCCGGACGGCACGCCACAACACCAGCAACGCCAGCAACGCGCATTCGATTCCCAGGCGTCCGCCGCCGCCACTGCCCCGGCTGGTGCCGGTGACGACGGATTCCACGGTCACGGCGACGCCGCCGAACGTGGACAGGGTGCCGTTCTTCATCTTGTCGCTGTCGTTCACGCCGCCATCCTCGAGTGTGATCTGCACGCACAGGTCTCCGGCGATCAGGCCGGGTCGGTACTGCGCGCTTCCCGGTGCCGGGCAGTACCCCGGCTCGCCGGGCGCCGACGCGATGCGGTTGTTGCCGTTCTCCGCGAACGTCACCCAGCGCGACAGCGCCGGATCCCACAGCCGGTACAGAGCGTTCTGCGGAACCGCCGCGCGCTGCGGCAGGACCATCACGACGTTGCCGTCCGCCGCAATGTCGGTGGCCGCCACGCTGAAGAGCCCACCGACATTGGCGATGGAGTCGGCCGCCGTCATCGCGACGGCCGTGGCCGGCTCGATTCGCGCTCCGCCGGTGCCGGCGAGCGCGGCGATGATGCCGAGCCGCAGGCTCACGTCGGGCGCGCCCTCGACCAGGTAGCGATCGGTCACCGGACCATCCTCCGGAAGCACGCTGCGTGCCCAGGAGCGTTGTAGATAGTCGGGCACGCCGTTGCCGGAGTCGCCCCAACCATCATCGGCGTCGCTCACGCCGTTGCCGTTGCCGTCGCCGGCGCCGAGCGTGGGGCTCGTGGCCCGCACCGCGATCGTGAGCTTGGCGCGCGCCGTGAGCGCCGGCATTCCGCTGTCGGTAACGCTCAGGCCGTAGTCCAGGAAATTTCCCGTAAGGCTCGAAGGCGCGACGGTCAGGCTGAGTCCATCGGTGGATACCTGCGGGCTCGCGCCGGCGGGATACGCCCAGACGACGGCATGGCTGTCGCCGGCGTTCGGATCCGCCACCGCTGCGCGCAGCACCACCGGCCCGCCGTCACGCGTGACCACCGCGCCCGCGCGGCCATCTTGCGTGACCTCGATGTGGACACTCGGAGCCGCATTCTGCGACACCAGGGAGACGTCGAGCGCACTGCGCGCCCCCGGATTGGCGGCCGCCTGCAGGCTGACCGTGAGATGGCGGGTCGGAAACGACGTGGTCTGCGGCAGCGTCTGGAAGGCCACGCTCGCATGAGTACCGGCGGCGAAAGTGGCGATGCCCGAAGCCAGGCTGTGCAGTGTGCCGAGTCCGTCACCCATCACGCCAAACGGCACCGAATACGGATACTCGGGCGCCTCGCCGTTGAGATACACGTCGAACGCCGCCGCGCGGCCGAAGCCGAGCACCAGATCTTCACCGGCCGTCGCCATCGGCCACACGTCGAAGCGCTGCGTGGTGCGCACTTCCACGCCGTGCGAATCGACCGCGCGCCACTCGAGTGTGTGCCGTCCCGGCCGCAGCCGCGGCTCGCCCACGAGCTCCACGACCAGCGCATGCCCGGTGTCGTCCGTTGCGCGCGGCGCAATGGTCATCGGCACCTGCGTGAGCAGTCCGCGCGCGTCGATGCGCGCGGGCGCCGCCGGCTCGAAGGCCGGACCGCCGCGCACGAAGATGGCAGTGACCGCGCAGGCGCCGGTCACCGCCGCCGTCGTGAAGGTATTGCCGCTCAACGCGCCGCCGCAACCCGTCACCGACCCGATGCGATAGCCGCCGTCGGGCGTCAGCGTGAAGCCCGCCGTGTCGCCGTGGTACACGGACGAGCTCGGCGGGGTGATCGCACCGCCGCTGCCCGCCGCCGTGCTCACGACGTAGCTGTTGCGCGCGAAGGTCGCGACGACCGCGCAGTCGGCGCCCACCGCGGCGGTCGTGTACGTGGAACCGGTCAAACTACCGCCGCAGCCGGCCGCGGATGCGATGCTGTAACCGGCGTCGGCCGCGACCGCGAAGGACGCGGTGTCACCCGGGCTCACGGCCGCGCTGGCCGGGGTGATCGTGCCGCCGGCACCCGAACTGGCGCCGACCGTGAACTGGATTGGCGAGAACGACGCGACCACGGCACAGTCCGCCGCCACGGCGGCGGTCGTATACGTCGACCCACTCAAACTACCACCACAACCGGCGACCGCTGCGACGCTGTAACCCGGGTCGGCCGCCACCGTGAAGGCCGCGGAGTCGCCGGAGCTCACCGACGTGCTGGCCGGCGTGATCGTGCCGCCGGCGCCGGCGCTGGCGCCGACCGTGAACTGGATGCGCGAGAACGATGCGACCACCGTGCACGCGCCGCCGATCGCCGCCGTCGTGTACGTGCTGCCGCTCAAACTCCCGCCGCAGCCGCCGACCGCCGCGATCTCGTAGCCTGCGTCTGCGGTGACGCTCAAGGCGGCGGTGCCGCCGGCGGCGACGTTCTGCGCGGCCGGCGCGATCGCGCCGCCGGTGCCGGCAACCGCGGAGACGGCGTAGACGGGAATGCCCTGCGCGACGAAGGTCGCACCGATGGCGCAGTCGGCCGTGACCGCGCCGGTCGTGTACGTGTTGCCGGACAAACTACCGCCGCAGCCGGAAACGTTGAGCACGTCGTACCCGGCGAGCGGCGTGACGGTGAAGCTGGCCGTGGCGCCGTGCGAGACACTGGCACTGGCCGGAGCGATGCCGCCGCCGGCGCCCGCCGAAGCGCTCACGAGATAGCTGTTGGCGGCGAACGTCGCCGCGACCGTGCATGCGCCCGAGACCGGCGCGGTGGTGAAGGAGTTTCCGGACAGACTGCCGCCGCAGCCCGAGACCGAAGCGATTCCATATCCGACGTCGGGCGAGATCGTAAAGCTCGCGGTGTTGCCCGTCGCCACGAGCTGGCTGGCCGGCGCGACCGTGCCACCGGCTCCAGCGCTCGTGCTCACGAGAAAGGTGGGCACGCTCGCGCTCACGAACGCAGCGCTCACCGTGCAGGCGCCGCTGATCGCCGCGGTGGTGAACGTGCTGCCCGACAGGCTGCCGCCGCAACCGGACACGCTCGAGATGACGTAGCCCGAATCCGGGGTGACCGTGAACGAGGTGGTATCGCCATCCACTACCGTGCGGCTCGCGGGCGAGATGCCGCCGTTCGCCCCCGCGGTCGCGCTCACCAGATGCGTGGGTGGCGCGTTGCTCGAATAGCCGTTGCCGTCGGCGATGACTCCCTGGTCCGCCACCGACACGGTGTTGTCATTCGTCCCGGCAATCTGGAACCAGCCCGCCGACAGTTCTCCCGACGGGACGACACTCACGATCCAGTCGCCGACCGCAACCGTGCGCTCGACCGCTCCATCGGCGTCGGTGTACGCAACGAAGCAGTTGTTGCCGACCGGGTTGTTGCAGTCGGCGCCACTCTTGTGGATCTCCACGCGCACGCCCGCGAGCGGTGTGTCGGTGAGCGGATCGAACGTGGTCGAGTTGCCGCCGGCGCGCGCGAACACGCGCCCTTGGACCACCCCGCTGCCGGCCGCGAGCACGGTGACGTCCTCCGCGGCGCTCGATAGCGCATCGAATGGCTGCAGGCCCACACCGCCCGGTGCCTGGACGTCGACCTCGTTCTGGTAGGAGCCGGCGCCGGCGTCCGCGGCGACGTCGGCGGCGAATGCGATCGTGAGCGAGCCTCCGGCCGGTACGCTGAGCGCGCTCCAGGTGGGCCTCGACAGCGCCGTATCCGCCGGATCGAACGTCGGTTCGACGCTCACGCCACCGACCAGTGCACTGCCGGCGCGGTACGTGAATCCCTGCGGCAGTTTGTCCATGATCGCGAGCGGCGTCACGACGCTCGCCAGTGAATTGCTGGCGACGATGGTGTACTGGGCGATTCCACCTGCCGAGACGCGCGCGGTGGAGCTGCTCTTGATCATCGCGATGCCGCCCACGGCCGTGGTGGTCGCGTCGCTCGCGGTCGGCGCGTTGCCCGCCGAGATGTCGACGCCATTCACGAAGCTGCCCATCGCGCCGGAAGGAAAGACGAGTAGTTTGAGCGTGCCGGAGGACCCGCCCGGCAGCGTCCCCAGGTTCCAGGTCACCGCGCCGCTGACGCCCGTGGCCGGAGCCGAGTCCGCGAGCGGCTCGCTCGCCTGGTAGACGAATCCGGTGGCGAGGCCCTCCTCGATGGAAACCGCGCTCGCGGGCGCGTCGCCGTCGTTGCGGTATGCAATCGAAATCGGCACGGCGCCGATGACGGCGGTACCGTTCGCGGCGGCGATCGGGACGTCGACCTGCACGCTGCGCGAGCTGCGGGCCACGATGCGTGCCACCTGGCCACCCACCGAAATGAGCTGGCCGATCTGCAGCCGGTCGCTGCGATCCACGGACAGGAGCGTTCCGACGGCGCCGGCCGTCAGCACCGCCGACGGGTAAGGCACCGAATCAGGCGCCGTCTGCAAAATCGCCAGCACCGGCGCGGCGCTCGCGTTCACGGACACGGACGTGATCCGCTCCGCGGCATTGGCGGCGCCGGCGGTGGCCGTACTCGTGATGACGGTGGTGCCGGCCGCGAGGGAAGGCACGATGCGGGCGGTGAAGGTGAGCGTCACGCTCGCGCCCGAGGCCAGAGTGCCAACGTCGAAGACCACGCGATTGCCGACGGGGTCGAAAGCCGCACTGCCCTGCGATGCGCCGACGGTGCCGTCGTAGCTGGTGTGCGCGGGAATCGGATTCTCCACGTGCACGCCCTGCGCGTCCGCGGCGCCGCTGTTGATGAGCGTGAGCGTGTACGTGAGCGCGTCGCCCGGCGTGACACCCGAGCCCGGTGCGACGTTGTTGAGCAGGCTCAGCAATGGATTGCCGCTCAACGTGACCGTCACGGAGTTGCTGGTGGCGCTCAGCCCCGCGTTGCCGGTGGCGCCGGCATCGTCGGCAATCTGCGTGATGCCGTTGGGCAGGCCGCTGGTGCCGACGAGCATGGAGTACGTGTAGGTCTGCGAGGCGCCGGCCGCGAGGGTCGCGATGGTCGGCCACGTGAGCGTCGCGCCCGAGGGGACGCAGCCGCCCGTGCATCCCGCGTAGCTGTAGTACGCCGCGGCAGGCACAGTGTCGCTCACCACGACGTTGCTCGCGGCGGCGCTGCCGGTGTTGATCACGGTGACTGTGTAGGTCACCGCGGCGCCGGGTGCGGCCGCGCTGCGATCGGCGCCCAGAGCGAGGGTGAGCGCCGGCGTGCCGCCGGCGGCCGCCGCGGTGATCAGCGTCTCGGCGCTGGCAGCGACGGCCGAAGTCTGCGCGCTGACGAGTGAGCTCGCCGCGGAAAGCGTCGCGGGCGCCGTCGTGCCCGCCGGCACGTCGCCACGTACGTACACGGTGCCGGTGGCGCCGCCGGCCAGCGTGCCGAGCGCGAACGCATGCGACGGCGGACTGCCACCCACGCTCGAGCATGCGCTCCAGGTCGACCCATTCGTCGAGTATTCGCAGCCCGTGAAACCCGTGGGCAGCGCGCCCGTGAGCGCGGCGCTGGTCGCCGAAGCGCTGCCGGTGTTCGCGTAGTCGAGTGTGTAAGTGAGGCGCGGAGTCGTGCCCTCGAGCACCGACGCGGCGCTCACGCGGGTCGCCAGGGTGAGGCTGGCCGGCGGCGTCACGCAGAACGCGGCGTTCGAATTCGCGAATGTCGTCCCGCCCGAAATGCCGTTCGTCACGGTGCCGCCGAACTGGAACTGCACCTGCACCGTCTGGCTGCCGTTGGCCGAACGCGCCTCGTACACCCACAGCAGGCGATGCGACTTGGCGAGCGTGCCGCTCGGCGTGATCGTGTCGGTGAGCAGGCCCTTCGTGCTGCCGTTGAACAGCGTGGTCTTCTGCGCGAGCTGCACCTTGCCGCCGGTGTCCGTGTCGTAGTCGTACACGGTGGCTCGGATGTTGAGTCCCTGCCCGTTGGCGCGGTCGATGTAGATGTTGCTCGTGATGTTGCCGTCGAACGGCACGTCGTTGGGCGCCTGCGGATCCTGGTAGAAGCGCAACACTTCGAGGAAGGCGCTTCCGGATACGGGCGCCGTGGCGCTGATCGTCGAACCGCTGTCACCCGGGACCGGCACCGGCGAGATCGACGCAATGCGCTGCGTGCCGTCGAAGCCGACGCCCGCGGTGCCGTTGCGATAGTAGTACGTGCTGCAGGATTGGCCCGTCACTCCGACCACGGCGCGCGCCGTCACCGGGGTTCCGCCCGTCCACGCGAGACTGGCGACGTTCGTCGTCGGGTTTGCGGCCGTGAATGGCGTGGCCGCGGCCAGCGTCAGCGTGCGCGAGCCGCCGGCGCCCGCGGCAACGCTGCCGATGCTCCAGGTGACCGTGCCGCTGCCCGAGCTGCACGAATCGCTGCAGCTCGAGAAACTCATGCCGGCCGGCAACGTGTCGGTGAGCGTCACGCTCGTGCCGGTGGCGCTGCCGTAATTCGCGTACGTCAATGTGTACGTGACATTGCCGCCCGGCGCGACGCTGGCCACGCTCGACGACTTCGTCAATGTGAATCCGGGAGTGCCCGGCAGCGACACTCCGGTCACCGCCACGGACACCGCCGCCGACGCGCTGACGGTGGCGCCGTCCGGCGCCGTCGCCGACAGCGTGGCGGACTCGGCCAGCGAGAACGAGGAGTAGTTCGACGGCACGGTGATGGTCAACGTGGCCGTGCCCGAAGCCGCGGCCGCGAGATCCCCCAGTACCCAGGAGATCGTGCCCGCGGTGTTGCCGCAGGTGCCGCCAGTGCATGACTGGTAGGTCACCCCGGCCGGCAGCGTGCTGACGATGGTCGCGCCCGTCACGTTGACCGCGGAATCATCGGCATAGCGCAGCGTGTAGGTGAGCGCGGTGCTGCCGTCCGCCGCGATGCTGTTCGCGTTCGGCACGATCGACAGCGAAAGCCGCGCGGAGTCGACGGTGACCGAAGCCGGCGCGCTCGCGAGCG
>JBIOZI010000176.1:0-7691 GCA_044871085.1 Steroidobacteraceae bacterium | reverse complement strand
CGGACAAGATCCTGCGCGAGCTCGCGATGCGCCGCCCCAAGGGCGTCATCTTCGACGTGGGCTCGCTCAAGTCGCACGGCTGCCGGGTGACGTCGCTGCACCCGATGTTCGGGCCGGATACGGAGCTGCTGTCGGGCCGCCACGTGATCTTCGTCGAGGCCGGCTCGGCCGAGGCGACCGCCGCCGCGCGCGAGCTGTTCGCCTCCACGATGGTGGAGCAGGTGGTGATGTCGCTCGACGATCACGACCGGCTCATCGCGTACGTGCTGGGCCTGTCGCACGCGCTGAACATCGCCTTCTTCACCGCGCTCGCCGAGAGCGGCGAGGCGGCACCGAAGCTCGCGAGACTGTCATCGACCACCTTCGACTCGCAGCTCGACGTGGCCTCACGGGTGGCGCAGGAGAGTCCCGAGCTGTATTTCGAAATCCAGAGCCTCAACGACTACGGGGCGGAATCTCTCGAGGCGCTCTCCCAGGCGGTGGAGCGGCTGCGGTCGGCGGTCATCTCGCAGGACTTCGAATCGTTCGCGGCGCTGATGCGCCGGGGGCGCGAATATCTGGAAGATCGGCGTTCGGTTACCGAGCGGCGGGCGTGAACAAAGGTCACGACCTCTACACCGGTTCGCCGGACGAGCTGCGTGAGCGCCTGCGGGCCCTCACGGAGGAAGTCGCGCGCAACGAGCAGCTGCTGCGCAAGACGCAGGGGCGCGAGATCGAGCTGCTGCTGGCGCACTCGCTGGGCGAGTTGTTCGACCGCATCGTCTCCGGCCTGCGCGACGCCTATGCACTCGATTTCGTGACGCTGTCGCTGTTCGATCCTCAGCACGAGCTGCGGCACCTGTCGGGCAGCGAGAATCTCTCCAGCACGGTCATCGAAGAGGTGAAATTCATCGACGCGGTGTCGCCGCTCGCGCCGAAACTCGCGCAGTTCGATCGCCCCTGGCTCGGACGCTACGATCCGGCGGATCACGAATTGCTGGTGTCGCCGACCTTGGGTACTGGAAGCGTGGCGCTGATCCCGCTGCCGCGCGACAACCGAGCCATCGGCGTCATCGCCTTCGGCAGCCGCGACGCCGACCGCTTCACCAGCAACCTCGCCGCGGACTTTCTGGCTCATCTCGGGGTCATCGTCGCGATCAGCCTCGAGAACGCCGTGAATCGCGCGCGACTGGTGCGCAGCGGGGTCACGGATTTCCTCACCGGCTGGCACAACCGGCGTTACTTCCACAACCGCCTGCGCGAGGAGCTCGCCCGCTCCGAGCGCACGGGCAAGGCGCTGGCCTGCCTCATGATCGACATCGATCACTTCAAGGAAATCAACGACCGGTTCGGTCACCTGGCCGGCGACGAGGCGCTCAAGGAGGTCGCGCGGCGCGCCGAAGGCGAGATCCGCGCCGGCGACACGGGCGCGCGCTTCGGCGGCGACGAGTTCGCCATTCTGCTGGCAGGGGCGGAGAGCGCCCATGCCGTGAAACTGGCGGAGCGCATCCACCACGTCGTGGGTGCATCACCCATCCGGGTGCATGGCGGCGCGCACGTGACAGTGACGCTGTCCATCGGCCTCGCGACCGCCAAGCCACAACCGCGCTCGCACGACTACAAGGCACTGGCCGAGCGGCTGATCGCCGAGGCCGATGCGGCGCTGTATCGCGCCAAGAGCGCGGGACGCAATCGCGTCGAAGTGTCGACCCACGTCATCGGGTAGGGAGATGGGGATTGGCCCCAAATGGGCAAAAGGTGCCGAGCCTCGATGATTTGCAAGTCTGCGTTCCAAACTTGCGATGAAGAGGCTCGGCACTTTTTGCCCATTTGGGGCCAATCCCCATTAGCGCGGGCCCTCGAGGCGTCGCAGCAGCAGAAGGAACACCGGCACGCCTAACAAGGCCATGACCGCGCCGACCGGCAGCTGGCGCGGCACCGCCGCGGTGCGCGCCACGAGATCGGCGGCCGCGAGCAGCGTGCCGCCCGCGAGCGCGGCGGCCGGCACCACGATGCGGTGCGCGGCGGTGCCGAACGCGAGTCGCACCAGGTGCGGTATGAGCATCCCGATGAAACCGATGGGACCACCCTGGAGCACCGCGCAGGCGGTGAGGAGCCCGGCGAGAATCACGATGAGCACGCGCCAGCGCCGCAGGTCGAGCCCCAGGCTTTGCGCCGTGGTTTCGCCGGTCGCGAGCACGTCGAGCGGACGCGCCACCAGCGCCACGGCGACCGTGGCTAACAAGGCGAGCGCCACCATGGCCGACGGATACGCGGCCCAGCCGAGATCGCCCGCGAGCCAGAACATCATGCCGCGCAGCTGCCCGTTGTCGGCCAGCACCAGTACCAGCGTGACCACGGCGCCGCAGGCGCTCGCGACCACCACCCCGGTGAGCAGCACGCGTACGGTGGCGCCGCCGCGCGCCAGGGCGAGCACCAGCAGCGTCGTGCCCATCGCTCCGAGGGCGGCCGCGCCCTGCACCAGCCACAGCGACCCGCCGACCAGCAGGGCGAGCAGCGCGCCCACGGCCGATCCGCCCGACACGCCGAGCACATACGAATCGGCGAGCGGGTTGCGAAACAGCGCCTGCAGCAGCACGCCGGCGAGGGCGAGCAGCGCGCCGATCGCGAAGGCGGACAGCAGGCGCGGCGCGCGCAGCTCGAGCACTACGGTGCGCGCGGGCTCGGTCGGATCCCCGAACAATGCGGACAGCGCGGGGCGCACGCCGACGTCGGTCGAGCCGGCCACGAGCCCCAGCACCGCGACCGCGGCGGCGAGCACGAGGAGCAGAACGAATCGCAGTGACGGGGGTGGGTGCGGCAGCACGGCCCCCATTGTCCATCAATTGAAGGCCATCGAATGAAGGGTCCATCAATTCCCTTTGCCTTGTTCGCCCGCGCCGCACCCGGTAAAACATCCGCCATGAGCGACTGGATCGACTCGGAGGGATATCGCGCCAACGTCGGCATCGTGCTGATGCGGGACAGTGGCGAGGTATTCCTCGGGCAGCGGGCCGGCGGTCGCGGGTGGCAGTTTCCACAGGGCGGCGTGCGGCAGGGCG
Source organism: Steroidobacteraceae bacterium (assembly GCA_044871085.1). Lineage (GTDB taxonomy): Bacteria > Pseudomonadota > Gammaproteobacteria > Steroidobacterales > Steroidobacteraceae > CADEED01. The sequence continues at coordinate 4,650 of JBIOZI010000176.1, read as the reverse complement.
AGCCGGTGGAGCAGGCGCTGTTTCGCGAGCTGCACGAGGAGATCGGCCTGACCCGCGAGCACGTGCGGCTCGCCGGATCGACGGCGGACTGGATCCGCTACCGGCTGCCGAAGCGCTACGTGCGGCGCGGCCGCGGGCCCACCTGCATCGGGCAGAAGCAGCGCTGGTTCCTGCTGCGCCTCGCGGTGCCCGAGGGCTCGGTGGAATTCAGCTTCGCGCACACCAGCGAGCCCGAGTTCGACGGCTGGCGCTGGGCAAACTACTGGGAGCCGGTGCGCGAAGTCATCTACTTCAAGCGGCCGGTGTACGTGCGCATGCTCACCGAGCTCGCCGCGATCGCGTTTCCGGGCGGCGCTCCGCCGCTCCCGGACTGGTGGCAGTCCGAAACCGCCGCCACCGTCCAGCACTGAGCCGACGATGCCCGGACTGCCCCCCAAACTCGTCGTCACGACGTATGCGCCCGGGCGCCGCTGGATCACCATCATCGTGCTGCTGCTCATCGTCGCCGCCGGCGTCTACGGCATGTTCGAATTCGGGCGCTACAGCGCCGGGTTCGACTCGGTCGCGGCGCTCAAGCAGCGGGCCTCCCTGCGGCGCGAGATCGAGGCGCACGAGGTGACCATCCTGGAGCTGCGGGCCAAGGTGGCGCAGCTGGAGTCGTCCACCGTAGGACAGACCCGGGAGCGCGAGGAGGTGCAGCGCACGATCGGGGAATTACAGGCCCAGGTGGCCCGCGCCAACCAGGAACTGGCCTTTTTCCGGGGGATCGTCACCCAAAATGCGAACTCCGCCGAGGTAAAAATCCAGCAGGCGCGTATGGTGGCCACGTCCACGGCAAACAAGTTCCGAATCCGCATCACGCTGGTCCAGCCCATGAAGCCGGATACTGTGGTGAGCGGGGTCGTCGTCTTGTCAGTCGATGGCGAGGTCGACGGCAAACCCGGGCGTGCGGATTTCGCGACACTCTCGGGCGGCCAGCGACGTGAGATACCCTTCACGTTCCGTTATCTCGAGAACATCGAACAGGAAATCACCGTGCCTCCCGGCATGAAACCAAGTCAGTTGCTCGTCGAGGTTCGATCCAGCCGGCGCGGCTCGGCGCCGGTACAGCAGTCGTACGTGTGGAGCGTCGATCCGCAGTAGCGGGGCGTCTCGGAGAGGTCATGTTCGGGCGACGCAAGCAGGCTTCCACGCGAATCGACACGCTTCTCGGCAAGACCGCGTACCTCAGCGGCGATCTGGAATTTTCCGGCGGACTGCACCTGGACGGGCGAGTGAACGGCAACGTGCGCAGCTCCGCCGAAGACGGCGGTGCGCTGTCGGTGAGCGAAAGCGGCTTCATCGAAGGCAGCGTCGAAGTCACGAACATCGTCATGAACGGCACCGTCAATGGCGACCTGCACGCGCGCGAGCGGCTGGTGCTCGGCGGCAAGGCCCGCGTCAATGGAAATGTGCACTACGGGGTCATTGAAATGGCGCCGGGAGCCGTCATAACGGGTAAGTTGATTCCGCTCAATGCCGCAGCCCAGCCGGCCGCACCGTCAGTATTGGATGGCGCGTCGCCAGCGCCGGATGTTGCGGCAGCAAAATCCCGCGCGTAGTGTTGCCCACATGTCCGAAACCGAAACCACGACCGATACCCTGATTTTCACCGATGCCGCCGCCCGCAAGGTGGGCGACCTGATCCGTGGCGAGGGCAATCCGAACCTCAAGCTGCGCGTGTTCGTGCAGGGTGGCGGATGCTCCGGCATGCAGTACGGCTTCGAGTTCGACGAGAACGAGCAGGACGGTGACACCTGCGTCGAGAACCAGGGCGTCAAGCTGCTCGTCGACCCCATGAGCTTCCAGTACCTGACCGGCGCGCAGATCGACTACCGCGAGGGCCTCGACGGCGCGCAGTTCGTAATCCGCAATCCGAACGCGCAGACCACGTGCGGCTGCGGCTCCTCCTTCTCCGCCTGACCAATCTGCGCTGACGTGGCGCGTCGCGCTTCGAAGTCCGTACCGGACGTCCTCGCCGCGGTCGATCTCGGGTCCAACAGTTTCCACATGGTGGTCGCGCGCAATACGCACGGCCAGCTGGTGATCCTCGATCGCCTGCGCGAAATGGTGCGGCTCGGCGCCGGCCTCGAGTCCGATGGCCGGCTCAACAAGGACGTCGCCGCACGCGCGATCGCCTGCCTCGAGCGCTTCGGCCAGCGGCTGCGCGACATGCGGCCCGACAGCGTGCGCGTGGTCGGCACCAACGCGCTGCGCAGGGCGCGGCGCGCGGAGGCGTTCATCGAGCGCGCGCGGGACGCGCTCGGGCATCCCATCGAAATCGTGTCGGGCATCGAGGAAGCGCGGCTCATCTACTCGGGCGTGGCCCACACCATGCCGCCGGGCGCCGGCCGGCGCCTGGTCTGCGACATCGGCGGCGGCAGCACGGAGATCGTCATCGGCGAGGGGTTCGAGCCGCTCGAGCTCGAGAGCCTGCAAATGGGATGCGTGCGCCTCAGCGAGGAGTTCTTCGCGGAAGGCCGCCTGTCGCAGAAGCGCATGCAGCGCTGCCGCGTCGCCGCGCGCCAGGCGATCGAGCCGTACCAGGCGGCGTTTCGCAAACGCGGCTGGGACGAGGCGGTGGGAAGCTCGGGCACCGTGCGTGCCATCGGCGATGGAATCCGCGAGCTCGACCCGAATGCCACCGGCATCGGCGCCGATGGCCTGGAGCGCATCATCCACGAGCTCGGTCGCATCGAGCACATCCGCGACATCAATCTGCATTCCGTCACCGACGACCGCAAGCTGTCGTTCGCGGGAGGAGTCGCCATCCTGGCCGAGGTGTTCGAGCAGCTCGGCATCGAGACCATGAAAGTGGCCGACGGCGCGATGCGCGAAGGCCTGCTGTACGACCTGCTGGGCCGCTACACCGACGAGGACGCCCGCGAGCGCACGGTGCGCAGCATGCAGGAGCGGTATCACGTCGATCGAGCGCAGGCCGAGCGCGTGGAGGCGACCGCCGCGAATTTCCTCGAGCAGGTCGAGGAGGCCTGGTCATTGGGAGATGCGGCGATCGAGATCATCCTGCGCTGGGCCGCGCGCCTGCACGAAATCGGGCTCGACGTCGCGCACAGCGGTTATCACCGCCACGGTGCCTATCTACTCGCCAACGCCGACATGGGCGGGTTCCCGCGCGAGGAGCAGAAATTGCTGTCCATCATGGTCGGCAGCCATCGCCGCAAGCCCGCCGTCGAGGAGGCGGAGGAGCTCGCGCCGCCCTGGGACAAGCGCGCGCCCGCGATGACGCTGCTGCTGCGGCTCGCCGTGCTGCTGCACCGTGGACGCAGCACGATAGCGCTGCCCGAGATCAAATTGACGGCGCGCTCCGGATCACTCGAGCTGCGGTTTCCGGCCGGCTGGCTCGACGATCACCCGCTCACCGTCGCCGACCTGCAGAGCGAGATCGAGAACCTCAAGAGCGTGAATTTCCGCCTGCGCGCGTTCAGCGACAAGTGAACGGAGCTCAGGGTGCCACCGCCGGCACGCTGCCGGCGGCGTAGCGCGCCAGCAGGCTGCCCTGCGCATCGGACGGCGCATCGGCGCCGCGCTCGCAGCGCGTGTAGATGCCGTCGCGGCCCAGGGTCCAGGCCTGGGAATTGTCCGCAAGATAGGAATCGAGGTCGCGCAGGATGCGGTCGCGGTGCGTCTGTTCGCGCACCGGGAATGCGATCTCCACGCGGCGGAAAAAGTTGCGCTCCATCCAGTCGGCGCTCGCGAGATACAGCTCGCTCGCGCCTGCCGCGCTGCCGTCATCGTTCAGGAAATAGAACACGCGCGAATGCTCGAGGAAACGGCCGACGATCGAGCGCACCCGGATGTGGTCGGACACCCCGGGAATTCCCGGCCGCAGCGCGCACAGTCCGCGGATGAGGAGGTCGATGTCCACGCCCGCGCGCGAGGCGCGGTACAGAGCTTCGATGACCTGCGGATCCACCAGCGAGTTCATCTTCGCGATGATGCGGCCCGGCCGGCCGGCCGCGGCGTGCGCCGCCTCGCGCTCGATCTTCTCGATGACCTTCTCGTGCATTCCGAACGGGGACTGCAGCAGTTTGGTGAGGCGCGGCGTCTGCGTGAGGCTGGTGAGCTGCAGGAACAGCTCGTGCACGTCCTGGCCGATCTCCGTGTCGCAGGTGAACAGGCTGTAGTCGGTGTAGCCGCGCGCCGTGCGCGGGTGATAGTTGCCGGTGCCGAGGTGGCAGTAGCGGCGCAGTCCGTCCGCCTCGCGACGTACCACCATCGACATCTTGGCGTGGGTCTTGAACCCGACGACGCCGTACATCACGTGCGCGCCCGCTTCCTGCAGCCGGTTGGACAGCTCGATGTTGGCTTCTTCGTCGAAGCGCGCGCGCAGCTCGACGATGACCGTGACGTCCTTGCCGGAGTGCGCGGCCGCGACCAGCGCATCGACGATCGGCGATTCGTTGCCGGCGCGGTACAAGGTCTGCTTGATGGCCAGCACGCGTGGATCGGCGGCGGCGCCGCGCAGGAAGTCCATCACCGGGCCGAAGCTGTGGAACGGGTGATGCAGCAACACGTCTTTCTGCCGGATGGTGGCCAACAGATCGGTGGAGCCCGCGACCCGGCGTGGCAATCCGGGGGTGAAAATCGGGT
>JBIOZI010000175.1:0-7176 GCA_044871085.1 Steroidobacteraceae bacterium | reverse complement strand
CTCGCGACCGCTTCCGGAGACGATGGCGTCGCGCTGGTGCGCCGGCTCGGCGCAGACGCCGCGGTCGATGGACGCAAGGGTGACATCGCGGCGGCGGCGCGCGCCTTCGCGCCCAAGGGCGTCGATGCGGTCCTCGCGCTCGCGGGCGGCGACGCGCTCGGACGCTGCATCGCCGCGCTGCGCACCGGCGGGCGCGTGGCGTTTCCGCACGGCGTCGAGCCCGAACCCAAAGCGGGCGCCGGCGTCACCGTCATTCCGTACGATGCCTCGTACGATGCGCCGGCGTTCGCGCGCATGAATTCGGCCATCGGGAAAGGCAGATTCGAGATCCCGATCGCCGCCGAATTCCCGCTGGCGGACGCGGCGAAAGCGCATGAGCGGCTGGAAGCGGGACACGTGCTGGGGAAGATCGTGCTGCGGGTCCGCTAGCCGCGACCGCGGCGATTCACGCGGACTGTCACCGCCTTCCCGGAGTACTGGATCGTCTTTTCCACGCCCTCCGGCAGCAGCCGCACCGCGAATGTCCGCGGCGTCACGACATTCGTGGCGCCGCGCGGGGCGCCGGGCTCGAGGGTCAACGAGCCCGCCGCGTCGTTCCACTGCATGCGAATCCAGGACGCCTTGCTCTGTAGATAGTCCTGGCTGATTCCATCGTCGTCATAGAGGGTGAAACTGCCATTCGCGCCGCGGTAGATCCTGAGTATCGTGGGCCCGGCCACCCGCTGTCCCGTGTACTGGCGCACCGGGTCGAATGGGATGATGGCGCCGGCCCGCACGTAGAGCGGCATCGTCGCGAGATCCACGGGCCGTTCGATCATCCGGCCGCCGTCCGCCGGCGCGTTTGTCCACCAGTCGTACCACCTGCCCTTCGGTAGATAGACGGTGCGGCTGGCCGCGCCCTTCTCGAAGACCGGCGCGACGAGCAGGTCGCCGCCCCACATGTACTGGCTGCCCAGGCCGCGCACCTTGGGATCGCCGGGAAATTCGAGCCACATGGCCCGGATGAGCGGCATGCCGGTCGTGCGCGCCTCGTATGCCAGCGTGTATGCGTACGGCAGCAGCTGGTAGCGCAGCTCGGCGTATTTCCTGGCGATGGGCTCGATGGCGGGATTGTCGAGCTCCGACATCGCGATGTGGTCGCTCGCTCCGCCGTTCTCCAGCGGTCCGGTCTCGCCGAGCCCCCAACCCCAGGGCAGGCGCGTCCACCAGGTGCGGCCGTGCGCACGAAACGACGGCACGAAGGAGGCAAACTGGAACCAGCGGACATACAGCTCGCCGGTGAGCTCCGAGCTCGGAAAGAAGCCGCCGATGTCGGACCCCCAGTACGGCCCGATGCTCAACGAGTGGTTGATTCCCACCGCCACCTGCGCTTCGAGCGACTTCCAGGACGAGTCCGTGTCTCCCGACCAGACCCATCCGCCCCATTGCGCGATGCCTGGATAGCCATTGCGATGCAGGCTCCACGGCCGCACGTTCGGCGTCGTCAGCAGCGATCCCTGGTAATACATCCGATGGCGCTCGATCCGTTCGAAGAGATCGAACCAGTCGCCTTCGTCCGGCCAGAACGCGTCGACGCCGGCGCGGACCAGGCCTTCGTGCTGTTTCCAGTAGCCGGGGATGTGCGCGTCGTCGAACGCCGGTAGTTTGTCGCGATCCCACGGCACCATGTGCAGGACGACCCGCACGTTCCGCGCGTGAAGATCGGCGAGGACGGCCTTGGGATCGCGCTTGAAAACTTCCGGGTTGAAGTCGAACGACGGCTGGCGCGTGTTCCATCCGCGCGGAGTGAACCCCGTCCCCAGGTAGATGACGGCATCGATGGGAATCTGCCTGGTGCGGAAGGTATCGACGATGCGCAGCATCTGCGCATCGTCTTCCAATGTGCGGTGGGACTGCATGTACCCGAGCGCCCACTTCGGCGGCATCGCAGCCGGCCCGGTGATCGACGAATAATCCTTCATCAGCTCGGCGGGCACGTGCGCATCGATCACGAACAGATCGAAGAGACCGGCAACGTAAGACCTGGCCGGCGGAATGCCCTTGGCGTACGCCTGGCCCTGGTTGCCTTCGTCCTGCGGACGCAGATCCGCCGCCGTCGGCACGCGCGGAATCAGCAGGCCGCGCGCTCCATCGGTGAGATCCACGCGCGCCCAGGGAGTGGGAACGAACAACGCCCACCCACCGGTGCCGATGAGCGTGGCGACCGGATTCCGCGATCCGTAGGCGCCCCGCTGCCAGCGAGGTTCCATGGCGTCGATTTTTCCGCTGCGGTCGAACTGGATAGGCAGCTCGCGCCAGTTCTGCCCGGGATCCGGCTGGGGCCCACCCTCGCCCATCCCCAGCACCGGGTGGCCATCGAGCTCGAACGCGAGACTGCCGTCCGTTTGAAACGCGAGCTCCTGCACCCGCTCGCCCGCGGCGTTCGTCACGACGATGGTGAGCGGCGCGGGACGTACTTCGACGTCGAGCGTCCCGACTCTCTTGCGGATGGGATGGGCCAGTGTCCGCAGCGATATGGCCGGCGCCGGGTAGCTTCGTTCGGCCACTCCCGGTGAAAACGGAAATTCATCTTTGAAGCCGAGCGGCTCGAGCGTGATGCGCACCGAATGCCTGCCGGCGACGCGAATGTTGAGCTCGGCCGGCTGACCGGCGGTGGTCAGCTGCTGGCTCGCGGCCGGCGCCGTCAGCACCAGCAATACGGCCGCAAGCGTCGGACGCAACAGCAGCAGCATGAAGCGATCAGCGGCGGACGCAGGACGGCCGGTAACGTCGGTCATCGCTGGAAAGTAGTCCAGACTGTCCCTGCCGTACAAGGGCGCATGCGCTGCGCACGAACACGCTGCGCGCTGGAATCAGCGTCGCGTCCGATGAATGACGCGCAGGTCTCTCGTTCGGTAGACGCTATCCGGCACGGTTTTCCGCACAATGCACGACATGAATCGCAGCTCCATCGCCAGCACGGCGGTAACGCCGACCCTGCCCGCGCTCGCCACCGCGCCCGCGCCCGCAGGGCGCGGATACCTGGCGGCGATTGCCGCGTTCGTCACGTGGGGCCTGTTCCCGCTCTATCTCATCGGCCTCATGAACGTGTCGGCGATGCAGATCACCGCGCATCGCATCGTCTGGTCCTGCGTGTTCGTGCTCGGATGGCTCGCCGTCAGCGGGGAGCTCGGCAAATTGCGCGCGGCCGTGAAACGCGAGGGCGTGCTCATCCGGCTCGTGGGCAGCGCGTCCTTCATCGCCGTCAACTGGGTGGGCTTCGCGTGGGCGGTCAATCACGGCCACGTGCTCGAGGTGAGCCTGGCGTATTTCATCGGCCCGCTGCTCAACGTGCTGCTGGGAATCTTCGTGCTGTCGGAGCGGCTGGACAAGGCGCAGTGGACCGCGGTCGCCTTCGCCGCCGCCGGTGTCGCGTATCTCACGATCATCGCGGGGCATCCGCCGTGGATCGCGCTCATGGTCGGTTCGTCGTTCGCGTTCTACGGTTTGATTCGCAAGACGGTGCGCATCGACGCGCTGCCCGGTCTCGCCGTCGAAACCATCCTGCTGGTGCCGTTCGCGGCCGGCTACCTCATCTGGTGCGAGGTGCAGGGCACGGGCACGCTCGGCCACTCGAGCGGCCTCGTCACGGCATTGCTGCTCGTCGGCGGTGTCCTCACCTCGGTGCCGCTGGTGTTGTTTGCCTTCGGCGCGCGCCAGGTTCCGTTCTCGACCATGGGTGTGCTGCAGTTCATCGCGCCGACGATGCAGCTCGTGTGCGGCCTGGTGGTGTTCGGCGAGCCGCTGGCGCCCGCGCGCGCGATCGGCTTCGTGCTCATCTGGGTGGGGCTGCTGATCTACGCCGGCAATGCACTGCGGCTGGCGCGTTCGCCCAGGCCGGTCGCGTAGCCGCGAGTTCATCGCCGCCGCCACAGCGGCGATTGCGTAGTTAGCCGGTCGATGTACAGGACCTCGCCCTGGTGCTGCTCGGGGGCGGATCGATCCGCGCTGCATCGCGGCGGGCGGACACGAAACTCCCAACGTGGCGGTTCACGCCGGATTACACTGAATTCCCTCCCCGATGTGGGGATCGGCTGGCCACTACGATTTCAGTTACTGCCATGCATCCCCCCTCCGACCGGAATACCAGCCAGCTCAGCTACGTTCACGGCTGCAGCAACCACCCGCTGAGCGGAGAAACCATCGGCATCTATTTCGACCAGGTCGTGGCGAAGTTCCCCGACCGCGAGGCACTGGTGTGCCGTCACCAGCAAATCCGCTGGACCTGGCGCGAGCTGGCAGCTCGCGTCGACACGCTGGCCGTCGCGCTCATGCGGCTGGGCCTGGCGCCGGGCGAGCGCATCGGCATCTGGTCGCAAACCAATGCCGAGTGGCTGCTGACGCAATTCGCGACCGCCAAGACGGGGCTCATCCTGGTCAACATCAACCCCGCCTACCGTCGCGTGGAATTGGAACACGCGTTGAACCTCGTGCAGTGCAAGGCCCTGGTGCTGTCGCCGTCGTTCAAGTCGAGCGACTATCTAGGCATCCTGTCCGAGCTCGCACCGGAGCTCGCCGGCAGCGAGCCGGGCCGGCTGCGCGCGGCAAACCTCCCTTCCCTGGAGCTGGTGATTCGACTGGGGAATGAGCACACGCCCGGCATGCTCAACTTCGACCGGCTGCTGCAACCGCCGACCCCGGCGGAGCTGCAGCGCCTGGATGCGTTGGGCCGGCAGCTGCAGAGCGACGACCCCATCAACATTCAATTCACCTCCGGCACGACGGGCGCGCCGAAAGGTGCGACGCTGACGCATCACAATATTCTCAACAACGCGCGCGTCTTCGCGCAGACCCTGCGTTTCACCGAGCACGATCGCCTGTGCATTCCAGTGCCGCTGTATCACTGCTTCGGCATGGTGGCGGGAAATCTCGCCTGCATGACGCAGGGCGCGACGATGGTGTACCCCGACGAGAGCTTCAATGCGGCCGCGGTGCTCGAGACCGTACAAGCGGAGCGCTGCACGGCGTTGCATGGCGTGCCGACCATGTTCATCTCGCTGCTCGATCACGCGCGGTTCGAGGATTTCGACCTCACGAGCCTGCGTACCGGCGCCATGGGCGGCGCGCCCTGCCCGATGTCGGTGATGACCAGTGTCATCGAGCGCATGCACATGCAGGAGGTGACCATCGTGTACGGCATGACGGAGACATCTCCGGTTTCGTTTCAGTGCGCGGTCGATGACCCCATCGATCTGCGCGTCACCACGGTGGGCCGGGTCCAGCCGCACGTGGAGGCGAAGGTGGTCGACGAAAACGGGCGCACGGTGCCGCGCGGCGTCACCGGGGAGCTGCTCACGCGCGGCTATCTCGTGATGCGCGGCTACTGGGGCGACGAGCAGCGAACGCGCGAAGCCATCGATGCGGCCGGCTGGATGCACACCGGCGACCTCGCGACCCTCGACGAACGCGGCTATTGCAACATCGTCGGGCGCTCCAAGGACATGGTGATTCGCGGCGGAGAAAACATCTACCCGCGCGAGGTCGAGGAATTCCTGTATCGACATCCCAAGATACTCGACGTGCAGTGCGTGGGTGTGCCCGACGCGTTGTACGGCGAGGAGCTGTGCGCCTGTGTGGTCCTGCGGCCCAACATGCAAGCGAGCGTCGAGGACATTCGCGCGTTCTGCCACGGACAGATTGCGCATTACAAGGTGCCGCGGTACGTACACTTCCTCGCGGCGTTTCCAATGACGGTTACCGGCAAGATCCGCAAGAACGTGTTGCGCGAGCAGATGGCGGCGGTGCTGGCGCTCGACAGGACCGCTGGATGACCGCCGCGGATCTCCAGCGCTTAGCGCCGAGCGCGCCGCTGGCATCGGGTTATCGGTTCGAATTGCTCGAACGTGGCGCGGTACGCTCACTCATCGCCGCCCTGCCGTATTTCCACAGATCGCGCTTCATGGTGTACGCATCGCGTGCGATGCGCGGCAGCGTCATCGACTATGTCCGGCGGCGGCGGGCGCGCAAGCGCGGCGGCGAGTTCGAGATCGTCTCGCTGCACTCCAACCTGCCCGAGGCCGAGACGGACGACGGCCTGGTCGCGCAGTTGAGCGGCGCGCTCGACGCGCTGGAAAAAGTCGACCAGCGGCTGGCGGAATGCGTCGATCTCGAGTTCTTCTGCGGTTTTTCGTTTACCGAGATTGCGCGGATGTTCGAGGTGTCCGAGCGCACGGTGCAACGCGACTGGCACAAGGCGCGCGTGCTGCTCAACCGCCTCATGAACGATCAGGACGAATTCGTGGCCGCCTGAGCCGCGAATGTTTCGTTGCTCGATCGGTCCGGGGTGAAGCCCAGGGTGTCGAACACGCCGCGCAGCGCCGCCGCGGGATCGGCGGTCCGGCGGCGCGCGCGCCAGGCGACGAAGCCGTCGGGCCGCACGAGCACGGCTCCATCCGGCCCGATACCCAGGGTTTCGAGATCCGCGAGCTCGACGTACCGCAGTTTCGCACCGCTCGCAAACGGTTGCGCCGCCGCCGCACGCCACGCAGAGCCGGGCGCGGCCAGCAGCACCAGATCGCGATCGAACAGATCGAGCGTCGAAGTTCTCTTCCCCGCGTGCACCAGCACGCGATGCGGCACACGCGTGCCGGGCAGGCCCGAGAGGCTGCCGTGCGCGGCGAACGGCGCGTCCACCGCCGCGGATTCCGGCAGGAGCGCGCCCTGCGCGTAGCGCTGGCCGAAGACCACGTCGTAGTCCGCCACGGCTTCGACGGTCTGCGGAATGCGGCCACCGAGATCTTTGAACCAGCGCACCAGGCGCGCCAGCGCCTGGTCGAGCGTCGACCGGATCACGGGCCGGCGCTCGACGTCGAAGGTCTCCAACAACTTCGGCGATGCGCCGCGATGCAGGAAATGCGCGAGCTTCCACGCGAGATTGTGCGCATCGTGGATGCCGGAATTGCCGCCGAACGCGCCCGTGGGCGGCATGAGATGCGCCGCATCGCCGATGATGAAGCAGCGGCCGGCCTGGAAGCGGTCCGCGACGCAGGCCGCGGCCTCCCACGGACGTGCGTCGACGAGATCCGCGCGCACGTCGAGATTTCCCGCACCGCGCCGCACGAGGTCGCGGCAGCGCCCGGCGTCGAAACCCTCCGGGCGCTCGCCTCTTTCCGGGGAATACTGCAGGGACAGCAGCCA
>JBIOZI010000174.1:0-4083 GCA_044871085.1 Steroidobacteraceae bacterium | reverse complement strand
CGAGGATGAGCGTGAAGTGATTCTCTATGACGCGCGAGCGGCCCTTGCGCAGCTCGGCGAGGCGCGACTCGAGGCCCGAGGTGATGGTGCCGATGAGGATGGACACGATGAAGATGCCGCCGATGGTCACCATCAGCATGAGCAGGCGCAGCTTCCAGCCCGAATCCGCGGCGAACACACCGGGATCGAGCGTGCGCAGCATCGCCTGCCAGGCGCCTTCGAAGAACCCGAAGGGATGCTCGTGGTCTTGCGGGTCCTGCCCGACGCGCATCACCGCGAGGATGAGCGCGGCCAGTGCGACGATGGCGATGGACAGCAGCGCCAGCCAGCCGATGATGGCGCTGGTGCCCTTGGAAAGCGTGTTCTCGAAGCGATAGCGCAGCTTGTCGCGCCAGCCAATCTCGCGGTCAGGCATACGTTCGCGCCCCTCCCAAGGCATGGACGTCGCCGCAATGTACACAAACGCTGCGATCGGTTGCGAGCTTCGGGTTGTTGGGTCGGGCTGTCGATCGGTCCGTGCCACCTCGCCCATGCAGCCGGCACACACAGCGCGAAGCGATTCGAAATTCCCGTTGCTCGCCATGTGACGCGCCGTACGGGCCCGCGAGGCTCCGCCGGCGCCGGCGAAATCGACTGTCAGTAGGGCACGCTCGCGAACGGCATCGTCACCACCGGATCGCTGCCGCAGCCGACGTCGGCAGGGTCCACGCCCGGACCGGTCGGCGAGCCCCAGTAGCTGTTAGCGGCGTTGACGGGCGCATTGCTCACATTGGCGACGGCGCAGTTCGCGAAGAAATTGCCCGCGGCCCCGTTGCCATAGAAGTTGTTCTCTCGCAGCGTCACGCGCACCGGCGCCGGGCTCAGCTGGATGCCGGCTTCGATGCTGCCGATGATGGTATTGCGCAGGAGCAGCGGACCGGCGACCGGCGTAGTCCCGGGCGTGAACGAGGCCGCGAGTATGCCGGTGCCGTTGCCGGTGACGAGGTTGCGGAAGACCAGCGTGGGCCGGTGATCGACGGATATCCCGACGCCGTTGTTCGAGCTCTCGTTGAACGAGACCTCGTGGCTGCCGAGGAAGGCCACGGAGATGCCCGCGGCGCCGTTCGAATACACCTTGTTACGCCGCACGAGCACGTGGCCGTTCTCGATCCTGCTGACCGCGGAGATGCCGTTGAGCGGGTTGTCGTGCGCGACGTTGTCGCTGACCTCGATGATTCCCGCCGAGATGACCAGCATCCCGGACGAAGGCGCACCCGTGACGATGTTGCCGCTGATGCGCACGTTGTCGAAGCCGTCGGTGAACAGCCCGTAGTCCCTGCCGCCGACGAGCGTGAAGCCTTCGTCCAGGCCGCCAAAGGTGGCGTTGCTGCTCGCGATCTCGACCACGGACTGGAGCGCGCGGCTGCCTTCGATGACCGTGACCACCGCGCCATGGGTGGAAAGTATCTTGACCGGCCTCGAGATGCGCAGCGCGGCGGTGTTGAACGGAAACGAAAGCTCCTCACCGTGGCCGCCGAGCAGGCCGTCGCGGTTGAGATCGCCGTAGCGGCCGGGCTGCACCAGCACGGTGTCGCCGGCGAGGGCGTGGTTCACCCCGCGCCCGATCGAGCGGCACGGCGCCGCGAAACTGCCGCACGTGGACGTATCCGTGCCGTTGTTGGCGACGTGTATGGTGCCGGCCGCGGCCCAGGCCGCCGGGATGACGAACAGGATACCGGCGACAGTGGTTTTTCGAATGGCCTTCCGGGTGCTCATGGTTGCTCCCTGCGTCTTGCTGGTGGTTTGGTTCCGGCTAGTTAGTTTGGACGGCTGGCGAACGGCGTCGTGATCACCGGGTCGACGCCGCAGCTCGAATCCGCCGGGTCCGCGCCCGGGCCGGTGGCCGCGCCCCAGTAGCTGCCGGCCGCGTCGATCGGCACACCCGACACGCCGTGGATGGCGCAGTTCGCGAAGATCCCCGGCGCGAGCCCGTTGGCGTAGAAATTGTTCTCGCGCAAGGTGGCGTGCACCGGGCCGCCGCCCAGCTCCATTCCGTACTGGCGATTCGCGATGATGGTGTTGCGCACGAAGTTGGGCCCGGCGCTGGGCGGGGCTCCCAGGCCGAACGAGCCCGCGGATATGCCGAAGCCATTCGCGACCACGACATTGCGGTAGACCAGCGTCGGCGCGAAGGTCACCGCGAGGCCGACGATGGAATTGTTGGAGACCTCGTTGAACGAGATCTCGGCGCCGCCGAACGGTCCGGTCGCGATGCCCGTGCCGTTCGAATACACCTTGTTCCGGCGCACGAGCACCCGCTGGGTCTCGAGCCGGGCGCGCGTGGCGATGCCCGCGATGGCGTTGTCGTGCACGACGTTGTCGCTGATCTCGACGATGCCGCCGGAGTTCACGACGACGCCGCTGAACATCGAGCCCGAGATGACGTTGCCGCAGATGCGCACGTTGGTGCGGTCGTCGGTGGAGATTCCATTGCTCTGGCGCGCGGCGATGGTGAAGCCCTCGTCCACGCCGCCGAACGTCACGTTGTTGCTGGCGATCTCGACCACGGCCTCGCGCGCACCGCCGACGATGACGGTGGCCAGGGCGCCGTCCGTCGACAGGATCTTCACCGGCTTGGCGACGTGCAACGTGCCGATGCCGGCCGGGGTCTCCTCGCCCGCTCCGCCGAGCACGCCGTCGCGATCGATGTCGCCGTAGATGCCCGGGCGCACCAGCACGGTGTCGCCGGCGCGCGCGGCCTGCACGCCCCGGCCGATGGTGCGGCACGGCGCCGCGAAGCTGCCGCAGGCGGGAGAATCCACGCCGGTGTTGGCGACGTGTACCGTGCCGGCGGCGGCGGCCGCGCCGCCGGCTAACAAGGTGCTCGCGATGAGCCTGGAGATGATCATGGGGACGCTCCGTATCCGGTAGTTTGGGATATCGGCGGCGACGCTAGCGCAGCTCGCGGGTAGTTTGCCAGCGCGGCGGCGCGGCTGCGGCGCCCTTAGGCCGGTGTCGCGTTCCCCGCCATGGCGGCGCGGTGGTTAGACCGGGTCCGGCCGGAGCTCACCTGCGCAGCACGATCGCGATGCTGCTGCTCTGCGGGTCGAAGACGATCTCGGCCTCGCGCCGCTCGAGCTGGCGCCGCACCTGCAACACCTTGGTTTCGAAGGAGACGTCGCGCTCGCCGTAGTCCGTGCCCTCGCGCAGCACGAACGACTCTATGACCCCGGTGAGCGCGTCGGGCGACAGCTCCGTGTGCGGCACCACCACCGGCGCGAGCGACGGATCGGGCGGCTCTTCGGTCACGGGGCGTACTTGCGGATCAGCCAGGCGGCGCCCGTCAAGGCGCTCGCGATGGCGACCATGATCCACTCGGCGTGCACGCCGGGCGAGGCGACGACGCGCGGGATGTGCACCAGGAGGACGAATGACGCCATCATCGCGGCGAGCAGCGGCGCGGCGAGCCGCAGCTGCAGGCGCGTCAGCAGCGCGATGCCCGCGGCGATGTAGCCCACGCCGGTGGCGACCGCCCAGAACGTCTGGTTGGGTGGAATCCACGCCGGCACGAAGGCCGCGGTCTCCTTGAGATACACCAGGTGCGTGCTGCCGAACGATACCGCGCACGCGCCGGCCAGCAACCGCGCGATGGTCGTGAGCGTGCCGCGCATGCCGCGCGCGCCGGTCGCGAACAGCGCGATGCCGCCCGCGACCAGGAACGCGATCTCGGCGACGCCGTTCCAGCGGTACAGCGCCCCGGGGTTGGCGAACGCGAGCGGGCCGTGCAGGAAAACCACCCATACGCCGTAGAACGCCGCCAGCAGCAGCGCTCCGCCGCGCTCGCCGCGACGCGTGAGGATGGCCGCGCCGCCGACCATGAGCAGCAGGCCGCTGGCGTACGCGAGCGGCGTGCGCATCGCGAGCCCGGCCGGCACCGGCTGCCATTGCAGCGCGAAATCATGGAAGCAGATGCCGACGGCCCCCAGCAGGAGGGCGCCGAGCGCGTAGAGCATGGTGTTGAAGTTCATTCTTGTTCTCTGGCGGAAAAGGGGACATTCCTCGTTTCCTAGCAAATGGGGTCAGACCTCTTACGACAGGCGTCAG
>JBIOZI010000173.1:0-11547 GCA_044871085.1 Steroidobacteraceae bacterium | reverse complement strand
ACGTAGCTCGGGTGGCCCGTGCCGCAGCCGAGGTTCACGAGACGCCCCTCGGCCAGCAGGATGATGCGTTTGCCGTCCGGGAAGATGATGTGATCGACCTGCGGCTTGATGTTCTCCCACTTGTACTGCTTCAGCGAGGCGCAATCGATCTCGTTGTCGAAGTGCCCGATGTTGCAGACGATGGCGTTGTTCTTCATGCGCTTCATGTGGTCGTGCGTGATCACGTGGAAGTTGCCCGTGGCAGTCACGAAGATGTCGGCCTTGTCGGCCGCGTATTCCATCGTCACCACGCGATAGCCTTCCATCGCCGCCTGCAGCGCGCAGATCGGATCGATCTCCGTCACCCAGACCTGCGCCGACAGCGCGCGCAGCGCCTGCGCCGAACCCTTGCCCACGTCGCCGTAGCCGCAGACCACCGCGATCTTGCCGGCCACCATGACGTCGGTGGCGCGCTTGATGGCATCCACGAGGGACTCACGGCAACCGTAGAGGTTGTCGAACTTGCTCTTGGTCACCGAGTCGTTGACGTTGATGGCCGGAAACGCGAGCTCGCCGCGCTTGTGCATGTCGTACAGGCGATGCACGCCGGTGGTGGTTTCTTCCGTGACGCCTTTGATCTGCTTGAGGCGCGTGGAATACCACTTCGGGTCGCGCTTGAGGGTCGCCTTGATGGCATTGAACAGCTCGATCTCCTCGTCGCTGCCGGGGCTCGCGAGCACGCCGAGGTCTTTCTCGGCCTTGGTGCCGAGGTGCAGCAGCAGCGTGGCGTCGCCGCCGTCGTCGAGGATCATGTTGGAAAAGCTGCCATCCGGCCACTCGAAGATGCGATGGGTGTAGTCCCAGTAGTCCTTGAGCGACTCGCCCTTCACCGCGAACACCGGAGTGCCCTTCACGGCAATGGCCGCGGCGGCGTGATCCTGCGTGGAGAAGATGTTGCACGAGGCCCAGCGCACCTTCGCGCCCAGCGCCTGCAGGGTCTCGATGAGCACCGCGGTCTGGATGGTCATGTGCAGCGAGCCCGTGATGCGGGCGCCGGCCAGCGGCTGGCTCTTGGAATATTCCTCACGGATCGCCATCAGGCCGGGCATCTCACCCTCGGCGATGTTGAGCTCCTTGCGGCCCCAATCGGCGAGCTTGATGTCGGCGATGACGTAGTCTTTGCCCGAATCGGGCTTCACAACAGCATTCATAGATACCTCTCTATTCAGTCGTTAGAGAGCGCCGTTGTCCTGAACCACCGCTGTTGCCGAGCCTCGCGTCGGACGACGCTGCAGCGCTCCTCGGCACGCGGAATCAACTCAACTCTTCGCGGGCTCCTCTTTCGCGACGCTGCACCCGAACGTCAGTCGATTGCCGTCGGCGTCGCAGATCGAGAAATCCCGCATCGCGTAGATCTGATCGGCCGGGTCGCGCTCCGGCGCCGCCCCACGCGCGCGAATAGTACCGAAATACGCGTCGACCTCGTCGCAGAAAATGTAGACCGCGCCGGTGCCTGCGGGTTTCCCGGACACCGCCAGGCTCAGGTGCAGCCCGGCATGGTCGAGACTCACGCCGGCGTAGTCCGGGTACTCGAATTCCACCGCGAACCCCAGCACGTCCCGGTAGAACGCTAGCGCGCCGGCCAGGTTCGCGACGCGCAATACCGGGGATGCGCCGAAGACCTTCATTGCCTCAGGCCGTCTTGCGCGCCCCGGCGTCCGCCGCCAGCACGGCCGCCTTGTCCGTCTTCTCCCAGGTGAACTCCGGCTCGTTGCGGCCGAAGTGGCCGTAGGCGGCGGTCTTGAAGTAGATCGGGCGCAGCAGGTCGAGCATCTGCACGATGCCCTTGGGACGCAGGTCGAAATGCTGGCGCACCAACGCCTCGAGGCGCTCGTCGGACACCTTGCCGGTGCCGAACGTGGTGACCATCACCGACGTGGGCTGGGCCACGCCGATGGCGTAGGAGATCTGCACCTGGCACTTGCTCGCGAGCCCAGCGGCGACGATGTTCTTGGCGACGTAGCGCGCCGCATAGGCGGCCGAGCGGTCGACCTTCGAGGGGTCCTTGCCGGAGAACGCGCCACCGCCGTGCGGCGCCGCGCCGCCGTAGGTATCGACGATGATCTTGCGGCCGGTCAGGCCGCAGTCGCCCTGCGGACCGCCGATGACGAACCGGCCGGTCGGGTTGACCAGATACTTGATGTTCTTGCCGAGAGTCTGCCCGGCCAGCACGGGCTTGATGATCTCTTCGATCACCGCCTGCTCGATGTACTTGTGCTCGACTTCGGGGTGATGCTGGGTCGACAACACGATGGTGTCGATCTCCGACGGCTTGCCGTCGACGTACTTCACCGTGACCTGCGACTTCGCATCGGGGCGCAGCCACTTGAGCTTGCCGTTCTTGCGCAATTGGGCCTGCTTCTCCACCAGCCGGTGCGACAGGTAGATGGGCAGCGGCATGAGACCTTCCGTCTCGGTGCAGGCGTAGCCGAACATCATTCCCTGGTCGCCGGCGCCCTGCTCGAGGTTCAGGCCCTTGCCTTCGTCGACGCCCTGCGCGATGTCGGGCGACTGCTTGTCGTACGCCACCAGCACGGCGCAACCCTTGTAGTCGATGCCGTAATCGGTGTTGTCGTAGCCGATGTTCTTGATGGTGTCGCGCGTGATCTGGTGGAAGTCGACCA
Source organism: Steroidobacteraceae bacterium (assembly GCA_044871085.1). Taxonomy (GTDB): domain Bacteria; phylum Pseudomonadota; class Gammaproteobacteria; order Steroidobacterales; family Steroidobacteraceae; genus CADEED01. The sequence goes on along the minus strand of JBIOZI010000173.1, from coordinate 8,884 downwards.
CGGCCTTGGACGTGATCTCGCCGGCGAGCACCACGAGCCCCGTGTTGCACAGCGTTTCGGCGCCGACGCGCGAATGTTTGTCCTGCGCGAGCAGCGCGTCGAGCACGGCGTCGGAGATCTGGTCCGCGACCTTGTCCGGGTGGCCTTCCGAGACCGACTCGGATGTGAAAAGGAAACTGCTCATCTCTACCTCGCGTTGAAAATCGTGTCCGTTCTAACTGGCCGCCCGACTCGTCATGGGAACGAGCGGCTCACCGAAGGCGGCCGAGTATTCGTTCTCGAACTCGGCCCGCGTGAATTGGTGGTTTTGCGTCCCGCGCACCGCGATCTTGAGCGCGCCCATGAGCGAGGCGATGCGGCCGGTGGTCTCCCAGTCGAGACCGTGGAGAATGCCGTGGATGAGGCCGGCGCGATAAGCGTCGCCGCAACCCGTGGGATCCACCACCTCGCGCGCTTTCGCGCAGGGGATGTGGTGCACCTTGCCGCGGGTGTGGATGTCCGAGCCTTCGCCGCCGCGCGTGATGATCAGCGCCTTCACATGCTTCGTGCAGTCCGCGGCGCTCCAGCCGGTACGCTCCTGCAGCAGCGCCCACTCGTAGTCGTTCAGGGCGAGCCAGTCGGCGATCGAGATGAAGCGGCGGAAGTCCTCGCCCTCGAACAGCGGCATCGCCTGGCCCGGATCGAAGATGAATGGGATGTTGGCCGCCTTGAACTGCTCGGCGTGCTGCAGCATGCCCTCGCGGCTGTCCGGGGCGATGACGCCGATGGAGATGCCGTCGTGCGGCGGCACCTTGATCTTCCAGGAATGGTTCATCGCGCCCGGGTGGAACGCGGTGATCTGATTCGAATCGAGATCGGTGGTGATGAACGCCTGCGCGCAGTGCTCATCCGGAATGCTCACGAGGTACTTCTCGGACATGCCCTGCTTGAGCATCCACTCGTGGTATGGGCCGAAGTCCGAGCCGATGCCGCCCATGGGATAGCCCAGGTCGCCCAGCAGTTTCATGTTGTACGCGATGTTGCCCGCGCAGCCGCCGAACTCGCGCCGCATCTGCGGCACGAGGAACGCGACGTTCAGCATGTGCAGCTTGTCCGGCAGGATGTGCATCCGGAAACGGTCGGGGAACACCATGATGGTGTCGTACGCGACGGATCCGCAGATGAGCGCGGCCTTGGTGTGTCCCGGCATGATTCCGTTGAATTCGGGGGAGAAACGGGGCGCAAATGTACTCGAATCGGCACAGCCCCGCTCGGCCCCGTGCAAGGGGTATTTGCAGGATCCTGCGCTGGGTCACAACCCTAGGTAAGTCCTTCAGGCTGCTGGGGTCCATACATATATATGGCCCACCCGGTTACCCCACCCTGTGAATACCCTCAGGGTGTCGGAGTCGCGGAAACGGCACCCGACGAGGCACCGCCGTGCGCCGCGACGATGGATGGCCAGACCTTCTCTACCTCGCCCAGCGCGCCCGTGAACGCAGCGCGCTCCGCACGGACGCGGGCCTTCTCGATGGCCTCCTCCTTGTTCCACAGGTCCGAGCGCTGGTCGTCCACGGCGGTCGACTCGGCCACTCCGTATATGAACCCGGTGCGCGTATCGATGAACGCCACCGCGCAGGTGCTCTGCACCTTGGCCTTCTTGTTCGGGAAGAAACCCAGGCTCACGAGCTGCAGCGGCCCGATCTGCGTGGTATCGGTGCGGAAGCTGGTGTCGATGGTGTACAGCATCACGATGTCGGCCTTGAGCTGGGCCGCCGCGATGCGCATGTCGCGGGCCGAGTCGAGCGAGCCCGGCAGCAGCAGCCGGTTCATCGTGGCCAGGGCCGCGATGCCCGGCAGCACGCCGAGCCGGGCGAAGTCCGCCTCGGTCTCGATGTCGCGCGTGGTGAGGACGCTGAACCGGCCGGTGCCGTATCCCTGCGCCGTGTACGACGAGTAGTTCGATGCCTGCACGCGCACGACGGCGAGGCGGGCGGGAAAAGTTGCGGCGGGCACACGCTTCATCGCCTCGACGATGTCGGCATCGGTGATCGTGGCGATGGAGATGCCCTCGCCCGGCGTGCGGTAGTACGTGCAGCCGGCTGCAGCCAGCGCTGCGACGAGAACGACGGATACCTTGAGCGACTTCATGGTGCCTCCCCGGATCTTCCTGCCTGCCAGCCGGCGTCAGTCTACTCGCGCCGCGCGCGCTCGCGCACATAGATGTCGGCCATGAATTTTTTCGCGGCTTCGGCGCGGCCGCGCGGCGCGCCGTCGCGCGGGAACGACGCCATCAGGGCGTCCATGCGCGCGCGCACCAGCGGCGCGAACTCGGCATGTGTGAGTATGTACAGCTCGTTGCGCCGGACGCCGTCGAGCACGCGCTCACCGGCCGCCAGCGGATCGAGCCCCAGCACCATGAGCTTGCGGAACACCGCTTCCTCCTGCGCGGAATACGCCGTGGTGCTCGCCTTCGCCGCCTCGTTGGCGAACCGCGCCGGCCGCAGACGTTCGGTCTCGACCAGGTTCGAACGCACGAAGCCCGGACAGAACACCGACACGCCCACGTGCTGGTCCGCGAGCTCCTCGCGCAACGATTCCATCAGCCCGACGACGGCGAATTTCGCCGTCGCATACACACCGAGCCTGCCGCCCACCGCCAGCCCCGCCACCGAGGCGGTCGCGAGCACGTGCGCGCCCTCGCCGTGCGCGCGCATGCGCGGCAGCAGCGTTGCGATTCCGTTCACGACGCCGCCGAGGTTGACGCCGAGCCCCCAGTCCCAGTCGTTGAACGACGCCTCGGCGGCACCGGCGCGGATGCCGACGCCGGCGTTGCATGCCAACAGGTGCACGCGCCCGAAGACGCGCTCCGCTTCGTCGGCGGCGCGCGCGAACGCGGTGCGGTCGGTGACATCGAGCTCGATGGCATGCACGGCGGCGTCGGCGCCTAGCAAAGCCAGGGCCTCGTCCCGGTGGGCGGAGCGGCGCCAGGTGAAGGCGACTTTCATGCCGGCGGCGAGAAACGCGCGCGCCATGCCGAGACCGACGCCGCTCGAGCCACCCGTGACGAACGCGACCTTGCCCGCCACGTCGGCCAGCGGCGCGGCTGCGTCCGCCGCCGCGCTCACTGCGGCGGCGGGACGCCCTCGGACTGCAGCGAGCCCGGCGGCGGTTTGGGTTCTTCGGGCTTCTCGACCGGCTTCTGCTCGGGCGGCGCGGGCGGCGGCGGCGCGACCCCGTTGGGCCGCGAATCCACTCGCGCCCGGGCGCGGATGAAATGCCGCAGCGATTCGAGATCGCCCGCGCTGAGCTCTTCGAACTTCGGCATGCCGCGCAGCTCGACGCCGCCCTTCACGATGGTCGTGAACTTCGCCGCATCGAGCGGCACGGTCGAGGCGCGCAGATCGGGTGCCATGCCGCCGGAAACCGCGCCCGCGCCGTGACACCACTGGCAGGCCGAGTAGCGTTCCGCGCCCTGCTTCGCCAGCGCCTCATCGACATCCATGTCGGGGCCGTCGAGCGGCTGCGCCGGCGTCGGCGGTGGCGTGGCCGGCAGCTCCGCCGTGCCGTCGAGCGTGAACGCCAGCAGCCGGCGCGGATGCAACCGCGAGTCCCAGCCGAATTTTGCCGCCGGCGCACCGATGTTCGCAGCCGAACCCGCCGGCGGCCCGACGAGGATCGCGAGATACTGCTTGTTGGCGATGGCGAACGAGATGGGCGTGCCGAGCGCCGCGCTCGCGACGTAGGACTGCCAGGCCTTCTTGCCTTCGGCGGTGTAGGCGATGACATATCCGTCGGCCTGCCCCTGGAACACCAGGTCACCCGCCGTCGCGAGCACGCCGCCGGCGAAGCCGCCGGGCGTCCGCTGCGCCCACTGCACGCTTTGTTTGAGCGGATCCCAGCCGACGAGGTAGCTGCCGGCGGCATCCGCGGCCGCGAACGTGCCCGGCGCGGGCGGCGTGAACTGCGTCGTGGGTAGATAGACCAGCCGGCTCTTCGGGCTGAACGCCTGCGGCGCCAGCGTGTGCACGCCGAGCTCGAGCTTGCGCGCGGAGATGCGCTGGCCGGTGTCGCGGTCGATGACGTAGAACCAGCCGTCCTTCGGCGAGTGCAGCAGCACCCGGCGCGGCGCGCCGTCGATGACCAGCGTGGCGAGCGTGATGTCGAGGCCCGCGTCGGTGGCCGCGCCCGCGGCGTCGTCCCGGTGCTGCCACAGCGTCCGGCCGTTCGCGAGATCGATGGCGACCACCGAGCCGCTGAGCGGCAGCTGGCCCGCGATGGCGGCGTGCGGCGGGCCGCGCTCCTCGCCGGTGCCGACGTAGGCGCGGCCTTTCTCCGGGTCGCAGACGATGGAATTCCACGCCGCGCCGCCCATCCAGCCGTCCGGCACGGAATACCAGCGCCAGGCCTCTTCGCCGGTCACGACGTCGCGGGCCGTGACGAAGCCGCGCGCACTGTCGCCCGCGCCCGCGCCGAAGCCGATGAGCACGCGCTCCCCGCACAGCCGCGGCGCGCCGGAGATGAAAGTGCGGTCGAGCCCGAGGATCTGCTTGCTCCAGAGGTAGGTGCCCTTCGCGGCGTCGAGCGCCACGAGGCGGCCGTCGTGCGTGCCCACGTACAACTGCCCCTCGTTCGGCGCGCCCGCGGCGCGCTTCTTGCCGTCCTTCACCTCGCCGAAGGGCCCCTTGCGAAAGGCGAGCCCGCGGATGCCCGCTCCGACGCGCAGCTTTTCCTGCGCGAGCGTCAGCGCGTTGGTGTCGACGCGCCACAGCAGTTTGCCGGTCTTCGCATCGACGGCGTGCACGATGCTGTATCCGGCCGCGAGGTAGAGCACGCCATCGACTGCGAGCGGCGTGGACTGCGTGCTGCCGACGAGGTCGAGGTTCAGCGTCCACGCCAGGCGCAGCCGCGACACCGTGTCGCGGTTGATCTCGGCCAGCGGACTGAAATGCGTTTCGTTGTACGTGCGGCCGTAGCCCGGCCAGTTGCGCGCGTCGGCTTCGTCCGCCAGCGCCAAAGTCATCGACGGGTCAGGCCTGGCCGCGAACGCGCTGCCCGCGAGCAGCAGACAGCCGAGGACCCGTCCCGACAGCGAACCCATCGACGCCGGCAATTGCCTGGAATTCATCTCAGCCTCGCGAATGACCGTCGCGATTATGCCTAACCCGCCGCCTCGACCGGGAATTGCATCTCGACGATGGATTCTTCCATGCGTTCCGGACGCGGTGGCTTCAGGAATACCTCGCGCGACGGACCGGCGAGGCGATAGCCGTTCGTCTCGACGAAACGGCCGATCCGGGCGGTGATGAGGTGCGCGTGCTCGGGCAGTCCGACGCGCACACACACCGCCATGTGCGCGGCGGCGGGCAGCTCGCGCAGGGCGAGCACGCGGCCCCCGATGGTGGGCAGCGTCACCGGCAGCTTCTGCGCCGCATCCGCCGGCAACACGAACCCGAGCTCGACGTCGATGGCATCCGGCTCGAACTCGGCCGAGTGCGCGATGCCGACGAGCGGGCCCAGCGCCGCGCGCGGCAGGACGCGGGGGACTTCACGCGCGAGCTCGCCGATGATCTCGCGCGCCGCCACGAACGACGGCACCGTGTCGCGCACCGTGAGCACGGGGTGCGCGGGCTCGGCGCGGATCAGCACGTCGTCGAGCGGCGCCGCGCCCGCGTCGAGCTGCGCGATGCGCGACTCGATCAACTTCAGGCGCGCGGCCTCCTCGGTCAGCGCGCGCTCCGCGTCGGCGCGCCGCACCAGCAGCATCGCGCGCAGCTCGGCCGCGGAGGCGGCGGAGTCGATGACCGCGCCGATCTGCTCGAGCGACAGCCCCAGCTCCTTGAGCACCAGGATGCGGTTCAGGCGCACGAGCTGCGAGGACGTGTAGTACCGGTAGCCGGTGGACGGGTCCACGACGCCGGGCGCGAGCAACCCGATCTCGTCGTAAAACCTCAACAGCCGCGCCGATACCCGCGCGATGCGCGAGAACTCGCCGATCTTGAACATGACTCAGGCCGCCATCTGGTACACGCGCAGGTCGAGCGCGCCGATCGATTGTGCCGCCGGCGCCTCCGCCTGCACAGCCTGGCGGAACGAGGGCCGTGCCAGGGCCCGGGCGAGAAACGCGCGCAGCTTCGGGTAGCTAGCCACATCCAGCGACTCGCCGGCGAAGTGATAGTTGATGAGGATCGACGCGACGGTGACGTCGGCCATGGAGAAGGTGTTGGCGACGAACCAGTCCCCGGTGAGCGCCTTCTCGAGGTAGCCGAAGCGCGCCGGGATCATGCGCGTCAGCGATTCGCGGATCAGCGCCTCGTCGGGCGCCTTGTCCAGGAACTTCGGCGCGAATACGCGCTGCATGAGCAGGCCGCGCAGCACGTGCGGCGCCGTGCCGCCGTCGACGAATTCCTCTATCCACAGCACCCGCGCGTACTGGCGCGCGTCGCCGGGGTACAGGGATGCGCCGCCGTAGGCGCGGTCGAGGTATTGGCAGATCACCGAAGAATCGGCCAGCGGGAAATCGCCGTCGGCCGTGGAGTCGACGATGGCCGGGATGAGCCCGAGCGCGCTCAGCTCCGTCCAGCCCGCGGGCGGCGTGAGCGGGATCACCGGCACGATTTCGTACCGGATGTTCTTTTCGATCGCCGCGATGACGACCTTGCGGGTGTGCGCCGAGAAGGGGACGCCGTGGATCTTCAGCATGGGACGCTCCTGTGTGAGGGAGCGCCCAGCCTGGGCATTCACGTTACGGCAGAGTCAAGCGACTCCGCCGCCCGCGCGGGCAGTTCAGGCCGGAACCGACTCGGGGAACAGCGGCGCCGCGGTGACGCGACCCTTGAAGTCGAGCCAGCGATGGTTGGCGTAGTCGTACAGCTTGCAGGTGCGCACCGTGGCCCAGTAGCGCTTCCAGTTGAGCACGTAGGTGCGCGCGAGCTGCGGCACCGCGTTCTTCAACGCAGCCTGCGCGGCGCGCAGGCGGTACAGCGGCACGCCGGTGTTCACGTGGTGTGCGCCGTGCTCGAGGATGTCGTGCAGGATCTGGCCCAGGCGCTTCGGCACGACGACATTGACCGTCGTGGTGATGAAGCCCAGGCGCTTCTGCCACTCGTCGCGCTTGTCGAACCACGCCACTTCCGGAGGCGTGTGCTGCACGTAGATGACCCAGCCCATGATGCAGTTGAACGCGAGGAACGGCAGCACGAAGCCGCCGAGCAGCGTCCACGTGATCGAGTGATCGTCATACACGGCCCAGAGCACCAGCGCGGCGATCCACACCGCACCGACTCCGAGCACCAGCAGGTTGTCCCACCAGAAGATCGCGCGGCGCACGCCGACGTGTTTCTTGGTCGGCAGGATCAGCTTCTTCCACCACATCTCGATGAGGTAGTAGAGGCCCTGGCCGAATCCCGAGCGATAGATGCGCTCGAGCATGCGCCGGCCCTTCGAGGCGTTCTGCCACTCCTCCGCCGACATCGGCACCCACACCTGGTCGCGACCCTTGAGGTTGGTGAAGCCGTGATGCGCGACATTGTGGCCGACGTCCCAGAGCGAGAACGGCGTGAGCGAAGGAAGGAAGGCGATGCGGCCAATGACCTTGTTGAGCCAGTCGTAGCGCGTGAAGCTGCCATGACAGGCGTCGTGACCGATGACGAACAGACGCGCGATGGCGATGGAACCCGGAATGACCATGAGGCTCTTCGCCCACCAGCTGTCGAAATAGCACGCGCCGGCGATGCACATGCCGAGGAAGGCGAGATCGAGCAGCAGGCGTGATACGCCCGGAAGCCACGATTGACGGCGCAGGTATTCCTGCATGGCGATGCGCACGGTTTTACGAGCATCCGCGCGTACGGATTCGGTCGGTTTGGGAGCAAGCATGGGGTCGCAAGCCTATACGATTCAGCGATTTTGACCAATGTTCTCCGTATCGTTCTCCGCGTCTGTCGCAGGCGGATAACGCGCACCGGAGGCCCGCCCGGGGGGCCACAGGGCCTCCAGGGCCGCGAGCGTGGCGGCGGGCACACGAATCGTGTCGGCGCCACAGTTTTCTGTGAGGTGTTCCTCCTTTGTAGTACCCGGGATCACCAGCGTGTGCGGGGCCCGCGCCAGGACCCACGCCAGTGCGAGCTGCGCGCGGGAGCAGCCCGCGGCGGCCGCGAGGGCCTCGAGGGGTGCGACGATGCGCAGGTTCTCCTCGAAATGGGGGCTTTGAAACCTGGGAAAAGTGCGCCGCAGGTCGGAGGCGCAGAACGCGGCGTTGTCCGTCAGCGCGCCGGTCAGGATTCCGCGTCCGAGCGGGCTGAACGCGACGAATGCGATGCCGAGCGTGCGGCATTCCTCCAGCACCGCGACTTCGGGATTGCGCGTGCACAGCGAATATTCGGACTGCAGGGCCGCGATTGGATGCACCGCGTGCGCCCGGCGCAGCGTCGCTGCCCCGACTTCCGACAGGCCGATCGCGCGAATCTTGCCGGCGCGCAGCAGATCGGCCAGCGCACCGACGGAATCTTCGATGGGCACGCGTTTGTCCCAGCGGTGCAGGTAGTATAGGTCGATGCACTCGGTGCGCAGGTTGCGCAGCGACTGTTCGCAGAGCGCCCGGATCGATGCGGGACTGCCGTCCAGCACCCGCTTGCCGTCGCGTCCGAACAGCCCGCACTTGCTCGCGACGACCACGTGCGCCGGCCGGTTGCCGAGCACGTCGCCGACCAGCTTCTCGTTGGCGCCGAAGCCGTACAGCGCCGCGGTATCGAAATGCGTCACGCCGAGATCCAGGGCGCGGCGGATCATGCGCTCGGCGACGTCGCGCGGCTGTGGCGGCTCGTAGCCATGCGAGAGGTTCATGCACCCGAAGCCGACGGCGGTGACCTCGAATGGGCCCAGCCTGCGTGTGGTGCCTGGTCGG
>JBIOZI010000172.1:0-15035 GCA_044871085.1 Steroidobacteraceae bacterium | reverse complement strand
GTAGTAGTAAGGCGTGTTCGACGTCGCCGCCTCCTGCACCAGCAGCGCGCGTTCGCGCTCGCGGTCCTCCAACGCGATGTAGATGTTCTCCGCGGAGTTCACGACGCCGGCGCGCACGTACGGCTCCATCTTCACGTCGAGCATCTTCTGCGCGGTGGACAGCGCGACACTGCGCACGTCGGTGGGCACCTTGCCGTCCACCGCGTACGCCTTCGCGACGCGGATCTTGATGAGCTGCGCCGCGAGCTGGTCCGCGGGCGCGAGCTGCGGATTGACGGTGGCGGCGTCCGCGACGGCCATGGCGCGCTCCCGCAGCGTCGGCGCAATCTGCGGCAGCGTCTGCCGCGCGGCCAGGTAGAACTCCTTCGGCAGCCCGCGCAGCGCATCCGCATTCGCGAGCGCCAGATCCTTGTTGGCCAGCAGCTCGTTGACGCGCACCACGAGCACGGTGAGACCCTTGTCGGCCTTCGCGCCTTTCGCCAGCGCATCCTTCTGCAGCTCCGCCGCTTGCGCGGCGGCCAGCAGATTGAGCCGTGCGCGCTCCTTGGCGAGCTCGGCCGGACACAGCCGCGCGGCGTTCTCGAACGCATCGCGCAGGCGCGCTCCCTCGAACACGCCCTCGTCCTCCAGACCGAACGCGTGGTACGCGAGCCGGCGGCAATCCGCGGGCTGCAGCGGCGCCTCGGCCTTCGCCGCGAGCTCGATGACGTCCTTGACCGGACGCACGTCGCCCAGCGCATCGTCGAGCACGGTGGCGTACAGGGTGAGATCCATGTTGCCCGCGATGCGCGTGATCTCGGTGCGGTCGGGCTTCAGCACGACGACGGTGGGATAGCCCGTCACGCGGAACACATCGCCCCACTTCTGCGCGTCGGGCAGGTCGCCGTCCAGGTAGACCGGCACGAACAGCTTCGACTTCTCGATGAAATCCGGACGGCTGAACACGGCGGACTTCAGCTGCTTGCACGGCGGACACCACTGCGCGCCCCAATACAGCAGCACCGGTTTGTTAGACGTCTTCGCGGACGCGAAGGCCGCGTCGACGTCACCCGCAAACCAGGCGATGCCCGGCGAATCGGCGTGGATGTCCAGGGCCGCGCCCTGCGCCGGCACGGCCGCCGCTTCGTTCGTCGCGGCCGACGCATCACCGCGACTGCAGCCAACCAGCATCGCCGCGAACGAGAGCACTGTCGCCACGGCCGCGAGCCGCAGCGGAAATTCCTGACGCATTCGTAATGTCCTCGGAGCTCTCGAAGCTGGGCTTCGAATGGTCGTCACGTTAGCATGCGAAACATGCACAAACGACCGGACTTCTCCGTCATTCTCGCGGCGCGCCTGTCGCGGCGCACGGTGCTCGCGGGCGGTGCGGCCGCGGTGGGGCTGGCGGCCTGCGCGCACGCTCCCGCGCCGCGAGTCGCAACGTCCGGTGCCAAGCCATTTCAGGGCATCGCGCCGCACTTCGACGATGCGTTCACGCTGGCCGCGGGATATCGGTCGAGCATCGTCGCGCGCTGGGGTGACAGCCTCGTAACCGGCACGCCCGATTTCGATACGCGGCGCCTCGCGAAGAGCGACTGGATCACGAGCGCCGCCGTCGAGGCGCAGCACAGCCAGTTCGGCAGCAACTGCGACGCCGTGCAGTACTTCCCGCTGGGGCGGGGGCGCGCGGCGCGCGGCCTGCTCGCCGTCAACCACGAATACTTCAGCGCCGAGCTGGTGTTCCCCGGCAATCCCGGCGCCTTCGGCACCTGGCAGCAGCGCGAGGCGTGGATCGAGCGCCATCCGAACTCCGTCGAGCTCATGCAGGCCGCGCACGGCGTCACCGTCATGGAAGTGTTCCGCGACTCGAACGGCTGGTCGCGCGATCTGAAATCCCGCTACACGCGCCGCATCACGGCGCGGACACCGACGCTCGTCACCGGGCCCGCGGCCGGTCATGCGCTCCTGCGCACGGATGCCGATCGCGACGGCACCACGGTCCTCGGCACATTCGCGAACTGCGCCGCGGGGAAAACGCCCTGGGGCACTTATCTGACCTCCGAAGAGAACGTCGACGACTACTTCACCGGCGCGCGCACGGCACTGGAGGCGAACCGCGACCCGGCCTTCGCGGACGCGATGCGCCGCTTCCCGTATCGCGAGCACAGCGTGTACGGCTGGAGCGTGCAGGACGCGCGCTTCGACATGCGCCGCCACCCGCGCGAGGCGCTGCGCTTCGGGTGGATGGTGGAGATCGATCCGCACGATCCCAGGCACAGGCCGCGCAAGCGCACGGCACTCGGGCGCTTCCAGCACGAGGGCGCCAACACCATCGTCGGCAAGAGCGGGCACGTCGCCGCGTACATGGGCGACGACGAGAAGTTCGAATACGTCTACAAGTTCGTCACGCGCGATCGCTTCGACCCCGCGAACCCCGCGGCCAACCGCGATCTGCTCGATCACGGCACGCTGTACGCGGCGCGCTTCGATGCCGACGGCGGCGGCGAATGGCTGCCGCTGGTGCACGACGAGAACGGCCCGCTGAATTCCAGGGCCGGCTTTGCGAGCCAGGGTGACGTGGTGATCAAGGCGCGCGCGGCCGCGGACTTGTTAGGCGCGACGCCGATGGACCGGCCCGAGGACGTGGAGCCGAGCCCGCGGACCGGTTTCGTCTACGTCGCGTGCACGAAAGCCGAGAACCGCGCCGACCAGAAGGAGGCGCAGTCGTGGAGCGGGCGCGAGACCAGCGTCGCGCCAAATCCGGCGAACCCGCGTCCGGACAATCGCAGCGGGCACATCATCGAGATGGCCGAGGCGGGCGAGGACGCGACCGCCACGCGCTTCACCTGGAACGTGTTCCTGCTGGCGGGAGATCCGGCTGCCGGCCGCTATCTCGTCGACGCGCGCGAGCTCGCGAACGCGCAGCTGGCGGCGCAGGACACGTACTTCGGCGGGTACGCCGGGCGCGAGTCCCAGCCGCCTATCCACTGCCCCGACAATCTCGGCATCGACCCGGCCGGACGCCTGTGGATCGTCACGGACACCGACGGACACGAGTGGCCCAACAACGGCTGCTTCGTCACGGACACGAGCGGGCCCGAGCGCGGGCGGCTGCGCCAGCTCGCCAGCGGTCCGCTGGGGTGCGAGGTGTGCGGCTGCGAATTCACGCCCGACGGCCACACGCTGTTCCTGTCGATCCAGCATCCCGGCGAAGGCGGCACCATCGAGGCGCCGCGCAGTCACTGGCCCGATGGCGGCGACCTGCCCGCACGCGCGTCGCTGGTGGCCATCGAGCGCGAGGACGGCGGCCCGGTTTGACATTTGTTAGAACGTGAAAGCGTTCAGGGCGGATTCAAATCCGCTGCCGTACAGTGCGGGCCATGAACGGGTCTCTGGTCAAGCTGCTCGCCGCGGCGACGCTGTTGATGATGTCGGGCTGCGCCAGCCTCTCCAAGAAAGAATGCCTGGCCGCAGATTGGGAAGACGTCGGCATTCGCGACGGCGCGAACGGGCGCCCCGAGGAATATCTCATCCAGCATTCGACCGCGTGCGCGCGTGTCGGCGTCGCGCCGGATCGGGAGCGCTGGCTGCGCGGCCGCGAGCGGGGCCTCGAGCGGTTCTGCGTGCCGCACCGCGCGTTTCAGGCCGGCGAAAACGGCGGCGCTTTCGAGGCCGGAATCTGCCGCAATTTCGACCAGGACCGGCTCGTGCAGGCGTACGAGAAGGGCCGCGACGTGTACCAGCGCACCAGCGAGCTCGGCGCCATCGACACCGAGATGCGTGACATAAACACCGCGCTCGAGAACAAGGAGCTCGAGAAGAAAGAACGCGAGCGCCTGGCGTTCCGGCTCGGCGTACTCACCGTTCAGCGCGTGGATGCGCAGCGCGCGCTGGACGATGCCCGCTACCGCGGCCGCGATTTGTAGCGGAAATGGGGACATTCCTCGTTTCCTAGCAAAAGGGGACAGGCTTCAATCTAAGACCTCATGAACGACGGATGAGGCCTGTCCCCTTTTGCTAGGAAACGAGGAATGTCCCCATTTCCGCCTCGCTACGTGGCGCGTGGCAGCGTGCGGATCCGGCGCCCAAACCACCAGCCGTTGAACGCCTGCAGCGGGCCGAGCAGGAAGTAGACGAAGCCGGGCAGTGACCGGTTCGACACGGTCATCGCCAGCAGGATCGACAACCCGCACACGCCGACGTAGATGAGATTGCCGGCCAGCGAGGCCTTGGTGTACTCCAGCTCGGCCGCATCCAGTGCCAGCTCGCGACGCCGGCGCCACGCGTGCGCATAGAGCGCGGCATACAGCCCCCACACGCCGGCCAGGCCGAGGCCGTAGATCACGTACAGCGACACGCCCTGCTCGACGGTCGACAGGTGCGGCGCCTCGGTCATGTCCAGGCCGAACACCTGCACCGTCAGCACGGTGAACAGGAACTTGAGTGGATAGACGAAGAACAGCACGAGCACGATGATCGCCATCGTGAGCAGGCGCGTGGTGACGTCTTCGAGGCCATAGCGGCGGTGGAAGCGGTAGTGCGCGTTCCAGAACATCATGAGCAGCACGAAGCAGATCACGAATGCCGGGAACCCCCGCAGCACGTCGAGCAGGCCCTCGTAGGTGTGCGGAACCTCGAGCGCGACCACGAGCAGCGTCACGGCGAATGCGAACACCGCGTCCGTGAACCCCTCGACGCGCGTCACCTCGGTGCCGCGCCAGCGGAATTGCTGCTCGTTGCGCGGCGGGTACGGCAGGCGGTCGCGCAGCCGGGTTTGTGAGACTCGAGAATCGGCTTCCATCGATGCCTCCCCGGGGAGTTTGCCATCCACCTGCGATCCGGAGTAGCCTAACTACAGGAGGGCCTCATGGCTAGTGGTATCTCGATCCTGGCTGCGGTTGCGACCGCCGCCTGCTGCGCGGCGCCGGGTGCATTCGCGCAGGACGCCCCGAGGACGAAGCTGTACGTGGCCGCGGACGTCGGCACCTCCCAGATCGGCGTTTCCACCTATGCATATGCCAGCGCGGTCGCGCCGCGCGACGAGGTGTCGCCGGTGTTCCGCGTGCGTGGCGGCGTCCAACTGGTCAGGTTCTTCGCGCTCGAGGTGGGCTATGCCGATCTCGGCAACTACAAGGCCGGGGTTCGCATCGACTGCACCATCGCGCCGCAGTCGCCCTGCGTCCCGGATTTCACGAGCGAAGTCGACATGCGCGCCTGGACGTTCAACGTCGCGGCCGTGTTGCCCATCGGCGATCGGCTCAGCCTGCGAGCCAACAAGGGATGGTCGCTTCGCACGAAGAAGACGCACCAGGTTCCGGTGACCGGCGCGGACTACCGGCTCAAGTCCGAAAAGGTGCTGCCCTTTTTCGGCTTCGGCGCCGCCTTCGCGTTGACGCCGAAGCTCGAGCTGGTCGCGGAGTGGAACAAGTTCGTCGGCAGGAACCCGAGCCTGGCCGCGGCCCCGCCGAGCGAAGGCTCGCTGCTCGACGAGGCCGATTCCGAAGCCTTTTCGATGGGCGCACGCTTCAGGTTCTAGCTCCTCAGGTGCCGCGCGGTTTCGCGCGGCGCGTCGGCTCCGCCTCCAGCGGATTCTCCGGCCAGTAGTGCCGCGGATAGCGCCCGCGCATGTCCTTGCGCACCTCCACGTAGGCGTTCTTCCAGAAGCTCGCGAGGTCGCGCGTCACCTGCAGCGGCCGGCGCCCGGGCGACAGTAGTTTGAACGTCACGGGCACCGCGCCGCCGCCGATGCGCGGCGTGGCCGCGAGGCCGAACACCTCCTGCATGCGCATCGACGCGCAGGGCGCGTTGTCGTCCAGGTAGTCGACGGCCGCGCGCGAGCCGGTGGGCAAAGGGATGTGCGTCGGCGCCAGTGCCTCGAGCCTGCGCTGCTGCTCGTGACTCAGCCGCGCGCGCAGCGCCTCCAGCAGCGGCACCCGCGCCAGATGCGCGCGGCGCGTGACGCCGTCCAGGAAAGGCTCGAGCCAGCCCAAGTCGGCCGCGAGCGCCTCGCGCGAGAAATCCGGCCACGCTCCCAGGTCGTTGCGCCCCAGCGCACGCACGAACTGCGCACGCGCGGCGAAGGTACGCGTGTCGTCGTCCCAGGGCAGCGCGTCGAGCCCCAGCGAGCGCACGCCCGCGAGCATCGCGGTGGCGCTCGCCGCGCGCGGTATCTCGTTGAGCGGCTTCTCCTCGATCAGCAAGGCATCGAGGCGGATCACGCGGCGCGCGATCACGGCCTCCGTGCGCTCGTCCCAGGCCAGCTCCTCGCCCCGCGCGATGCGGGCGTCGAACTGCTCGAGCAGGTCTTCCTTGGTGATCGGCGCGGCCAGACGGATGCGCGCCTCGCGCTCGCGGTCGTCGAGGTCGACCGCGACGATGAACTCCTGGCGCGCCACCGACTCCGCGCTCTCGAACAGCGCGCCGCGGCCGTTCGCGAGCTGGTAGCGCGCATCGGCGCCCGGGCGCCGGCGGCCGATGCGGTCGGGATACGCGTGCGCCAGCAGCACTCCGACGTCCACCGCCTCGGGCCTGCCCTGCTGCGCGTCGCGGCCTAACAACTGCAGGAACGAGCGCTGGGTGCGGCGCACGCGCTCGAGCGTGGCGCGATCCACGTCCGGTCCGCCGCCGTGCAGCGCCTCGATGCGCGTGCGCATGTCGCTGTCGCGCGCCCGCGGCACACCGCCCGCTCCCGCGCGCAGCACGTCGCGATCCGACAGCAGGGCCGCGAGCTCGGCGGCGAGCGGCGCGGCGCCGAGCCCGGCGGACTCGAGCAACATGTGGGCGAGCCGCGGGTGCGCCGGGAATTCCTGCATCGCGCGGCCATGCGGCGTCACCTTGCCGGCCGCATCCAGCGCGCCCAGGCGCTGCAGCAGGTCGCGCGCGCTGGCGAGCGTGGCGGCCGGCGGCGCATCGAGCCAGCGCAACGCGCCCGCCTCCGTGCCCCACACCGCGAGATCGAGCGCCAGCGGCGCGAGGTCTGCCACGCACACCTCGGGCGCGGCGTACGCGGCCAGGCTGCGCTCCGCGCCCTCGCCCCACAACCGGAAACACACGCCCGGCGCGGTGCGGCCGGCGCGGCCGGCGCGCTGGTCGGCCGACGCGCGCGAAATGCGCATGAGCTCGAGGCGGTTCATGCCGCTCGCCGGATCGAACAGGCTGCGCCGCTCGAGGCCTGCGTCGACCACGATGCGCACGCCGTCGATCGTCAAGCTGGTCTCCGCGATGTTGGTGGCGAGCACGATCTTGCGCCGGCCCGCGCGCGCCGGCGCCAGAGCGGAGTCCTGCTCGCCCGCGGCGAGCTCGCCGAACAGTGGATAGACGTCCACGCCCGCTCCCGCGTCGCCGAGCATCCCCTGCACCCGGCGGATCTCGCCGGCGCCCGGCAGGAACACCAGCATGTCGCCCTCGGCTTCCGCCAGCGCGCGCTTGATGGCGCGCAGGACCTCGCGTTCCACGGAATCACGCGCGCTCGGCAGCAGCGGCAGGCCGGTGCCCACGTGGCGCAGCTCGACCGGGAACACGCGCCCCGCGGCCGTTATCAATGGCGCGCCGGCCGAGCCATCGCCTAACAACTTTGCCACGGCCGCGCCGTCCAGCGTCGCGGACATCACCAGCAGCCGCAGCTCGGGCGCGAGGTTCTCCTGCGCGTCGAGCGCGAACGCCAGGCCCGTGTCCGCCTGCAGGCTGCGCTCGTGGAATTCGTCGAACAGCACCGCGGCCACGCCCTCGAGGGCGGGGTCGCCCTGCAGCATGCGCGTGAACACTCCTTCCGTGACGACCTCGATGCGCGTGCGCCGGCTCACCCGTGTTTCCATGCGCATGCGGTAGCCCACCGTCTCGCCGGGCGCCTCGCCCAGTGTCTGCGCCATGCGCGCGGCGACTGCGCGCGTCGCCAGCCGCCGCGGCTCGAGCATGACCAGCTTGCCGCCGCGCAACCACGGCTCCTCGAGCAGCGCAATCGGAACAACGGTGCTCTTGCCGGCGCCGGGCGGCGCTTCGACGACGGCATTCCGGCCGCTCGCGAGCGCGGCGCGCAGCGCCGGCAGGATTTCATCGATGGGCAGGCCGGATTTCACGCGCGGCGGATCATACCGCGCTAACATTCACGCATGCGTTGGCGCGACACCCGGGCAAGCAAGAACGTCGAGGACTACCGCGGCCGCAGCACCGGCGGCGGTGGCGGCGGCGGCCTCAAGATGGGCTTGGGCGGCATCGTCGTGCTGGTCGCGGCCTACTTCCTCGGCGGTCCGCAGCTCGTCATGAGTCTGTTGTCCAGCGGTGCCGGCACCTCGGCCCCGCAGAGCGAGGCGCCCGTGGAAGCGGGCACGCCAAGTGACGAGGCCGGCCTGTTCGTCTCGCACGTGCTCGGCGACACGGAAGAAACCTGGACGGCGTTGTTCAGCGAAGCGGGCCGCCAGTACCCGCTGCCGACGCTCAGGTTGTTCGAGAAGGGGTTCAACACCGCGTGCGGCTCGGCGACGTCCGCGGCGGGTCCTTTCTACTGCCCCGAAGATCAAAAGGTCTACATCGACCTCGCCTTCTTCCGCCAGCTCGAGACCGAGTTCGCGGCGCAGGGCGATTTCGCCAAGGCATACGTGATCGCACACGAGGTCGGACACCACGTTCAGACGGTGCTCGGCACGTCGGAGAAGGTACGCAGCGCGCAGCAGCAGGCCTCCTCCCAGGCCGACGTGAACGCGCTGTCGGTCAAGCTCGAGCTGCAGGCGGATTGTTTCGCGGGCATCTGGGCGCATCACGCGGATCGGGCCCGCGCGGTGGTCGACGCGGGCGACATCGACGAGGCGCTGACGGCCGCATCTTCGGTGGGCGACGACACCATCCAGCAGCGCACGCAGGGCCAGGTGAACCAGGAGTCGTTCACGCACGGCTCGGGGGCCGAACGCCAGCAGTGGTTCCGCCGCGGTTACGGCTCCGGCCGCGTGCAGGACTGCAACACCTTCCAGTGACGGCCCAAGAGCGCACGCCCGCCGCCACCGGCGGCTGCCAGTGCGGCGCCGTGCGCTATGCCTTCTACGCGCCGCTCGAGAAATCTCACGTATGCCATTGCCGCATGTGCCAGCGCGCGGTCGGCGGGTTGTTTGCCGCGCTGGTGGGCGGCGCTCCCGGGAACTTCGCGTGGACGCGCGGTACGCCTAGCTACTACGCCAGTTCCAACCTCGCCCGGCGCGGGTTCTGCGCGCGCTGCGGCACTCCGCTGTCTTTCAAGTACGGCACCGCCACCGCGCGCATGTACGTGACCATCGGCAGCCTCGACCACCCCGAGCACGCGCCCATCGAAAAACAGTTCGGCATCGAGAGCCGCCTGCCGTGGGTGAAGTTCTGCGACGACGTGCCCGGCGAAGTCACCGCAGCCTCGCCCGCCGCGCAGGAGTTCCTCGCCGGCATGCAGAGCAACCAGCACGGCTGAGCCTCTTTTCCCGCCTGTAAAGCATGCTTGACAAGCGGTTTTCGCTTCTCTACCCTGTCAAGCAAGCTTTACAGACGGAGAGGAGATCATGAAAGAGCGCGAGGGCAATCGGAAATACATCTACGAGCTGTCGGGCGCGCTGGCGCTGTACATGCTGGTGCTGTTCGGCGGCATCTACCTCGCGAAACCCATGGCTCCCGGCGCGCTGCGAACACTGCTGCTGGTCGCACCCACCATTCCGGTGATGCTCGCGGTATGGGCGATCGCCCGCCATTTCCGCCGCATGGACGAATTCCTGCGCCTGCGCAGTCTCGAGAGCATCGCCATCGCCGCCGCCGTCACCGCCGGCCTGTCGCTCACGTACGGGTTTCTCGAGAGCGCGGGCTTTCCGAAGCTCAGCATGTTCTGGGTGTGGCCGATCATGGCCGCGGTGTGGGGCGCGCTCGGCGTGCTGCGCTGCCTGATCCGCCGATGAAGAACCTCGTGCGCGATCTGCGCACCGAGCGCGGCTGGAGCCAGGGCGACCTGGCCGACGAGCTGGAGGTTTCACGGCAGACGGTGAACGCCATCGAGACCGGACGCTACGACCCCAGCCTGCCGCTGGCATTCGCCATCGCGAAGCTGTTCGGCAAGCCGATCGAGAAGATTTTTTCCGTGGAGAAATGACATGAGAACGTTTTCGACCGCCGCGCTCGCGCTGACCCTGCTCGCGCCGGCCATGGGCTTCGCCGCCGGCGCCGCCGCGCCCTTCGAAGTGGGCGCGCTGCGGGTGGAGCGCGTCGGCGGCCAGGGTGCGCCGGTCGTCCTGATCCCGGGGCTCGCCAGTGGCCCTTGGGTGTGGGACGAGACCGCGAAACGCCTCGCGGCGCGCCACGCAGTCTATCTACTGACGCTGCCGGGCTTCGACGGCCGGGCACCGGTGGCCGGCGTCACTATCGACGGCCTGGCGCGCGACCTCGCCGCGTTGATCGCGACGTGCAAGCTGGACCGGCCCGTCATCGTCGGCCACAGCCTCGGCGGTACGCTGGCGCTGGCATTCGCCGCCAGCCACTCCGCCGAGATTCGCGGCGTCGTCGCCGTGGACGGGTTGCCGGTGTTTCCCGGTACGGAAGGCATGACCGGCGATCGCTCCGCCCTCGGCACGCGCATGCGGGCGCAGTTCGCGGGGCAGTCCGCGGAGCAATTCGCGGCCGGACAGCGCAGCTACATGGCGGGCATGGGCGTGCTCGACGAGACGCTGGCCGCGAAGCTCGCCGAGCGCTCGAGCCGCAGCGACATCGCCGCCACGGGCGAGCTCATGGCGCAGCTGCTCGAGCTCGACCTGCGCCCGAAGCTCGGCGACATCGCGGTGCCGGTGGTGGAGGTCTCGCCGTTCAACGCCGCGGATTTCGCGGCGCTGCAGGTTGACGAGGCCGGCAAGACGGCTTACTACCGCGGCCTGCTGGCGGGAGTCGCGAAGCTGCAAGTGGTGTCGATCGCGCCCGCACGGCATTTCGTGATGTTCGATCAACCGGAGAAATTCGCCGCGGCGCTCGACGCCGCACTGGCCGGCATGTTCGAATCCCCCGCGAAATGACCGCCGGCTACTCAGGCACACCGCTCGCGAAGAAGCTTGGAATCAAGCCAGGGGCGCGCGTCGTGCTGCTGGGCGCCCCGCCGCCGCTGCGCAAGCTGCTCGAGCCGGTTCCGGATGGTGTGCGCTTTGCGACGAAGCTCGCGCAGACCGCGGACCTCGTGCACCTGTTCACCGCCTCGAAGGCCGAGCTCGGCAAGACACTGGCCGCCTGCCGCAAGATGCTCGGACCCGAAGCCGCGGTGTGGGTGTCGTGGCCGAAGAAGGCGTCGAAGGTGCCCACCGACATCACCGAGGACACCATCCGCGCACTGGCTCTGCCGCTCGGGTTCGTCGACATCAAGGTGTGCGCGGTCGACGAGACCTGGTCCGGGCTCAAGCTCGTGGTACGCAAAGAGCTGCGGTAGGCGGTAGATGGGGATTGGCCCTAAAACGCCATTTGGTGCCGAACCTCAACCGCCCACTCTCAACGTGGAGTCAACTGGATGAGGTTCGGCACCAAATGGCGTTTTAGGGCCAATCCCCATCTACCATCTACTTCAGTTGCACCAGGTCCCACAGGTTTCCGTACAGATCCTTGAACACCGCGACGGTGCCGTACGGCGCTTCCATGGGCGGACGCGCGAACTCGACGCCCTTGGCGCGGTCGTCGTGGTAGTCGCGCTGGAAATCATCGGTGTACCGGAACAGGAACACGCGGCCGCCGGTCTGGTTGCCGATGCGCGCCTGCTGCTCCGGCCCCACACCGCGCGCCAGCAGTAGTTTGGCGCCGCCGCCGGCCGCGCCGGGCGGCTCCACCACCACCCAGCGCTTGTTCTGCTCGGGCACGAAGCTGTCTTCCACGAGCGTGAAGCCGAGCTTCCCCACGTAGAACGCCAGCGCCGCGTCGTAATCCGCCACCACCAAGGACACGAGCCCCAGCGTCTGCATGGTCAATCCTCCTCTTTCCCGAGACTATAGCCGGAGGGAATCGCCGTGCTGAACATCTGCGGCGCGAGCTCGACGTCGAACTCGAAACGAAAGTCGAGTTGCAGCGGCGTCGCGCCGTCCACGGTCATCTGCAGCGGCAGACCCTCGCCATTGGCCCACAACACGATGGCAGTGCCGGCCGCCTCGAGACGCCAGCCGCTCGCGGGCTGTCCGTCTATCGTGCGCTCCTCGCTCAGCGCCTCCGCGGCGCCCTGAAAATCCCGGATCTCGGCGAGCCAGCGCAGCGCATCGTCCTGCTTCGCTTCGGCCTGCAGCGGCATCAGCATCGCCGCACGCGCCCGGTGCTGCAACAAGAGCACGCGGCGCTGCGAGTTGTTCACGATGACGGTGAGATCATCGCCGACGTCGGTACGCACGTCGCCGGCACGCGTGAGATGAACGCGCGACCGCGTGACCACCTCGCCGTTCGCGCGCTGCACGACATCGAAACGCAGCGTGCGGAAGTCACGGAAATGCTGCTGCACAGTCGAGAACGCCAGGGCCGGCGTGGAGGTGAAGGGCGACCACAGCAGCGCCACAGTCACCACCGCCGCCGAGGCGGTCGCGGCCAGCCATCCGCTCACCCGGCTTCGCGCCGGTACGCCGGCCGCACGCGCGGCGCGAGTCGCAATGGCCGCTTCGAGCCTGTGCTGCGCGGCCTGGACGTGGGTGTCATCGGGCTCGAGGCCCGCGACGAGTGCGACCGTGCGATCTAGTGTGTTCATCGTGTTTGCTCCTGTAACTGCATCGCCTCGAGCGCCTTGCGCGCGCGATGCACACTGACACTGACGTGGTTTTCGGTGAGGCCCAGCACCTTGCCGATGGCCGCCGGCGTGAGCCCCTGCACGTGACGCATCACGAAGCAGGAGGCATCGCGCGCATTGAGCCGCGACAGCGCCGCGCGCAGGAAGCGGCTCGCCTGCTCGCGCTCGATGTCCTCATCCGGCGGGTCGTCCTCCGCCGCGCTCCTCCACAGCGGCGCCAGCAATCTCCAGCGATGCTGGCGCCGCAGGTGATCGATTGCGAGCCGCGTGGCGGACGCCGTGAGGTAGGCGGGCCAGGAATCCACCCCGCGCGGCGGGGACTCCAGCAGCCGCAGGAACAGTTGTTGTTGGACGTCTTCCGCCGCGGCGCGCGAGCCCAGCACCCGCCACGCGGCGCGGAACACGCTGGGGCCGTACGCCCGCGCGAGCGCGGCGACGTCTTCATGGGCCGGGTCGGTCACGATCGTCCGGTCGAGTATCGGGATACGCACACGTTCGCCTCCTGTCTGGTTCAGACAGATGACGAACGGGCGCGGCGCTTCTTACAGCCGGCGCAGGCGGCTCAGTTGGCCGCGGTCTTCGGGTTGGGTGGAATGGGCGACAGCCCCTGCCAGGGCTTGAGCGCGTTCAGTGCCGGCACGATGGCGCGGCGCATCTTGAGGAAGTCGATGGAGCCCATCTCGCGGTAAATCACCTTGCCCTTCTCGTCCACGATGACCGTGTACGGCAGCGGGCCCTTCCACGCCGGATCCAGCGCCTCCGACAGTGCGTCCTTGTCGGCGCTGGCGAAGATGAAGTTGCGCGTCGAGGCGTGCTTCTTCACGAGGAAGTCCTTCACGGCGCCTTCCTGGTCCGGATATTCCGCCGCGACGGTGACCATCTCGAACGGCCGGCCGCGGAAGCGCAGGTTGTGCTCGATGAGCTCGTCGAACTCCGTGATGCACGGGCCGCACCAGGTGGCCCATACATTGATGAAACGGATTTTCCCCGAGTCCTTGTTCTCCCGCAGCGCGCGCAGCGTCGCGGCGTCGGCCTTCTCCAGCGCCACCGGCTCGGCGGCCCAGCGCTGCTTGTAGCCGGCGTAGTCGGCCACCTTGTCGGCCCACTTCACCGAGCAGCCGAACACCTTCGTGGTCGTCACCGGCGGTTGTTTGCCGGCCAGCAGCGCGTCCAGCGCCGCGCGCGTGTCGTGCCGGGTGGCCAGCGACTCGCGTTCGGAATCGTCGATGCGGCCTTCGAAGCGCAGGGTGCGCTTCTGGTCGAAGATGAACACGTGCGGCGTCGCCACCGGGCCCACTTGGTGCGAGAGCTCCTGCTTCGGCCCGTCATCGAGCCACACGAAATTGAATTTCTCGCCGCGGGCGCGCTCCTGCAGGTCTGCCATGGTGTCGCCGAGGTCGCTGTAGCCGAGCTCGTCGAGCCGCACCGCATCCGCGTGATTGGGATTGACGGCGACCAGCGTCACGTTCTTCGGTGCGTAGTCCACGACCAGCTTCTTGATGCGCTCCTGGTAGGCCTGCGCCGTCGGGCAATGCGCGCAGGTGAACACCAGCACCAGTAGATCGGCCTTGGCGAAGCTCTGGTTGGTGTACGTCTTGCCGTCGATGCCGGGCAGAGAAAACGCCGGCAGCGGCGCGCCGATGGCGAGCGTCGGCGGCTGCTCGGCGGTGAACGCCGGCCCCGCGACCGCGAGGAGTAGTGAGCACCAGAGCGCCCAGCGCGTGGCCGTCGAGCGATTCGCCTTCATTTGGACCCCCGTCGAGAGGGCTCAAGGATACGGCGGAGCGGCGGAAATCCGCGACTCTTTTCGGGACAATGGGGATTGGCCCCAAAACGCGAATTGGTGCCGAACCTCAACTACTTACTTCCCATGTGGTATGAACCGGACGAGGTTTCGCACCGATTGGCGGTTTGGGGCCAATCCCCATTGTCCCGGGCTGTTGCGGCCGCTGACGGCGGCGGAGCTCTCCGACGGCACGCTGCGCTATCTACTGTGGATCGCCGCGCTGCTCACGCCGCGGCCGCCGTCGCTGATGATCCTCAACGAGCCGGAGACCAGCCTCCATCCCGACCTGCTGCCCGCGCTCGCGCGGCTCATCGAGAAGGCGTCGCAGCGCTCGCAGGTGTGGGTGGTGTCGCATGCCTCGCGCATGATCGCGGCGCTCGAGGAAGCCAGGGGCTGCAATGCGATCACGCTGACCAAGGAGCTGGGCGAGACCGCGATCGAGGGACAGGGAATGCTGGATGCGCCGCCGTGGAAATGGCCGGAGCGGTAGTGGAATGGGGATTGGCCCCAAACCGCCTCTTGGTGCCGAACCTCAAC
>JBIOZI010000171.1:0-8078 GCA_044871085.1 Steroidobacteraceae bacterium | reverse complement strand
GGCGAGCTGGTGGCTGCGGCCGTCGAGCTCGAAGCGCCCGTTCGCGATGCGGTTGCCGAACCGGCCGACGACACAGCCCACGTACGCGCGGTCGCGCACGTAGTCATCGAGGCGGTCGAAGTGCAGGATGAGGTCGCGCCGCACGCCGCGCACCGGCACCGTGAGTCGCCGCAGGATGGCGCCGTACGTGAGCACTTCGACGGAAACGCCCGCGGTGGCCAGCGTGATGGCCTCGCAGCTGCGCCCGTCCTCGAGCAGGCCGAAGGAGCTCATCTGCGTGGTGGCGCGCGTGTCGGAGGTGCGCGTCATCAAGGACGCTTCCCCGCGCGCATTTCGATGAATCTCTGCGCCAGGCAGAACACGCACAGCAGGATGCCCACCACGATACGCGTCCACCACGAGCTCAGCGTGCCGTTGAAGATGACCAGTGTCTGGATGATGCCGAGGATGAGCACGCCGACGACGGTGCCCGCGACGTAGCCGACGCCGCCCGAGAGCAGCGTGCCGCCGATCACCACCGCGGCGATGGCGTCGAGCTCGAGGCCGACGGCGTGCAGGCTGTAACCCGACAGCATGTAGATAGTCATGACCAGCCCCGCGAGCGCGGCGCAGAAGCCGGAGAAGGCGTACACGCGTACCAGCGTGGCACCCACCGGCAGCCCCATGAGCGCCGCCGACTTGGCGTTGCCGCCGATCGCGTACACGGTGCGCCCGAAACGCGTGGCGTGCGCCAGCCACAGTGCCACCACGGCCGTGACCAGCGCCGCCACCGCGCCGCTCGACAGCGCGGTGCCGCCGCCCAGTGGAATGCGCGTTTCGGCCAGCGCGACGAAGAATGGATTACGCAGGGGAATCGATTCGGTGTCGATGAGGTAGCACAGGCCGCGCGCCACGAACATGCCGGCCAGCGTGACGATGAAGGGCTGCAGCCGGTAGCGGTGGATGAGCAGTCCCTGCAGCGCGCCGAACGCGGCGCCGCCCGCCAGCAGCAGCGGCACGACGAGCAGCGGATTCCAGTGCGCGTGCTCGGTGAGCGAGGCCGCCGCCATCGTGGTCAACGCCAGCACCGAGCCCACCGACAGATCGATGCCGCCGGTGAGGATGACGAAGGTCATGCCGATGGCGACGATCAGCAGGAAGGCATTGTCGATGACCAGGTTGAGGAACACCTGCGGCGCGAGGAAGGCGTCGTAGGCGAGGGCGCCGAACACCACCATGGCGATGAACAGCGCCAGGGTCGCCGCCAGCGGCACGAGGCGGCGATCGAGTGAGAAGCGGGATGCGGCCGCGTTCATGGCAGGTGGTCCATCATCGGGCCGGCCGTACCACGAGGCGCCGCACGCTGGCGCGGAATTCCGGCGACTGCAGCAGCATCACGGCGAAGATCAGCGCGGCCTTGAACACCAGGTTCACCTCCGGCGGCACGCCGAGCGAGTAGATGGACGAGGTGAGCGTCTGGATGACGATGGCGCCGAGCGCCGTACCCGCGAGGCTGAAGCGCCCGCCGGTGAGCGCGGTGCCGCCGAGCGTCACCGCGAGGATGGCATCGAGCTCGAGCAGCTGGCCCGCGTTGTTGGCATCGGCGCTGCGCACGTTGGAGCTGATGACCAGGCCGGCGAGGCCGGCCAGCAGCCCGCAGAAGCCGTACAGCGCCAGCGTGATCGGACGCGCCCGGACTCCGGCGATGCGCGCAGCCAGCGGATTGATGCCGATGGCGCGCACGTACAGCCCGAGCGGCGTCAGGCTGAGCAGCAGGTGCGTCGCGACCACCACCACCGCGGCCAGCACCGCCGCGAACGGCAGGCCGAGCAGGAAGCCGTTGCCGAGATAGGCGTAGGGCGGGTAGTAGATAGTGAGGATCTGCCCGCCGGTGATGAGCTGCGCGATGCCGCGCCCGGCGACCATGAGGATGAGCGTCGCGATGATGGGCTGCATGCCCGCGCCCACCACCAGCGCGCCGTTGAACAGGCCGCAGATGAGCGCGACACCGAGCGCGGCGGCGAGCGCCAGCCACATCGGGAAACGGCTGGCCGCGGCACCGGAGCCCAGGTCGAGCGAGCCGCCGATCATGAGCGCCGCGACGGCGGCCGCGATGGCCACCACCGCGCCCACGGAGATGTCGAGCCCGCGCGCGGCGATCACCAGCGTCATGCCCGTGGACACCAGCGCGAGAGGCGCGGCGCGATTGAGGATGTCGATGAGACTGCCGTACAGGTGCCCGCCGCGCCATTCGAGCGCCAGGAAGGCCGGGTTCACGGCGGCGTTGAGCGCGAGCAGCAGCAGCAGCGTGACCGTCGGCCAGAAGAGCTGGGCGCGCGCCAGGCGCGCGAGAGTGGCGCGCATCAGGCCGGCTCCGCGGCCTGGGCGGGCGGAGCGGCGATCATGGCGTAGACGGAGTCTTCGTCGCATCCGCCGGGCAGCGCGCCCACTTGCACGCGATCGCGCAGCACGACGATGCGCGTGGAGACGCGCAGCAGCTCTTCGATCTCGGCGGAGATGAACACCAGCGCGAGGCCCTTGCGTGCGAGCTCGGTCAGCAGGTTCATGATGTCCTGCTTGCCGGCGACGTCGATGCCGCGCGTGGGCTCATCGAGGATCAACAGCTGCGGGTCCGTGGCGAGCGCGCGCGCGATGAGGCATTTCTGCTGGTTGCCGCCCGACAGGGAGCCGATGGGCGCGTCGAGGTCCGCGGCGCGGATGTCGAGCTCGCGCGCCAGGCGATCGGTGAGCTCGCGGCGCGTGCCCGGCGCGATGCGCCGCCACAGTCCGAGCCCGGCCTGCAGCGTGAGCGTGATGTTGTCGCGGATCGAGAGGTCTTCGATGATGCCCTCGGTCTTGCGCTCCTCGGGGCAGAACCCGAAACCCAGCGACAGCGCGTGCGCGGGATCGCGGATGCTGACCGGCGTGCCGCGCACCGCGATGCTGCCGGCATCGGCGCGGTCGAGGCCGAACAGCAGCCGTGCCACTTCGGTGCGGCCCGAGCCCAGCAGACCGGCCAGTCCGAGAATCTCTCCCGGGTCCACTTCGAAGCCCACGCCGCTCACGCCGCCGCGCCGCGCGAGCCCCTGCGTGCGGATGACGAAGCTGCGCTGCGAATCGGCCGCCACCGGGTCGCGCGCCGGTGCCGGCGCGGACCTGCTCACCTCGCGGCCCACCATCGCGGCGACGAGCCCCGTCTGGTCGAGATCGCAGGCCGCATGGGCGCCCACCAGCCGGCCGTTGCGCAGGACGGTGATGCGATCGGAGATCGCGTACACCTGGTCGAGGAAATGCGTGACGAACACGATGCCCATGCCGTTCGCGCGCAGCCGCGACAGGGTGGCGAACAGCTGCCGCACTTCGTCGCTGTCGAGGCTCGAGGTGGGTTCGTCGAGGATCAGCACGCGCGCGGAGATGTCGATGGCGCGCGCGATCGCCACCATCTGCTGGATGGCCACCGGGTAGCTGCCGAGCGTGCGCCGCACGTCGAGGTCGACCTCGAGGCCGGCGAGCAGGGTGCGAGCGCGTTCGTTGAGCGTGCCCCAGTCGATGGCGCGGCCGCGCGACCAGCCGTGGCGCGGCTGGCGGCCGGCGAAGATGTTCTCCGCCACGGAAAGATTCGGGCAGAGATTCACTTCCTGGTAGACGGTGCTCAGGCCGAGCCGCTGCGCATCCTGCGGTGACACCGGCCGGATCGGCGCGCCGCCGAGCAGGATCTGCCCCGACTGCAGCCGCTCGACGCCGGTCAGCACCTTGATCAAGGTCGACTTGCCGGCGCCGTTCTGGCCCATCAGCGCGTGGATCTCACCGGCGTGCAGCGTGAAGTCCACGCCATCGAGCACGCGCGGGCCGTCGCCATACGCATGCACGATGCCGCGCGCCTCGAGCAGTGGCCCTTCCGCCGCCATCAAAGGCTGCCCGGCACTCAGTATTTGCGCGACGGGAAGACTTCGGCCGCGGTTTCCTTGGGGAACACGGATTCTTCCGTGACGATGCGCTTCGGAATCTGCTTTCCGGCCACGACGTCCTTCACCGCGCTCATGAGCTGCGCGCCCAGCAGGGGGCTGCACTCCACGGTGACGTTGAGCTTGCCGGCCATCATGGCCTCGAACGCGCCCTTGACCCCGTCGATGGAGATGATGGTGATGTCGCTGCCGGGCTTGAAGCCGGCCTCCTCGATGGCCTGGATGGCGCCGATGGCCATGTCGTCGTTGTGCGCGAACAGCACGTTGATCTTCTTGCCTTCGGCCTTGAGGAACGCCTCCATGACTTCCTTGCCCTTGGCGCGGGTGAAGTCACCGGTCTGCGAGCGGATGATCTTGAACCGCGGGTCCGCGGCGATGACCCCCGCGAAGCCCTTCTTGCGGTCGTTCGCGGGAGCGGAGCCCACGGTGCCCTGCAGCTCGACGATGTTCACGTCGCCCTTCACGTCCTTGCCCGCGCCGGTCGCATAGAAATCGACCAGCCAGCGCCCGGCCTTGCGGCCTTCCTCGACGAAGTCCGAGCCGATCAGCGAGAGGTACAGCGAATCGTCGGACACCTCGACCGCGCGGTCGGTGAGGATCACGGGGATCTTGGCCGCCTTGGCCTCGCGCAGCACCGTTTCCCAGCCGGTCTCGACGACGGGCGAGAACGCGATGACGTCGACGCGCTGCGCGATGAACGAGCGCAGCGCCTTGATCTGGTTTTCCTGCTTCTGCTGCGCGTCGGAGAAGCGCAGGTCGATGCCGGCTTCCGCGGCCGCGGACTGCACGGAGGTGGTGTTCGCGGTGCGCCACTCGCTCTCGGCGCCGATCTGGCTGAAGCCGAGCACGATCTTCTTGGGCTCGCCGGGCGTGCCGCCATCGGACTTGCCGCCGGAACAGCCGGCCAGCAGCGCGGTGGCCGCCAACGCCAGCGTGAGTTGCGCGATTCGAATCATGATCCCCTCCGAATAGTTAGTATGCGGCGCTCAGGCTACAACAGGCGGACCCCGCCGAGCGCGAACCCGTCCGGGACGCGCGCCAGTGGATTCGTCAGCGGCGCCCCGAGCGCCGGCAGCTCCACTTCGAACACGTCGCCGGGTTCGGCCACAATGCCGTCCGCAAAGCTGATTGTCGATGTGCCGAAGAAATGCAGGTGCACGTCGCCCGGGCGGCGGTGGGCGGCGTACTTGAAATGGTGGTACTCCAGGTTCGCCAGCGAGTGGCACATGTTGTCCTCGCCGGTGACGAACGGCCGCTCCCAGATGACCGTGCGCGCGCGCCGGATGCGGCTGACCCCCGCCATGTGGCCGGGGGGCAGGCCGGTGCGCAGCTCCGGCCCGATGGCGCAGGGACGCAGCTTCGAGTGTGCGAGATACAGGTAGTTCTTGCGCTCGGTGACGTGGTCGGAGAACTCGTTGCCGATCGCGAAACCCAGTCGATTTGGAGTACCGTCCGGCCCGATCACGTACAGCCCCACGAGCTCCGGCTCCTCGCCGCCGTCGAGCGCGAACGCGGGCGACGGCAGCGCCGCGCCGCAGCCGACCACGCAGTCGCCGTCGCCCTTGTAGAACCACTCGGGCTGCGCACCGGGTCGCGCGCCGGGCGGCTTTCCGCCTTCGATACCCCACTTGAACATCTGCATCGAGTCGGAAAGCGTTTCCGCGGCCAGCTTTTTGTGCATCCCATCGCGCGCGGCCGCGCTGCCGAGATGCGTGAGCCCGGTACCGGACACGAGGCAGCGCGCCGGATCCGGGTGGGTGAGGGGCGGCAGCACGCGCCCGGCCGCCAGCAATTCCGCATACGGCGGCGAGGCCTCCCCCGATGCCTGTCCGGCCGCGAAGGCATCGAGGGCGGCGCGCGCGGCGATGGCGCCGAGCGCGAGCTCGTACATGGACGCGAACGCCCCCACCCGCGCCACGGCCTCGGAGCCGGGGGCGTTGCCCGTGGGCATGAGCGATCCGACGCAGGGCCGGCCGCTGTCGCTGAGGAATTGAATGAGTCGCAAGGCTGCGAATCATGGGTTTGCTATCGATATCCAACAAGGCCGAGATTGCTACTGAGCTATATTCATCGATATATATGGGCATGGACAACGGGGGAAAAAGAACAATGTCCGCGAATACGCCTTGGTTCATCCGTGCGCGCCTGAAGACGCGCCAGCTCATGCTGCTCACCGCGATCTGCGACGAAGGAAACATCCATCGCGCGGCCGAAGTGCTGAACATGTCGCAGCCGGCCGCCTCGAAATTGCTCAAGGACCTCGAGGACATGCTGGGCGTGTCGCTGTTCGAGCGGCAGCCGCGCGGCATGCGTCCCAACTGGTATGGCGAGACGATGATCCGCCACGCGCGCATCGCGCTGTCGTCGCTGCGCGAAGCCGGCCAGGAAGTGGAGGCATTGAAGACCGGCCTGTCCGGCCACGTGAGCCTGGGCGCCATCACCGGGCCCGCGCTCTCGCTCATTCCGCAGGCCATCATGATCGTCGCGCGCGAGAACCCCAAGCTGCGCGTCGAGCTGCACGTCGAGTCGAGCAATGTGCTCATCGAGTCCCTCGCGCAGGGCAAGCTCGACATCATGATCGGGCGCCTGTTCGAGCGTCAGGACAAGACGGGCCTGCGCTATGAACGTCTCGCCGAGGAGCCGGTGGCCGCGGTGGTGCGGCCCGGGCACCCGCTGCTCAACGTGGCCGGGTTGAACCTCGCCGCCGTCGAGAAGAAACCGTGGATCGTGCCGCCGCAGGGCAGCGTGCTGCGTCATCGCTTCGATCTCATGTTCCGCGAGGCGGGCCTCGCGCCGCCGGCCCAGCTCATCGAGACGGCGTCGTTGCTGTTCGTGACGAAGATGTTGCAGCAGACGGATTTCATCGCGGTGGTGCCCACCGAGGTCGCGCGCTACTACGCCACGTACGGCATGGTCGCCTTGCTGCCGATGCCACTTTCATGCTCGATGGATGCCTTCGGCATCATCACGCGCACCGACTGGCTGCTGTCGCCCGCCGCCACCGTGCTGCTGCGGGCGCTCAAGACCTCGGCGGTGAGTAGTTATGGCTGCTCGCTCGACATGAAAAATCTCTCGTAGCGATTTCCCAGGCATGCCAAAGCAGGTATGGATCGTCGGTAGAAAATTATTGTTCGCATATGTTTGCGCCTTGTACGCTGCCGTCGAATGGATGTTCCAAAGAAGCGTGCGCGTCGCAGTCAGGCGTGGTTCGGCCGATCCGGAAAAGACGGTTTCCTGCATCGAAGCTGGATCAAGAACCAGGGCTATCCGGACGACATGTTCGACGGTCGCCCCGTCATCGGCATCTGCAACACCTGGTCCGAGCTGACGCCGTGTAACGGCCACTTCCGCGAGATCGCGGAGTTCGTCAAGCGTGGCGTGTACGAAGCCGGCGGTTTCCCGCTGGAGTTTCCCGTCATGTCGCTGGGCGAGACGCAGCTGCGTCCCACCGCCATGCTGTTCCGCAATCTCGCCAGCATGGACGTCGAGGAATCGATCCGCGGCAACCCGCTCGATGGCGTCGTGCTGCTCATGGGCTGCGACAAGACCACGCCCGCGCTGCTGATGGGCGCGGCGAGCTGCGATCTGCCCACCATCGGCATCTCCGGGGGACCCATGCTCTCCGGGCATTTCCGCGGCAAGCAGCTGGGCTCGGGCACCGGCGTGTGGCAGATGTCCGAGGACGTGCGCGCCGGCAAGATGGCGCAGGAGGAATTCACCGCCGCCGAATCGTGCATGCACCGTTCGAAGGGGCACTGCATGACGATGGGCACGGCATCGACCATGGCCAGCATGGTCGAAGCGCTGGGCGTCGGGCTGCCGGGCAACGCGGCCTATCCCGCCGTCGACGGCCGCCGCAACGTGCTCGCGCGCATGGCCGGCCGGCGCATCGTCGACATGGTCCACGAGGACCAGAAGCTGTCCTCCATCCTCACCCGCGAGGCGTTCGAGAATG
Organism: Steroidobacteraceae bacterium; assembly: GCA_044871085.1. Classification (GTDB taxonomy): domain Bacteria; phylum Pseudomonadota; class Gammaproteobacteria; order Steroidobacterales; family Steroidobacteraceae; genus CADEED01. The sequence continues at coordinate 179 of JBIOZI010000171.1, read as the reverse complement.
CGATCCGCACCCTCGCCGCGATCGGCGGCTCGACCAATGCGGTGATCCACCTGATCGCCATCGCGCGCCGCATCGGCGTCGAGCTGACGCTCGATGACTGGGACCGCGTCGGCGACGGCGTGCACACGCTGGTGAACCTCATGCCGAACGGCAAATATCTGATGGAAGATTTTTGCTAC
>JBIOZI010000170.1:0-5727 GCA_044871085.1 Steroidobacteraceae bacterium | reverse complement strand
GCACGAGCTCCGCGAGCTCGTGCAACATGTCCTCGCACAGCCCGCAGCCCTCGCGGGTGAGGACGACGAGCCCGTCCAAAGCCGCTACTTGCGGCGCGGCGCGGGTGCGCCGTTGAGCCCCAGGCCTTGCGTGGCGCCCTTCGGCGCCTTCACTTCCCTGGCGATGAACTCGACCGTGCTCGGCGGTACTTCACCGACGACGGTCACCTGGTGGCCATCGACCACGGTGGAGAACGCCGAAGATGAACCGACCCGCGCCGGGCCCTCGGCGGGCTTCGAATCTGGCTTGCGCGGCTCGACGAAGACCGATACGGACGCGATGCCATCCGTGAACACCAGGTGCGCTACGGGCTCGCTGGAACCCGGCATCGCCTGCGCGGAACGCGTCGCCATGCGGAAGCCGGGCGGCAGGCGCATCGCCTCCCACAAGGCCGGCGCGACATTGGTGGCCACCCGGCGATCGGCCCGCAGCCAGCGGTAGGTGGACGCGTCCATGCTCGGCTTGAACATGGCGTCGGGAATGCGCTCCGGAAGGTCGATGGCCGAGAAGACGATTTGTTCGATGACGGTGCCGGAGGAATCGCACAGCTGGGTCTTGAGCGGCATCGACGTCTCTTCGTCGATCCACAGGCGATAGCCGTAGCGGTATTCATCGCGCGGATGCAGCGCGACGACGCGCGTGTTGCGGCCGAGCAGGCGCTCGCGTTCGCCGCCGCGGATTTCGTAGACCAGCGAGTCGCGGCTGTCGAGACTCGGCAGCGCGCCGAGCAGCAGACCGTCGGGCGCGCGACGCTCGACCAGCACGGTGCGCTTGTCCGGGAAATAGCAGGTGAGCTCGTCACCCTCGCGTATGAACTCGCGCCCCGGACCGTCGAGCGACAACAGGCGTTCGGACACGTCGCGGCCGCGCACGCGGTGGATGATGCGCAGCGTTTCGACGCGGCCACCATGGTTGTGCGTGAACACGCCGATGTAGTTGCGCGAGGTGAGCGCGCGATTCATGCGCTCCAGCCAGTCTTTCGGCTCGGCGCCGAGCGCAACGCCCGCGACCAGCAGCAGCGACAGCGCCGCGAAGCGCGCGTTCGGCAGCCGGCTGTGGTTACGGCGCATCGGGTGCTCCGCCGCCTTCGTTCGGGTCCGCGTCATCCGCCAGGCTCGGCCCGGACTGATTCTCACTGCCGACCACCGACAGCAGCGCCATGCGGCGCGTCAGTGGGCCGGAGTATTCGCTGTGCGCGACGACGTAGTTCGCGAGCCGCGCCGGCGGGGCGAGCGAGGTCTGCGAGCTCGGAACCGGAGTGCTGTAACGTTCCGGCTCGCCGGTGCCGGAGCGTGCGGCAGGCGTGGATGCGGCGGCGACGATCGGCGCCGGCGCGGTGACAGTGGCGGCGGGTGCGGCGACCACCGCGGCCGGCCCCGAACCGGTGTCGGCGGCGAGCTGCAATTCAGAGCCCGCGTTCTGGCCGCTCAGCCAGAAGATGGAGACCGCGGCGACTCCCGCCGCGATACCCGCGCCGACCGCGGGCCGCGTGAAACGAACCCAGCGTCGGGCGGCCGACTGGCCGGCATTGGCCGCGGCAACGGCCGGCCTGGAAGAAGAGCTGTCCGCGGACTCGCCATAGCTGGGGTCCTGCGCGAGCGCGGCCTGCACACGCCTGGCCACGCGGTCGTCGAGGCGCACGCCGCGTTCGGCCCGCAGCGCCGCGCCGATCAGCGAGTAGCGCGACCATTGAGAACGCAGCGCGTCGTCGCGAGTCAGGCGTCGTGCGAGTAATTCGCATTCCGCCGCCGGTAATTCGCCGTCGAACATCGCAGAGAGCTGGCTGTCTCGCTCGACTTGCCGGGTCTCCGTGGGATCTTCGATTGGCCGCTCGTCGTTCATACCATTTCCTCGGTGCGGCCGAGGCCGCCTTCAAACACTTCGCGCAGACGTTTATCTATTGCCTCGCGCGCCCTGAAAATGCGTGAGCGCACGGTTCCGACCGGACATTCCATTGCCGCAGCGATTTCCTCGTAGCTCAACCCGTCGAGCTCGCGCAGCACGATGGCGGTCTTGAGTTCTTCAGGCAAACCTTCGATGGCGGAGTTCACGATGCCGCGAATTTCTTCCGTGAGTGCCATGCCTTCGGGCGTATCGGGATCCTGGAGCTTGGTTTGCACGCTGTGCGACTCCTCGGGGTCGGTCAGATCGAGGTCGTACGCGATCGGGCTGCGATCGCGCGAAGCGAGCGAGTTCTTGGCGGTGTTGATAGCGATGCGATACATCCAGGTATAGAAGGCGCTGTCGCCGCGGAACTGTGGCAATGCCCGATAAGCCTTGATGAACGCCTCTTGCGAAATGTCCTCGGCTTCCGCCGGGTTTCGAACGTACCGCAACACCAGCTTCACCACCTTGTGCTGGTACTTGCGCACCAGCAGATCGAACGCACTCTTGTCTCCGCGCTGCACGCGCTTGACGAGTACCAGGTCGCTGTCTTCAGCAGTCACCGGCGCACCCGGGCAACCGGCTGGCTGAATAGACCCTGAACGCCTCGGAAAGTTTCAGGTCCGGACGTATCTAATTGGATGATTTTGAATGACTCGTGATGCACTTCAAACCTTGGCGTGGATGGTATCAGCTTGGGCTCCGGCCGCGCCGCGAACGGGGCCCCGGCGGCCATTCGAGGTGCCGGCACAATCGCCTGAACGCGGCCGGCTCCTGCGTGCGGCCATCGAGCAGCAGGGCGTGCCGGCCCGCTGCGGTGTGCAACGTCAGCACGAGCATGCGTGCCCCCAGCCGGAATGAGCCGGGCGCCAGGGTTGCCACCAGCGGCGTGGTGCGCGCGCCGTACCAGACCATCAACACACCCTCTTCCGTCCAGCCCAGCGCCCGCACGGCGCGCCGGCCGCGCAGTTGAACCACCCGGCGCACGCAAGCTGCATACAGCGCTGCGAACGTGACGCAGATGGCGACGCGCGCAGCCAGCGGCAGCGCCGCGGCGAACACGGCGCCGCACATCAAGATCAGCCAGGCGAGCGCCCACGCGACGACTCGCCGCGAAGGAAGGAGATCAATCCGCTCCGCGCAGCGCGCGGCACAGCGCGGCGTGGCGCGGGTCGTTCGGGACATCGCCGGCGATGAGATACCGCGCGATGTCCGGGTCAGGCAATTCGAGAAATTCGGCGAATGCGGCCCGTTCATCGCTTGCGGCGCCGGCGTGGCGTTCCCGCAGGTAACGCAGCAGCAGGAGGTCCAGTTCCTTCATTCCGCGCCGGCAGCGCCACTGCAGCCGGCGGGATTCCACGTCCGGACTCACTAGTGCTGGCGCTCCAGCATCAGCTTCTTGATTTCGGCGATGGCCTTGGCGGGGTTGAGGTCCTTCGGACAGGCCTCGGTGCAGTTCATGATCGTGTGGCAGCGATACAGGCGGAACGGATCTTCGAGGTCGTCGAGGCGCTCGCCCGTGGCCTCGTCGCGCGAATCGATGATCCAGCGGTACGCGGCCAGCAACGCCGCGGGCCCGAGATAGCGGTCGCTGTTCCACCAGTAGCTGGGACAGGACGTGGAGCAGCAGGCGCACAGGATGCACGCCGAGGGCCGGTCTATCTTCTCCTGGTCTTCCTTGGACTGCGGCCGCTCGCGATCGGGCGGCGCCGGCGTGCGCGTCTGCAGCCAGGGTTTCACCGCCGCGTACTGCGCGTAGAAGTTGGTGAGGTCGGGCACCAGGTCTTTCACCACCGGCATGTGCGGCAGCGGGTAGATCTTCACGTCGCCGCGCACCTCGTCGCAGGACTTCGTGCAGGCCAGTGTGTTGAGACCACCGATGTTCATGGCGCAGCTGCCACAAATCCCCTCGCGGCAGGAACGCCGGAACGTGAGCGTGGAATCGATTTCGTTCTTGATCTTGAGCAGCGCGTCGAGAACCATCGGCCCGCACGCATCCATGTCCACCTCGTAGGTATCCATGCGCGGGTTCGCGCCCGAGTCCGGATCGAAGCGGTACACGACGAAGCGCCGCACGCGCTTCGCCCCCGCGGGCGCCTTGAAGGTCTTGCCGGCGGACTTGTCGATCTTCGAATTGGCTGGAAGTGTGAATTCGACCATCGGGGTTGCTCGTCAGTAGGTCCGCGCCTTGGGCGGAATCGGCTCGACATCGTTCGTCATCGTCTTCATGTGCACCGGGCGATACTCCAGGCGCGTCCGGCCGGCAGCGTCGATCCAGCACAGTGTGTGCTTCTGCCAGTGCGCATCGTCGCGATCCTTGTAGTCCTCGCGTGCGTGGGCGCCGCGGCTCTCCAGGCGGTTCTCGGCGCTGACGATGGTCGCCATGGCCTGGCCGAGCAGGTTGTCGAGCTCGATGGTCTCGATGAGATCGGTATTCCAGATGAGACTGCGATCCGCGACGCGCACGTCGGCGAACGACGCATGCGTCTTCGCGAGCGCGGTGACGCCCTCCTGGAGCGACTGGCCGGTGCGGAACACCGCGGCATCGCGCTGCATGGTCTTCTGCATCTCGAGCCGGATCTCGGCGGTGGAGCGCGTGCCCTTCGCGTTGCGTAGTTTGTCGAGGCGCGCGACCGCGAAGTCGCCGGCATCTGGTGCGAACGGCGCGTGGCGCACACCGGGCCTGACGACTGCGGCGGCATGGCGCGCGGCCTCGCGTCCGAACACCACGAGGTCGAGCAGCGAGTTGCTGCCGAGGCGATTCGCGCCGTGCACGGATACACAGGCCGCCTCGCCCACGGCCATGAGACCCGGGACCACGGATTCCGGATCGCCGGCCTTCGACGTGACCACCTCGCCGTGCACGTTGCAGGGAATTCCGCCCATGTTGTAGTGCACGGTGGGCAGCACGGGAATCGGATCCTTGTTGACGTCCACGCCGGCGAAGATGCGCGCCGTCTCGGCGATGCCCGGCAGACGCGCGTGGATCACTTCGGGCCCCAGGTGCTCGAGGTGCAGATGGATGTGGTCCTTGTCCTTGCCGACGCCGCGGCCTTCGCGGATCTCGATGGTCATCGAGCGGGACACGACGTCGCGCGACGCCAGGTCCTTGGCGTTCGGCGCGTAGCGTTCCATGAAACGCTCGCCCTCGGAGTTGGTGAGATAGCCACCCTCGCCGCGCGAGCCTTCGGTGATCAGGCAGCCCGAGCCGTAGATGCCCGTCGGGTGGAACTGCACGAACTCCATGTCCTGCATCGGCAGCCCGGCGCGCAGCGCCATGCCGCCGCCGTCGCCCGTGCAGGTGTGGGCCGAGGTGCAGGAGAAATACGCGCGTCCGTAACCGCCGGTGGCGAGGATGACGGCATGCGCGCGATAGCGATGCAGCCGGCCGGTGGCCAGGTCGAGCGCGACGACGCCGCGGCAGGCGCCGTCCTGCATGATGAGGTCGAGTGCGAAATACTCGATGTGGAACTCGGCCTTGTTCTTGATCGACTGCTGATACAGCGTGTGCAGCATCGCGTGGCCGGTGCGATCGGCGGCGGCGCAGGTGCGGTGCGCGGTGCCCTTGCCGTAGTGCGTGGTCATGCCGCCGAACGGGCGCTGATAGATGCGCCCATCACCGGTGCGCGAGAACGGCACGCCGTAGTGCTCGAGCTCGATGACGGCCGCCGGCGCCTCCTTGCACATGAACTCGATGGCGTCCTGGTCGCCGAGCCAGTCCGAGCCCTTGATGGTGTCGTAGAAATGGAAGCGCCAGTCGTCCTCGCCCATGTTGCCGAGCGCGGCGGAGATGCCGCCCTGCG
>JBIOZI010000169.1:0-8383 GCA_044871085.1 Steroidobacteraceae bacterium | reverse complement strand
GCCGGCTGCGCCGCGGCGCGACTATCTAACTACCGGTCTTGCGAGCCCTGGCGAGCACTCCAGGATCGGTACCGAGCTTGTGCAGGTACTCGCGGCGCTCGGCGCTGCCTTCGGGCAGCGTGGCGAGATGCTTGCGTTGCTCGGCGGTGAGGGGAAATTCGGTGTAGCCGCGCCCGACGAGGCAGGACTTGAGCGCGTCGGTGCGGGCGCGCAGAGCGGCCATCTCCTGGGAGCGCTGCTGCATCGCCGCGCGATTGACGAAATCCGGCGACGCGCTCTCGCGATACACGCCTCCGCCGCCGGTGGGAATCGCCGCGCCGGCCGCATTGTTCGCGGTAGGCCCGGTCGTGTTGGTCGCTGGGGCGCCCGCGCCCGAGTCCGAGGAATTCTTGCCGTTGATGCCACCCGCGGTATTGGAGCCGTTGCCGGTGGAGGTGGCGTTCTGCGCAATGATTCCGCACGCGGCGCCATCGGCACGGTAATCCAGCATCGACACGCCTTCCTTGCCCCAGGACGTGGTGGGGCCGCTCGTGGCGCAGGCGCAGAGCGCCGACGCGCTCAGCGTCAACAAAATAATGGTTTTCATTCGGTTCTCCCTGCGGCGTGAGTTTCCGCTTCCCCTGTGACCGTCGCGAATCGAAAAAGATTCCATCGGCTTCGGGAGCGGCACGATACCCGCTCGGCGCGGCGACGCACAACCGGTGCAAACCACCCGCCGGCGCGCGCTTCGTTCCCGCCGTCAGCGCGCGCGCGCACGCGCCCGGTCGACGACCGCGCACAGATTGCCGGTGGCATCGATGACGGACGGCCCCATGCGGTCGATGCGCTCGTCGGTATAACGCACGAGCTGGCCGCCCCGCACCGCCTTCAACGCCGGGAACTTGCGCCATTCCGCCAGCCATTCGTCCGCCGCGCCCGGCGGGGCCGACGCGAGGATCATGTCGGGGTCGCGCAGCACGGCGGCTTCGCGCGTCACCGCCGGCGCGGCGGTGGCCAGGTCCGCGAATATGTTGACCGCACCGCACAGCGCGAGCGCGTCCGAGATCACGTGCCGGCCGCCGATGGTGTAGATAGGCCGATCCCAGATCTGGTACAGCACGCGGACCGGCGTGCGCGCCGCGTATTCCGCCCGCAGCCCGTCCAGGGTGGCGCGCAGCGCGCCGGCCGCGCGGGCGGCGGCGGCGTCCGTGCCGGCCATGGCGCCGAGGCGGCGCACCGACTCCGGCATGGCCGCGAGGCTCGTGACGTGCACCTGGTACACGGCAATGCCGAGCGCGCGAATGCGGTCGATGCGCACGCGCTGCACGACGTCCACGGCGGCCACGACGACGGTGGGACGCAACGCGAGCAGCCGCTCGAAGTCGAGGTTTTCCGCATCGCCGATCACCGGGATGGTGGCGGCCTCCTTGGGCTCGTCGCTGTGCGCGATGGTGCCCACGAGGCAGTGGCCGGCGCCGGCGGTGTACAGCATGGCGGTGGTGCCGGGCGAAAGGGAAACGACGCGGCATGGCGCGGGCGGGATGCTCACCGTTTCGCCGGCGTCGTCGCGCACGGTGCGTGCGCCGTCGGCGGCGTACAGCGCGGTATGCAGGAGCAGCAGAGAGAGCGCGCCGCGAAGGAGGGTCTTCATCAGCGTGGCGGATGCGGCCGGGTCGGAGGCTCGTCCACTGCGCGCCTAGTAGGCTGATCATCCATTGCGCGCCTAGTAGGCGCGACCGAACACCCGGAACACCCGGGCCCCGCGGTGCGCGCGATGCGCGGCTGCAGTACGCGCGCACGCCAGCGCGTGAGCGACCGGTGACGGGCGGCCCAGGCATCGAGCACGACCAGCACGCCGAGACGGCGCCGCGCGGGCATGAGCTTCCACACGCTGGCCGCGAACGCCACGGTGACGATGACAGCGACGAGGATTTCCTGCGCCATGGCGTCCATGTTACGCCCCCGCCGCCATCGCGCCGACCACGCGATACGTGACGTACGAGGCGATGTAGGCCAGCGCGAACAGATAGGCCGCCATGATCAACGGGTAGCGCCACGAATTCGTCTCGCGCTTGACCACCGCGAGCGTCGAGAGGCACTGCGGCGCGAACACGTACCAGGCCAGCAGGCTGCAGGCGGTGGCGAGGCTCCAGGTGCTGGCGATGACGGGCGTGAGCGCGGCCGAGAGGTCGTCGGCGCTCGCGGACATGGCGTACACCGTGCCGAGCGCGCCCACCGCCACCTCGCGCGCCGCGAGGCCGGGCACCAGCGCGATCGAGATCTGCCAGTTGAAGCCGATGGGCTCGAACACGTGCTGCAGCGCCGCGCCGAGCCGGCCGGCGAAGCTGTACTGGATGGCCGGCCCGGCGAAGTCGGCCGGCGGCGTCGGATAGTTAGAGAGGAACCACAGCACGATCATCAGCGCCAGGATGATGCCGCCGACGCGGCTCACGAAGATCCTCACGCGCTCCCACAGGCCGAGCAGCAGGTTGGCGGCGTGCGGCCACTGGAAATCCGGCAGCTCGAGCATGAGCGGCGAATACTGGCGCGCGCCGGCGAACTGCTTCATGACGAAGGCCACGAGCAGCGCCGAGAGGATGCCGGCCGCGTACAGCGCGAACATCACCAGGCCCTGCAGGTTGAACGGCCCCACGGCACGCGACGGGATCAGCGCGCCGATGAGCAGCGCGTACACCGGCAGGCGCGCCGAGCAGGTCATGAGCGGCGCGATCATGATGACGCGCAGCCGGTCGCGCCAGCTCGGGATGGTGCGCGTGGCCATGATGCCGGGGATGGCGCAGGCGTGGCTCGACAGCAGCGGGATGAACGCGCGGCCCGAGAGCCCCACCCAGCCCATGAGCCGGTCGAGTAGATAGGCGGCGCGCGGCAGGTAGCCCGAGTCCTCGAGCGCGAGGATGAAGAAGAACAGGATGAGGATCTGCGGCAGGAACACCAGCACGCTGCCTGCGCCGGCGATGACGCCGTTCACCAGCAGGCTCTCGAGCGGCCCGCTCGCCAGGTGCGCGCTCACCCACGCACCCAGCCACGACATGGCGCCGTCGATCCAGTTCATGGGCGCCTCGGCCCAGCTGAAGACCGCCTGGAACATGACGAACAGCACGATGGCGAGCACCGTGAGGCCGCCGAACGGGTGCAGCAGCAGCCCATCGAGCCGCGTGAGCCAGCGGCTGTCCACCGGCGGCGAATAGCCGACGGCGGCCAGCACTCCGCGCAGGTCCGACTGTGTCTGCTCGGCGTCCTCGGCGGTGGTTTCGGTCCAGGCGGCGGTGACAGAGCCGCGGCCGCTGCCCCAGCGCTTCGATTCGATGGCCTCGATGAGCGCGTCCGCGCCGCCGCGCTTCACGGCGATGGTGGGCAGCACCGGCACGCCGAGCTCCGCGGACAGGCGCGCGACGTCGATGTGCACCGCGCGGCGCCGCGCGACGTCCATGCGATTCAGCGCCAGCACCATCGGCAGGCCGAGCCGCTTCACCTCGAGCGCCAGCCGCAGGCCGATCGGCAGGTGCACCGCGTCCACGACGCACACGATGAGCGCGGGCTGCGGCGCGTCGGCGACGCGGCCGAGCAGCACGTCGCGGGTGATGGCCTCGTCGAGCGTCGTCGGGCTGAGACTGTAGGTGCCGGGCAGGTCGAGCACGCTCAGCATGCGGCCGTCCGCCGCCTGGCGCTCGCCTTCGCGCCGCTCGACCGTGACGCCCGGGTAGTTAGCCACCTTCTGGCGGCTGCCCGTGAGGCGGTTGAACAGCGCGGTCTTGCCGCAGTTGGGAACGCCGACGAGCGCGATGCGCAGCGGAGAGGTGGCGACGTCCATGGCAGAAACGCGCGGGTTAGCGCCTGTTCGCAGGCCCTAAGCGATCGCGGCGCTGGTTTCCTTCGGCGCGAGCGCCCCGCTGGCGCGCGCCGCTTCGCCGATGCGCTGCACGCGCACCGCGGCCGCTTCGGCCCGCCGCAGCGCGAAGGTCGAGCCGCCGACGCGGACGGCGAGCGGATTGCCGCCGAGCCACATGCGCGCCACGACTTCGCAGCGTGCGCCGGCGACGAAACCCAGGTCGCGCAGCCGCGCGAGCAGCGCGTCGCCATCGACGGCACCCAGCTCGGCGCCGCCGGACAGCACGGACACTTCCGCGATCTCCCCCGGCCGCAGCTCGGAGAGCGGAATGTGGGTCATCGACGAATCCATGGATTTCACGCGGCTGAGTATGAGGTCGAGATCGCGCGAATGTAAATGCGATGGGTTCGCATTTGCGTTCGAGGTCACTTTGCACAAACCTCTACAAATTGACATGACGTCAGAGGCGAGGATACCCTCCGCCCCATGAACTACATCGCAGAACGAAGACTCGAGGAAAAGGAGCGCCGTCGCGCCGAAATCGTCGACGCCGCGGAGGCCGCCGGACGTGAAGTCGGGCTGGACGCGCTGACGATGGACGACGTCGCGCGGCGCGCGCGATTGTCCCGCGCGCTGCTCTACGTCTATTTCCAGGACCGCTCCGATCTCATGTTCGGACTGGCGGAGCGGGCGATGAGCATGCTGCTCGCGCGCTTCGTCGAGGCGTCCGAGCGGCATGCCAGGGGGATAGACCAGGTGAGTGCGAAGGGTCGCGCATACGTGGCGTTCTCGCAGGAATTCCCGGTGCTTTTCGACGCACTGGCACGCTGCGAGCTGCGCACGCCGGACCCCACACAGGCATCGCCTTCGGAGCAGGCCTGCGCACAGGGCGGCGACCGCCTGCAGGCAAGTCTCGTGGCCTCCATCGACGCTGGCGTGCGCGACGGCAGCATCCGCGGCGACATCGCCTCGCCGCTGCTCATGAGCGTCACGTTGTGGGGCTTCATGCATGGAATCATCCAGCTCACCACGACCAAGCAACTCGCGCTCTCGCATCACGGTGTCACCGCGAAGGCGCTCATCGACCACGCCATCACGATGATCACGCGCGACCTCAAGGCCTGATCCGCATGGTCATTCACGCAGCCGCGCGCGCCCGCGACTAGACATGCGTCCAGCAACTCGACAGCTGATGATCCAACGGCACGTCGCCACGTGCCTCCTGGTCGCGTTGTCGTGGGTGGGAACGCGGGTGGCGAACGCCCAGACCGGGCCGGCCGCCACGGAACGGCCGCTCGCCGCGATGATCGATGCCTACGTGCGCGAGGGCCTGAGATCGAATCTCTCGCTGCGCGCGCAGACGCTCGAAGTGGAGCGCGGCGCGGCGGCGCTCGATGCCGCCCGCGCCCGCTACTTCCCGGAGGGCGCGCTGGCCGCGCGCTACACCCGCGCCGAAGGCGGACGCACCATCGACCTGCCGCTCGGCGACCTGCTGAATCCGGCCTATCAGACTCTCAACGACCTGCTGGTGGCGCAGGGCCAGCCGCCGCAGTTTCCGCCGGTAGAGAACCAGTCGATCCCATTCCTGCGCGAGCGCGAACAGGACACGCGCATCACGCTGCGCATGCCGCTGATCAACCCGGCTATCCCCGCGGCGGTGCGGGCGCAGCGCGAGTTGTTAGGCGCGAGCGAATACCAGCGCCAGGCGCTCGGGCGGCGGCTCAAGCGCGACATCAGCGTCGGCTATCTCGGCTGGCTGTCGGCCGTGCGCACGCAGGGCATCGTCGATGCGAGCCTGGCGCTGCTGCGGGAAAACCTGCGCGTCAACGAGTCCCTGCACCGCAACGGCAAGATCACGCAGGACCAGGTGCTGCGGGCCCAGGCCGAGCTGCTGGCGGTGACCCAGCAGTCGCGGGAAGCCCAGAACGGCGCCTCCCAGTCACGCAGCTATCTCAATTTCCTGCTGAACCGCCCGCTCGACACGGCGCTCGAGGACGCGGAAGTCACCGCGGCGGTTTCAGCCGGCACGCACGCGCTGCAGGAGCTGCGCCAGGCGGCGCTCGCCCACCGTCCCGAGCTCGCGCAGATGAGCTCGCTCACGCGGGCGACCGAAGCGCAGAGCGACCTCGCGAAGGCCGAGCGCTGGCCGACGCTCTCGCTCGGCGCCGACGGCGGCATCCAGGGCAGTGAATATGAATTCGGCCGGGGCAGCAATTTCGCGACCATCTCGCTGCTGCTCAATTGGACGTTCTTCGACGGCGGAGCGCGCCGCGCGGCCGTGCGGCAGGCGAACGCCACCGCGCGCCGCACGGCGATGCAGCGCACCGAGCTCGAGCAGCAGGTGCAGCTCGAGGTCCAGCAATCGCTGGACGCGCTCGAGACCAGCGCGGACTCGCTCGCCACCGCCGAAGCGCGCGCCGAGGCGGCGCGCGCCGCATTCCGCATCGCCAGCCGCAAGCGCGACGAAGGCGCCATCAGCCAGGTCGAGTTCATCGACGCGCGCGCCAGCCTCACCGGCGCGGAGCTGAATCTCAATGTCACCCGTTTCGAAGTGCTGGCACGCCAGGCCGAGCTCGACTACGCCACCGCCGCCGGAGATCTCGCGCTGGAAACGGCGCTGTAAAGGACGCTCATGAAGACGCAGAAGAAACCCGGCTATCTACTCGGCGCGGTGCTGGTCACGTTGTGGATGTTCACGATGCTCGTGGCCTGCGGCAGCGACGCGGCGCCGCCGCCCGACAAGCCGACGCCCGTGCGCGTGCAGAACGCCAGCGCCGGGCCCGCCGTGCCGCCCATCGACACCAACGGCGTCGTCGTGACGAAGCACGAGATGCGCCTGTCGTTCAAGATGGGCGGCGTCGTGCGCCGCGTCCACGTGCAGGAGGGCGAGGCCGTGAAGAAGGGCCAGCGCCTGGCCGAAATCGAGCTCACCGAGGTCGATGCGCAGGTGGAGCAGGCGCGGCAGCTCGCCGACAAGGCCGCGCGCGATCTCAAACGCGGCGAGAACCTATACGCGGACCAGGTCATCAGCCTCGAGCAGCTGCAGGATCTGCGCACCCAGGCCGCGATGGCGCAGGCGCAGTTCAAATCGGCGCGGTTCAACCAGGGCTATTCGGTGATCAGCGCCCCGCGCGACGGCACGGTGCTGCGCAAGCTGGTCGAGGAGCGCGAGCTCGTGCCGGCCGGCGCGCCGGTGCTGGTGTTCGGCGAGAGCGCTCGCGGCTTCGTGGTGCGCGCCGCGCTCGCGGACCGCGAGATCGTCAACGTCAAACTGGGCGACAAGGGCGAGATGCGCATGGACGCTTTTCCGGGCCAGGTCATGAGCGGCACGGTGGTCGAGGTCGCGAGCGCGGCCGACGAGCGCTCGGGCATGTTCTCCATCGACGTGCGGTTCGATGCGCCGCCGCCGCGGCTGGTGAGCGGGCTGGTGGCGCGGCTGCGGCTCGCGCCGCAGACATCGGGTCCCCCGCTCACCTACGTGCCGATGGCGGCGCTGGTCGAGGGCAATGGCGATCGCGCCAGCGTGTTCGTGGTCGACGGCGGCAAGGCGCAGCGCCGCGAAGTGCGCGTGGCCTTCATCACCGCCGATTCGATCGCGCTCGAAAGCGGCCTCGATTCGGGCGAGGCGGTGGTCACCGACGGCGCGCTGTTCCTCGAGAACGGCGAGCCGGTGGAGATCCTGCGCGACACCACCAAGCAGGCGGTCGTCACGCCACGGCCCGGCGCCGCGGGTTAGCGGGGCATCGGCCGGCAGTTGGAGGAAGCGCGCCATGACCCTGTTGGAATTCCCGATCCGGCGCTACCAGTTCACGCTGGTCGCATTCCTGTGCCTCATCGCGCTCGGCTGGTACGCCTTCACCAAGGTGCCGCGCGAAGAAGATCCGTATTTCAAGATTCCGGGCTACACCATCGCCGCCATCTTCCCCGGCGCCGATCCGAAAGATCTGGAGCGCCTGGTGTCGAAGCCCATCGAGGACCGCCTCGCGGCGCTCGACGACGTCATGAAGATGGAGACCTCGATCCGCGACGGCGTGTCCTTCACGGCCATCGAATTCGAGACCTTCGTCGATGCCGACAAGAAGTTCGACGAAGTGACGCGCGAGGTGAACGCGCTGCGGCCGGAGTTCCCGCCCGAAACGCAGGTCGTCATCCGGCGCTTTTCGCCCGGCCTGGTGAACACCATCCAGATCGCGCTGATCTCCGAGGACGCGCCCTACCGAGAGCTCGAGGATTACGCGCGCGAGCTCAAGGACACGCTCAAGACGATCGACGGCGTGCGCACCGCGGAAACCTGGGCGTATCCGGCGCGCGAGCTGCGTATCGCGGTGGATCTCAAGCGCATGGCGGAGCTCAACCTGGCGCCCGCGCAGGTGCTGGCGGCGGTGCAGAGCGAGAATGCCAACATACCCGCGGGCGTCATCGATCTCGGCCCGCGCAGCTTCTCGTTGAAGACCTCCGGTAGTTATACGTTGCTCGACCAGGTGCGCGACACCGTGGTCGCCTCTGCCGAAGGCCGCATCGTGCGCATCAACGACATCGCCGAGGTGAGCTGGA
>JBIOZI010000168.1:0-21234 GCA_044871085.1 Steroidobacteraceae bacterium | reverse complement strand
GCGCAGCGACAACGAGGAGCGCAGCGCCGAGTGGGCGGAAGCCTCGCTGCGCGCCGCGCCGCTGGACTGCGTCACCCGCATGCGCCAGATGATCCTCGCCACCCGGCACGTCGACGAGGAGCTCGGCGGCGACACGGCGCTGGTGGTGGACGTGGACCTCTCGATTCTCGGGCAGCCGCCGGAGATCTACACGCGCTTCGAGCGCGCCATCCGCCGGGAATACTGGTGGGTGCCGCGGGCGCGCTACGTGGCGGCGCGCGCCAAGGTGCTGGCGGGATTCCTGGCGCGCTCGACTATCTACCAGCACGACGCGTTCCACCGCCGCTACGAAGCGCAGGCGCGCGCCAACATCGAGGCCGCGCTCGCGCAGCTCGCCTGGAAGTGATCCGCCCGCCCTCCGGCCGAAACCCGTTCCGGCGCGCATTGCGCGGCGCAAAAATAGCCAGCCACGAGACAAAACAGTCAGCGGCGAGACAAGGTTTCCGCCAATTGCGTTACCGCTAACAATGGGGGTATGTTCGGCCTCGCGCCCGCACGAAACAGGGCGCAGAACAACGGATCGTTCACTTCCAGAGGGGGAAATTTCATGTTCAAGCTCAAGGCTGCCTTAGGCGGCTTGCTGGCGCTCGCGTGCCTTTCGGGCGCAGCGTCCGCGCAGATTGCGACCGGGAAGTCGAAGTGGGTAGGCAACGTCAGCAACAGCAGCACCGTTCCTTCCAACTTCGCCACGTACTGGAACCAGATGACGCCCGAGAACGCCACCAAGTGGGGTTCGGTCGAGGGCACGCGCAACTCCATGAACTGGGGCACGGCCGACGCGCTGTACGCCTTCGCGCAAGCCCGCGGCTACCCGTTCAAGTTCCACACCTTCGTGTGGGGCTCGCAGTTCCCGAGCTGGCTCACGGGCCTGTCGCAGGCGGAGCAGCGCGCGGAGATCGAGCAGTGGATGCAGCTCGCCTGCCAGCGCTTTCCGAACACCTTCGCCATCGACGTCGTCAACGAGCCCATCAAGACCCCGCTGCCGTTCTCCGCGGCGCTGGGCGGCGCCGGCACGACCGGCTGGGACTGGGTGATCACGAGCTTCCAGCTCGCCCGTCAGTTCTGCCCGAACGCCAAACTACTCATCAACGAGTACGGCACCGAGAACGATCCGGGCCCGCGTGCCACGTACAAGACCATCATCAACCTGCTCAAGGCGCGCGGCCTCATCGACGGCATCGGCATCCAGGCGCACCACTTCAACCTCGACAACATGACCGGCACCCAGATGACGGCCACGTTGAACGATTACGCGACGCTGGGTCTCGACATCTACATCTCCGAGCTCGACATCATCGGCGGCAACACCGATGCCGGGCAACTCGCCAAGTACCAGGACGTCTTCCCGGCCATCTGGAACCACGCCAGCGTCAAGGGCATCACGCTGTGGGGTTACATCGTCGGCCAGACCTGGCGTGACGGCACGGGCCTCGTCACCGCGGCCGGCGTGGAGCGCCCGGCGATGACCTGGCTCAGGACCTTCGTTTCCGGCACCACCAACCCGACTCCCGATACGCAGGCGCCGAGCGTGCCCGCGAATCTCACGTCCCCCGCGCGCACCAGCAGCTCGATCTCGCTGTCGTGGACCGCGTCGACGGACAACGTGGGCGTGACGGCCTATGACGTACTGCGCGCGCCGGGCACGACCGGCGGCACGTTCGCCTCGGTCGGCACCGCCACCACGAACTCCTTCGTCAACTCGGGGCTCGCGGCGAACACCACGTTCCGCTACCAGGTGCGCGCGCGCGATGCGGCCGGCAACGTCTCGGCGGTGTCCAACACCGTGACGCAGACGACGCTGACCGCTCCGGCGCCCGACACCACCGCGCCGAGCACGCCGGCGAACCTGGTCTCGCCTTCGCAGACCAGCAGCTCGATCGCGCTCAGCTGGACGGCCTCCACCGACAACGTCGGCGTCACCGGCTACCAGGTGCTGCGCGCGCCCGGGGCGAGCGGCGGCACCTTCGCGCAGGTGGGCACGTCACCGACCAACTCGTTCACCAATACGGGTCTCGCGGCGAGCACGACCTTCCGCTACCAGGTACGCGCCACCGATGCGGCGGGCAACGTCTCGGCGGTGTCCAACACGGTGACGGCGGCGACGCAGGCCGTGACAGATCCGGGCGGCGGCACCACCTGCCCCAACCCGGTCACGTTCTCCGGCAACACGGGCAACTTCAACACCGCGGGCGCGGTTTGCTACCGCACCAACGGCAACATCAACGGCTGGGGTTGCTACAACTTCGACGGCCGCACGTTGACGGTGGGTGGCGTCGCGCGCACCTGCGGCCAGATGCCGCTGACGCGCGCGGCCGATGGCTACTACTACTTCGCGGCCACCGCGGGCGCGTTCCCGTGGGCGGGCATCTTCGCCTGGTGAGTGGTTAGAGATCGCTGCCGGACGAGGGCTGCTCCGCGCGGAGCAGCCCTCCATCCGCAGCGCGTTCCATGACACGCAACTCGCAGGCATTGCTGATCCTCGCGGCGGTGATCACGGTGGGCACCCTGGCCGCCGTGTTCGTCGAACGGGTCGCGCCAGCGCCAACTCCGGCGCCGGCGCCGGCGTCCGCCACGATTCCGGCACCGGCACCTGACTACTCATCCGTGTCGGGGAATGGGCAGGCCGCACCGGCCGCGGCACCGGCCACGGGCAGCGAGGAGCGCAATCGCGGCCTCGCGCTCTCGATCGAGAGCGCGCTCGTCTCCCGCGACCCGCAGCGGCTCGAAACCGCGCTCGCGACGCTGCTGCCGCAGCTCATCGCGGCGGACGCGGGCAAGGTTCTCGCCATCTTCGCGCTTCAGCAGCCCGGTGAGACCCGCGACCTGTTGCGCGACGAGATCGCGCGCCAATGGGTGCGGCAAGATCGCGATTCGGCGATCGCATGGCTGAAGTCGTTGCCGGACGAGGCCGAACGCAAGGCCGCGGCGACGACGGCGATGCGCGGCATCGCGGCCGCCGATCCCGCGCAGGCGGTCATCGTGGCCGACGAGCTCGGCGTGGGACGCGACGACGGCTCGCTCGAGCATATCGTGCAGATCTGGGCGCAGACGGATCGGGATGCAGCGCTGCGCTGGCTGGCGACACAGCCCGCCGGCGACGCGCGGACCGCGCAACTGCGCGTCCGCATCGAAATGGCGCGCGCACCGCGCGCCGCGGTGCACTAACAACCGTGCCGACGCGGTTGCGCTCGGGGAATCCCGCAGTAGTGGCGCACACGGTGCGCTCGCGGTGTTTTGGCCGCGTTTTGGCGGCGTTCCTGCGGCAGGTACGTATAACGCCCGGACTAACAACCGTCCAACATGTACGGAGTCCGACCAGAGACATCAGCATCGTCTGACGACTGATCGCGACACCCCGTCAGGTCCGATGACGCCGCGGCCAACTGTCCGCAACACCGGGCCTGAATACACTCAGGGCAGCGTTTACGCTGCCCTCTTTTTCATGCGCACCAAAGTCATCCTCGCGTTCGTCGCCTTCACCCTGCTGGCCGGGGGCAGCGCGTTTTTCCTCGAGGCGGGCGAGCAGCCACGCCGCCCGTATCCGAAGGCCACCCCGCCCCCGCCGCCGTCGCCTATCTACACGCCGTCGCCGGACAGGGTGCCCACCAGCGAGGAGGTCGACCTGGCGCTGGCGATGCGCGACGACCTGCAGCTGGCACAGCTGGACCGCGCGCTTGGATCGCGCGATCCCCAGGCACGCGAGGCGGCGTTCACCTTCCTGCTGCCCGCGCTCATCCAGACCGTGCCGCGGCGCGTGGTCGATCTGCTCGCGCGGCAGGACGGCGAGGCGCGCGACACGCTGCGCACGGAGCTGGCACGCCAGTGGATCACGCAGGACCGCGACGCCGCGATGCGCTGGATGGCGGCGCTGCCGCCCGAGGAACGCCGGGTCGCGGCATACGCGGCGGTGCGCACGCTCGCCGACGTGGCGCCCGACCAGGCCATTCACGTCGCGGATGCATTCGACATCGGGCGCGACGACGGCTACCTCACGCATCTCGTGCAGGTCTGGGCGAGCGAAAACATCAACCAGGTGGATCGCTGGATGGAGACGCAGCCCCGCGGCCCGCGCACCGACGAGCTGCGGGCGCCGCTCGAGCGCGTGCGCCGGAATCGCCGCGAGCGCGGCTGACGCTGCCACCCGCGCGCCGCAACGGCGCGTCGCGCATGCACTCCACCCGGGCGTTTGGTTAGACTCGCGCCCATGAAACACCTGCGAACGCTCGTATCGGTCTTCCTGGCACTGACATTCGCGCTCGGCGCGAACGCGGCGGACGCCGTCCGCGCGGCCGCCAAGCCGGAGGCGGCCCGTCCGCAGTCCGGTTTCGTCACCGTGAAGGGCCGTCACTTCCAGCTCGATGGCA
Source organism: Steroidobacteraceae bacterium (assembly GCA_044871085.1). Lineage (GTDB taxonomy): Bacteria > Pseudomonadota > Gammaproteobacteria > Steroidobacterales > Steroidobacteraceae > CADEED01. Next base: position 16,831 of record JBIOZI010000168.1, on the reverse strand, counting down.
AGCCTTACTACTTCGCCGGCGCCAACTTCTGGTACGGCATGTACCTGGGGTCTCCGGGGAAGACCGGCGACCGCGCGCGGCTCACCCGCGAGCTCGACCAGCTCGCCGCGCAGGGCGTCACCAATCTGCGCGTGCTCGCGGTCTCCGAGACCAGCGAGCTCAAGCGCGCGGTGCGGCCGGCGGTGTTGCTGCGTCCCGGGCACATCGACGAGACCTTGTGGCAGGGCCTCGATTTCCTGCTGGCCGAGATGGCCCGGCGCGACATGAAGGCCGTGCTCTATCTCAACAACTTCTGGCAGTGGTCGGGCGGCATGTCGCAGTACGTGGCCTGGTTCGGCGGCAAGCCGATCACCGCGGTCGACCCGGACGTCACCGGCAAGTGGAACGACTTCATGGACAACTCGGCGCTGTTCTACCGCACGCCGAAGGCCACCGATTCCTTCCGCTTCGTCGTGAAGCAGCTCGTCGGGCGCAAGAATTCCGTCAACGGCCGCGCCTACGCCGACGACCCCACCATCATGTCGTGGCAGCTCGCGAACGAGCCGCGTCCCGGCAGCGATCCCGGCGCCGCCACGCACGCGGACGTGTTCGTGGCGTGGATCGCCGAGACGTCGAAGTTCATCAAGGAGCTGGCACCCAGACAACTCGTGAGCACGGGCAACGAGGGCTGGATGGGCACCGCGGGCGACCGCAAGCTGTACGTCACGGCGCACGCGACCAACTACGTGGACTACCTGACGTTCCACATGTGGGCGCCGAACTGGTCGTGGTACGACCCCAAGAACGGCCCGGCCACCTATGACGGCGCGTGGAAGAAGGCCGAGGACTATCTCAACTGGCACATCGACACGGCCAACAAGATGGGCAAGCCCATCGTGCTCGAGGAGTTCGGGCTCAATCGCGACGATGGCTCGTTCCGGCCCGACGCGAAGACCACGATGCGCGACAAGTATTACGGCGCCATTTTCGGGCTGCTCGCGCGGCGCGCGGCCGCCGGGGACGCCATCGCGGGTTCGAACTTCTGGGCCTGGGGCGGTGGCGGCCGCACGCGGAACGCGGATTTCATGTGGAAGGCCGGTGACAGCTTCGTCGGCGATCCGCCGCAGGAAGCGCAGGGCCTGTACTGCGTGTTCGATTCCGACCAGTCGACCATCGACGTCATCGCGGCGCACGCGCTGCAGATGAGCAAGGCGCGCTGACGCGGCGCTGCGCTCAGCGCGCTTTCGTGCGCGCCGTCTGCGTCGCCGCGCTGGCCCAGCGGTCGATGAGCGCCTTCAGCGCCGCGAGCGAAAACGGCTTGGCCAGGTAGTCGTCCATGCCCGCCGCGATGCACGCCTCGCGGTCGCCCGCCATCGCATTGCCGGTCAGTGCCACGATGGGTACGCGTGTGCCCTTCGGTTCCTGCGCGCGAATCGCGCGCGCGGCGGCGAGCCCGTCCATCACCGGCATCTGGCAGTCCATGAGGATGAGGTCGAGATCGGAAGCGGCCGTGGCCACCTTCACGCCTTCGAGGCCGTTCGAGGCCGTCAGTACCGTGAAGCCGAGCATGTCGAGCATGGCGCGCGTCATCTCCTGGTTCACCGCGTTGTCCTCGACCACCAATGCGCGGCCGCGCGAGCCGGACACCGGCAGCGCGCGCACGCGCACGCTCGGCGCGCTGTCGGCCTGGCCCGCCACCGGGAGCAGATCCGCCGTGCACAGCGGTTTCACCAGCGTGCGCGTCACGCCGGCCATCGGCGCCGCGTCCGCGTCGGAGGGCATGAGCGCGATCACTTCGAGGGTTCGCGGCGCCGCGGCGGCACGCAGTCCACTGACGGTGGACTCCATCCTGGCGGCGGCGTTCGAATCGATGACCACGCGGATGCGGCTGACGCGCGTGCCGAAATCCGCCAGCGCCTCGATGGCCGCGATGGGCGAATCCACGCAGATGACGTGCATCGACTCGGCGGACAGCACGTCGCACACCGCGCTGCGCACGATGGGGTGCATGCCGATGACGAGCGTGCCGAGCTCGGCGAGCGGCACCACGGGCGGCAGCTCGGCTGGTGGCACGCCGACCGGGATGCGGAACGAGAAGCGGCTGCCGCGGTCCGCCTCGCTCTCGAGGTGCATGGTGCCCTGCATGAGCTCGACGAGCTGTCTCGAGATGGCGAGTCCGAGGCCCGTGCCGCCGAATTTGCGCGTGACGCTGCCGTCGGCCTGCTCGAACGCCTCGAAAATGCGCTGCTGTTCCCGGGCGGGAATGCCCACTCCGGTATCGGTGACGGAAAACTCCAGCACGCACTCCGCGCGCGCGTCCACGACGGTCTTCACCGCCAGCAGCACGGCGCCGGTCTCGGTGAATTTCACCGCGTTGTTCAGCAGATTGCCGAGCACCTGGCGCAGCCGGATCGAGTCGCCCTCGATCGTCGCCGGCACGTCGCGCGCGATGTGCGCCGCGATCTCGATGCCCCTGTCGTGCGCGCGGCCGCTGAACAGCCCGACTACCTGCTCGAACTCCCGGCGCAGGTCGAAGGGCGCACGCTGCAGCTCGAGCTTGCCGGCTTCGGCCTTCGACAGGTCCAGCACGTCGTTGATCAGCGTGATCAAGGCCTCCGCCGAGCTCTTGAGCGTGCGTACGAAACGGCGCTGCTTGGCGTCGAGCGCGGTGTTCTCGAGCAGCGAGGCCATGCCGACGACGCCGTTGAGCGGTGTACGCAGCTCGTGGCTCATGTTCGCGAGGAAGCGCGACTTGGCGTGCATGGCGGCCTCGGCCGTCTCGCGCGCGCGCTCCAGCGCTTCGGCGGTGCGTTTCTGCTCGGAGATGTCGGTGAGGACGGAGGCGATGCCCGTGACCGAGCCGTCGTCGGAGAGCAGCGGTGTCTTGGCGATGAGCACGTTGTAGACGGCGCCGGCCACGGAGGTGACGGTGGCCTCGTAGCGCAGCGGTGTCTTGTTCGCGAACAGCGATTCGTCGGTCTGGACGTGAATCGTGGTGCGTGCGTGGCTCAAGAGCTGGTCGAGGCGCTTGCCGAGGACGTCCTCGCGCTCGAGGCCGTACATGTTGAGCCACGTGGCGTTGGCGAGCGTCACGCGACGCTCGGAATCGCGGATGGTGATGGGCAGGGGCAGCCTCTCGAGCAGGTCGTGCATCACGCGCAGCGCGCTCGACAACGCGCGCTCGAGTTGCTTGCGCTCGGTGACGTCGGCGTGCGTGCCCGTGAGGCGCTGCGCGCGCCCGTCGGCGTCGCGCTCGGTGACGTCGCCCACCGATTCGATCCATACCCAGCGCCCGTCGGCATGCTTCATGCGGTGGCAGACTTCGAACCTGCGCGTGCCGCCGCGTGCGGACTCGCGTGCCGCGGCGGTGAACACCGGCAGGTCGTCGGGATGCATCGCGGCGGCCAGCTCTGCGTTCAGCCAGGTGCGGTCTTGCTCCGGAAGGCCGAGCAGCCGGCAGAACGTCCGGTCGCAGAACACCTGGCCCGCGGCCACGTCCCATTCCCAGAAGCCGAGGTTCGAGGCGGCGAGCGCCGCCTGCGCGCGCGCATCTGCGGCCTTCTCGGTACGATCGGCGAACAGCGCGAGGCAGCCCTGGCGCAACTGCTCGGGATCGCAGGTGCCTCGTTCGAGGCGCGCGACGAAGCGCTCGAGATCGGCGTCCGAGTGCAGGCCAAAGGCGCGCGCCAGCTGTTCGTTCGAGCCTTTCATTGCTGCGCGCAGGGCGCGACCTCGGAGTACGGGAGTCCTGTATCCGGTGTCGGCAGGCGGCGGGATTCCTGAGCCCCGGGGAATGTGGCCCAAATCACAGTGGCCGCTCGCGGGGCGTCAGCCTATGCTCTGGCGGCATGAATTTGCCGGTGGAGCCCGCCAACGATCGTCGCGCCGTGCCGCGTCATTTGCGCGACGTGGAGCACGAGCCTGCGCCCGAGACGGCGGGGTCGGGGGCCCGCAGCAAGGATGTCCCGGTGCGGCGGCGGGCGCGCGGGGCACTGCTGCTGGTCGTGGCGGGCACCGCGCTCGCGGCCGCAGTGTGGCTCGGCACCACCGCAACGCTCGGCATCGGGTGCCTGTGCGTCGCGATACTCGCGGCCGTGTTCGCCGCGCTCAGCTTCCGCCGCCACTAGTTAGCCAGGCGGTACCGCCCTCTCTCACTCGACCTTGAAGGCGATCACGGTGTTCTTGAAGAACGTCGGCACGTAGACGGTCTTGCTCTGCGGATCCCAGCCGATGTCCGCGGTCTTGGTCTCGGCGGCCCGGCCGTTGTACAGCAGCTCCTTGGAGCCGTCGGTATTCACGTACCACACCGCGCCGCTCCACACCGACACCAGGAACTCGTTGCCGCGCACGTGCTCGATGCCGTCGACTCCGCCGGGCATGTCCGTGGCGAGTACCTCGAGCGACTTGTCGGGCTTCACGCGGTTCAGGCTGTCGTTGTCGAGCACGTACAACGCGCCGCCGTGCACCAACAACCCGTTCGGACCCTTGAGCACCTTGTCGTCGAGCAGCACCTCGGCCTTGCCCTTCCTGACGACGTAGACCTTCTTGCCCTTGGAATCCGACACGTACAGGGTGCCCGCGTCGTTCACGAGGTCGTTGAGCTGGCCGCCCGCGATCGCGATCTTGTCCTTGATCTTCCCGTTGTCGATGTCGATGACGACGATGCCGCCGCTGTCCGCGACATACAGCAGCTCGTGGTCGTCGGACAGCGCCATGCCCTTCGGGCACTCGAGGCCCGTGACCCACTCGGCGGCGATCACCTTGCCGTCGAGCCCGAGCTTGCCGACGGAGCCCTTGCCATCGACACCCCACGGCTCGCCGTCGATGTTGGCGACGTAGAGCACCTGGCGCTTCGCATCGAACCGCACCGACTCCGGCACCTTGAGCGTGGCTTGCGATTCCCACAGCTTGTCGAGCTTGTGTTCGGCATGCGCGGCGGCGCAGAGCAGCAGGGCGGCACAGCAGGTTGCTGCGGCGGGCACTTTCATGGGAGCGAGTCCTCGTCGGCGGCGCGGGACGCGAAGTATAGGCGCGCGACTTTGCGCCTCGCCAGAGTTTCCCTATGCTCGGCCGATGGCCGTACACACACTGTTCCCGACGCGGGTCTACACCACGAAACTCGCGCGCGGCGCGGACCTCAACACACGGCTGCTGCGCGAGTGCCGCCAGCTGCGCGCCGACGACGCGGCCGGGCGCGCCTGGTCCGACACTAACTATCCGGGCGGCTACACCTCGTACAACTCGGTGGCGCGGCTGCATCGGATGTCTCCCACCTTCGGCGCGCTCGAGAAGCGCATCGACACGCACGTACGCGCGTTCGCGCGCGCGCTGGATTTCGATCTCACGGGCCGCCGGCTCGTCATGACCGACTGCTGGGCGAACGTGATGACGAAACAGGTGGTGCACGGCCTGCACCTGCATCCGCTGGCCTCGCTGAGCGGCACCTACTATGTGCGCACGCCGCGCGGCTGCTCGGGCCTCAAGTTCGAGGATCCGCGGCTCGACCGCTTCATGGCGAGCCCGCCGCGCAAGGCCCGCGCGCGCCGCGAGAACCGGGTGTGGGTCACGGTCCCGGCCGAGCAGGGGAACCTGGTGCTGTTCGAGAGCTGGCTGCGCCACGAGGTGGCGCCGAATCCGACCGATGCCGAGCGCATCAGCGTGTCGTTCAACTACTCCTGGTTCTGAGGCGCCCTGACTACCCGAAGATGCGGTCGAGCGCGTAGCGCCACACCGCGAAGTCGGTGATGGCGACGAACAGCACCCCGATGATCGCGCCATCGAGGTGCGCCGCGTGCGCGATGCCCATCGGTGCCCGCTTCGAGGCCCACCACGAGTAGCCCATGTATGCGAACGCGTACAGCGGCGCCGGGATCGGTATGCCGAAGTAGAACAGGGTGCTGGTCGGGTAGTACACGATGTACGCGAACAGCACGGCCATGATGGCGCCCGAGGCGCCGAGCGACGAGTAGTTCGGGTCGTTGCGGTACTTCCAGACTTCACCGAGGCTGGTGAGCACCAGCGCGACGAAGTACAGCATGACGAACTTCACCGTGCCGAGCGGCCGCGCCTCGAGCAGCGGCGCGAATGCCAGCATGGTGATGCCGTTGAACAGCAGGTGCATGAAATCGGAATGCACGAAGCCGCTGCTGACGATCTGTCCGTATTCCCGGTTGCGCACCACGCGGTAGGGCCGCAGCAGGTTGCGATCGATGATCGACGGCGAGACGCGCAGGCCGATGATGCTGACGGCAACGAACAGCAGCAGGATGGCGTATGCGGCGGGCGCTTGCGAGAAATCGACCACGGTTCATTTCCCCGTGGCGAGCAGCGCGCGGTCTTCGAGCCACTCGGCCATGCGCGCCGGCCAGTGGCGGATGCTCACGAGCTGCGAGCGCTGGCCCATGTTGAACGCGTGCTTGCCCTGCGCGTAGATGTGCGTCTCGATCGACGCTCCGGCCGCGCCATATTTGCGCGTGAGATCGAACAGCACGTTGGCGACGTACGGGTCGTCCATCGCACCCAGCAGGAACAGCGGCGGCGCGTCGCGCGGCACCCGTTCCGGAATGCCGCCGCCGCCGGGGTAGATGAGAATCTGAAAATCGGGACGCGCGCTGACGCGCTCGATGGGATCCGCCGCCCGCGCATCGCCCCCGACGGGTGGATAGACCACCAGCGCCGCCACCTCGCCGCCGGCGGACCAGCCCATGACGCCGATGCGTTGCGGATCGAGGTGCCATTGCGCGGCGCGCGCCCGCACGGTGCGCATGGCGCGGCGGATGTCCTCGCCGACGTGCTCCATGGTGTACTGGGACTGGGGCTCGCGGGACAGCCGGTATTTCAGCGCGAAGGCCGTGACGCCCAGGCCGGCGAGATACTGCGCGGGCTCGACGCCCTCGGGATCGAACACCAGCTCGCGATGCCCCCCGCCGGGCGCGATGATGACGGCCGTGCCGTTCGCCTTGCCCGCGGGCGGCACGAAAACCGTGAGCGACGGATTGTGGATGTTCTTGTACCACCAGTCCTGGTGCTGTTCGGGCTCATCGCGCCGCGCCTCGAAACCCGGCGCGCCCTTCTCCCACAGCGGTATCACCTGCTGGGCGAGCGCGCCGGCGGGAAACGCGAGCAACGCGAGGAGCAATCGCGGCAGGAGTCGGTCGTGCATGGCGCGGAACCATGCCACAAGTCACCGCCGGTCGCTCACGAAGCGATAGCCGGTGGCGCCGGCGGTGCGGCAACGATCGACGGGTGTCGAGTGGCGGGCGTTCGGGTCCTGCAGCAGCCGGTCGACGGTTGCGCCGACGTCGATGTCGATGCCCTTGGAAGCATCGACCAGCACGAGTCGCGCCGTCTCCCCGAATTTTTCGAACGTGAGCTTCTGGAACACGTGCACGGGGCCGTTGTAGCCCTGCTGGACGTCCTCGACCACGAAGGTCCAGACGTTCTCGCGCTTCGACTCCCAGTGGCGCGGCACGTTGCCCCACCAGCCGTTTGCGATGAGCACGGTCGAGAGCGCGTAACAGCTGCCGGTGTGGCCGTCGTCGGCACCGGCAAACTCGAGGTCCATGAACGGACGCGGCGGCGTGTCGCCGTCGGAGGATGCGCGGTAGGCGTACATGCCCACCGCCACGACCAGCATCATCACGACGCCGGCAATGCCTTTCATCGGCGCCGCTCAGTCATACGGCAGGTCCACGCTCGACTTCGGCACCAGCGACTGGTGGATCTCGGAATCGGTGCTGAGGAACACGACGTCGCCGCCCTCGATGCCGACGATGGATTCGTCGCGCACCTCGAGCACCTGGAATTGGTAGAAGTCGTCCGGAGTCGCGGGGATGATCCCCTCCTCGTAGTACGGCCGCGTCTCGACGTAATCGGCGATGACGCGCGCGGTCTTGCGGTCCGGGCCGAGGCGGATGTCGAGCGACCTGCGCTCGAGCTTGTACTGCCGCACGCGCGAGAACCGGCCGGCCTCCACGCAGAACATGTGCCGGTCGATCTGCATCTGGCCCGGCGGCGCGTGCGATTTCGCCGCCTGGAATTTCGTGTGCAACGTGAAGCCCTTGCCGCGCAGCTCGCAGATGCCGGGCGCGAAGCGCCGGCGCGCCGCCTGGTCGGCGGCGTCGACGAACTCGCGGACGTCACGTTCGTCGAGGTTGCGCACGCAGCCGGCGAGCGGCGCGCACAGGGCTAACAAACACAGGTGGGCGGCGAAGCGCATGGCCGGCGATTCTAGCGAGGCAGCCGGCGCGGAACAGAGACCTGCCTCCGCTTTCCCCGCACGAAAAAAAGCCCCGCGCGAGCGGGGCTTGTTAGTTGGTCGTCGTCGACTTAGGTAATCGCTGCCAGCCGATCATGTCGACTACACGGACGGAAAGTTGTACGGCTGGGACGTTGGCTGGCCTTTCGGCTTCCGGCTAAACACTCAAGCCCGCGTGTCAGTCCACGCTTTATTCGTCCCCACCAGCAGCCTCAAGTGGCCGCCGATTGGACCCGTGCCCGTGAGCAAATCCGTAAGTTTCTATTGGTAAAAAACGCTGTGTCCTCCGCGCATCACCAACTGATGCAGTGCATGACACTAACAACTCGTAAACCTTACAGCGTCGCTCGAGGCTCCCGAATTCAGCCACTTAGCGGCGCCATGCAAACCATGCGAGGCGGAATGATACGCCGAATCCCGTGCGCGACAATGTCTCAAACGCGCGACATCGTTTCCGTATCGGCCGGAGCGACGGTGTCTGGATGAGAACGGCGGCGCGAAATCGGGTTCAGCGCGCCAGCCGCACCGTGAACACCGCGCCCGACTGGTCGGGCAGGTTGGCGGCCTGCGCTCCACCACCGTGGAATTCGGCGATCAGCCGCACGATGTACAGCCCGAGGCCGAGATGCGGCCGCAGCCGGTTGAGCGACGTCTCCGACTCCGCGCGCGACTGCCACAGCGATTCGAACAGCCGGCCGGCCGCCTCGGGCGGCAGCTGCGGCCCCGGGTTCGCCACCGAGAGCAACGCGAACTCCTCGTCCGCCCGAAGAACGACGGAGATCGTGGCTCCTTCGGCGCTGAAGTCGACCGCATTGTCGATCAGCTTGTCGAGCAACTGCACGACGAGATCGGGTGCGCCCGTGATCTCCACCGGCTCCGCCGGTACATCGCAGGCGAAGCGGCGTTGCGCGAACGCCGTGCCGTAGGCGTCCACCGCGGAGCGCACCAGGGCGCCGAGATCGAACCGCTGGCGCTCGCTGTGCGCGATGGTTTCCTCGACGCGCGTGGCGGCGCCCATGGCGTTGAGAATGGCGCTGAGCCGCTCGCTGCCTTCCCGCGCGCGGGCCAGGTAGGTGCGCGCGTTGTCGGCCATTCCGCTGGAACCGAGTGTCTCGGACTCGAGGTTCTCCAGCGACGAGCGGATTATGGTGAGCGGGGTGCGGATCTCGTGCGCGAGCTTGCCGGCGAGCGTGCGCAGGTAGCTGGTGTACTCGTCGAGACGCCCGAGCAGCGAGGAGAAGCTGCGCGACAGGTCGCCGAGCTCGTCCTTGGCCTCCGCCTCGGGCAGCACGCGCGACACGCTGCCCTCGCGCGACAGCGCGTTCTCGCTGGCATGCCCCAGGCGGGTGATGCGCAGGGTCATGCGGCCGGCGAACCAGGCCGCGGCCGCCACGGCGAACAGCGTGACGAACAGCGTCAGGTTCAGCAGGCGCGTGAGCGCCCGATCGCGCAGGGTGAGCCAGCGATCCGCGGTCTGCGCGAGCTGGATGACGCCCAGCACCTGCTTGCCGTCGGCCGAGTAGATCGGCGCGGCCGCGGCCACGATGACGCGGTTTTCGTAGGGCCCCGCGAACGACGTGGCCTCCGGCCTGCCGCGCGCCGCGCGCGCGATCAGCGCCTGCGCCGCGCGCTGACGCTCGGCCAGGGACACGTTGCGCGGCACAGCCTCGCCGTCGAGGAACAGCCGATACATCCGCGGCAGGAAGCCCCGCATGCGCGTGTAGTCGCCCGGCAGCGCGCGCGCGTCGAGCCGCGTGAGGATGGCGCCCGTGCCCGAGGCCACGGTGAGCTCGACGCCGGGCTGCGAGAACTGGCGCAGGTGGTCGTTGAGGTAAGGCGACGCGGCGATGAGCCGGCCGCTGGCGCGCAGGTCGGCCACATCCAGCGTCCCGTAGCTCGCGCGCGTCGCGCCGCGCCGGTCACGGTCGTCGATGGCGACGCCGATGTGCTGCCCCACGAGCGTCATGGGAATGCCGATCTCCAGCACGTAGCCGTCCTTCGTGCGCTGCCAGACCGCATCGACACGCGGCTCGATGACGGCCTCCTCGCGGCCGTATTCCCGTGTCTCGATGCGTCGCGCGCGCAGCGTGCCGGGACCGGTGCTGCCGAAGAACAGGCGCTGCTGCCCGCCGCGCGTGTCGTCGAACGCCAGCCAGACGCGATCGCCCAGGGTTTCGGGGTCGAGCGCCGTGATCTCGGAGGCGTCGTACACGAGCTTCTCGTCGCGCACCAGCAGCGCCAGGTACAGCCAGCGCTCGTGCGTCGCGGCCAGCAGGCGCAGGCTGTCGGTGCCGGGGCCCGCGACGCGGACCAGGTTGCGCGAGTCGGGATCCCATTCGTCCACGCGGCCGTCGATGAGGGGCGCGCCCGACAGCACGACGGGCGTGATGTCGTGCGAGTGATCGCCTTCGGGCGAGGGCAGCTCCTCTGCGCGGAACAGCAGCTCCTGGCGCCCCTTGAGCGAGCCGGCCACGGTGGTCGCCACCGCGAGCAGCGATTGCTGTTCGCTCTCGCGCAGCACCGTCTCCATCTCGCGCGCGTACTGGCAGCCGGCCCAGGGCAGGGCGAGCGTGGTCAGCGCCAGCACCAGTAGTTTGGTGCGCAGGCGGAACGGGGAGATCGGCCCGAAGTTCAGCAGGTCGGTGACGCGGCCCACGGGCTCACTCCGTTCGGGCTATTCCATCCATCGATAGCCCATGCCGTACACCGTGTGCACGGCATCGAACTTTTCGTCGACGGCCTGGAACTTGCGCCGGATGCGCTTGATGTGGGAGGTGATGGTGTTGTCGTCGAGCACCACGTTCGCCGCGTCCATGAGCTGCTGGCGGTTCTTGACGTGACCGGGGTGCTTGGTAAGGGCGTACACGATCCAGAATTCCGTGAGCGACAGGAGCACCACCTGGCCGTTCCACTCCACCGACATGCGCTCGCTGTCGAGCGTGAGCGCGCCGCGGCGCACCACCTGCTTCTCCTCGGCGGGACGGCGCAGCGCGTCGACGCGGCGGAACAGCGCGTTGACGCGCGCGATGAGATGCGCCAGCGACAGGTCCTTGGTGAGGAAGTCGTCGGCGCCGAGCCGCAGGCCCGACACCGCGTCGAGCTCGCTGTCGCGCGCGGTGAGAAAAATGATGGGCAGCTCGGCGGACAGACCCCGCAGCTCGCGGCACAGCTCGAAACCGCCCTCGGGCTCGTCCTCGAGCGAGATGTCGATGACGGCGAGGTCCGGCAGGCGCGCGGCGAAGGCGGCCATGGCATCGCGGCGGTTGGGGTAGCCGCGGACGGCGTAACCCTCGCGCGCGAACGCGGCGGCATAGTTGTCGCGGATGGCGCGCTCGTCCTCGACGATGGCAATGGTTTTCTTCATGGGGTCGCAGTGTAAGCGAGCCGGTTCCGCGTTAGGTGGCGGGCCACATTTGGCCATTTTCCAGCGCTTCCGCGCCACGAATGCGTCACGGCGCGGCCCATCCGCCGGCGCGAAATGCTCCTCACAAACCCGCATCGCGGGCCAGCCAGGAGCGCGCCATGAACGATCGATTCGACCACGATGCCGAGCGGACATATCTCCCGCACATCGCGCCGGTGCAGTCCTGCCGCCCGCAGGGCGAGCGCTGGCGCCGGTTCCTCGAGCGCGTCGGCACGCGCAGCAACGACTTCGCGTCGCGGCTCGCGCGCGCCCGCTTCGTCTATCTGCATCGCCGCGAGACGGCGACGCACTGGTTGCCGTTGTGAGCGCCGCGCCGGAGTTTTTCTCGCGCCGGCCACCGCGCATGCGCGCCGCCGGCCGGGTGCCGCGCATGACCGACCCACGCGAGGAAATGCTCGCGCCGGTCGGCGCCGCGCAGCGCTACGCCGAGGAGCGGCGCGAGCGGCGGTTCTGGCAGTGGTTCGCCCTGGGCGTGCTGCTCTTCTGCTGGATCGCCGAGGCCTCGATGTGCGCGATGCGCGGCTTCTGAGCCTCGCTCAGCGTTCCACGACCTGCCGCACGCTGAGACGGGTCACGCGGGCGCGCTGGGCGGCGGCGAGCACCTGGGCCACCAGTTCGTAGCGTCCGCGCGCGTCCGGATCGATGCGCACCAGCGGCGCGGGCACCTGCGCCCCCGCGGCGCGCAGGCGCGCCTCGAGCGCGGTCAGCGACTCGACCGGGCTGCCGTTCCAGGTCAGCACGCCGTCGAAATCGATTCCCACGTCGATCGTCTGCGACATATTTGTCTGCTGCGGGCCGCGTGGCAAATTGAGCGTCACGTTGTGACTGGCCACGGGAATGGTGAAGATCAGCATGATGAGCAGGACGAGCAGTACGTCGATCAGCGGTGTGGCATTCAACTGTGGCTCGGCGGCATGGGATGTTCCGGACATGGCGCACCTCCTTGTTGGGGAAACGCCTGGCCGTCGTAATTCGGGTTGCGCCCGTGGCAACCGGGTCGGGATGCGGGACGCATGAGGGCCGACCCGCGCGACCGCTTCAAGCCGCTGCCGATCGAGGCGCAGACGCTGCTCGAAGAAGGCCGCCTCATCGACGCGGTCAAGTCCGTGCGCGTATCTCACCGCCTCGATCTGAAGCAGGCGCGGGACTGGGTCGAATCCCACATCGCGGAGCATCCGCTGCTGCGCGTGCAGCTCGAAACGCAGCAACGCGAGTTCCGGCGGAAATTTTTCCTGTGGTTCCTGGTGGTGGACGCGATCGTCGCGGCGGGTCTCATCTACTATCTCTTCTACCTGCCGCGCGGCTAGAAAACGGAGGATGGGATGCTGTTGATCGGAATGTTCGATTCGCCATTCGTGCGGCGCGTGGCCATCACCATGAAGCTGCTCGACCTGCCCTTCGAGCATGGCAACTGGTCCGTGGGCCGTGATTTCGAGCGCATCCGCAATTTCAACCCGCTGGGGCGCGTGCCCACCCTCGTCACCGACGACGGCATGTCGCTCATGGAGTCGGCGGCGATCCTCGACTACCTGGATGAGCTCGCGGGGCCGGAGCGTGCGCTGCTGCCGCGCGCCGGCGCCGAGCGGCGCCAGGCGCTGAATCTCATGGCGATGGCGACGGGCGCCGCCGAGAAGGGCGTGGCGCAAGTCTACGAACGCGTATTCCGCCCGGAGGACAAACGGCATCAGCCCTGGGTGGATCGCTGCCGGCTGCAGATGGGCGCGGCGCTGGGCGAGATCGACCGTTATCTGGGCGAGCGCGGCGTGTCGCAGTGGCTGGTGGGCAAGCGCATGACGCAGGCGGACATCACCGTGGTGTGCGCATTCACGTTCCTCAACGACGCGCTGCGCATCGCGGCCGACCAGGTGATGTTCCAGTCGCTCGCGACCCTGGCGGCGCGCTGCGAGTCGCTGCCGGTGTTCCAGGAGACGCGCGAGGAGTTCTTCGCACCGAATAGTTAGAGTGGTACCGGGAAACCTCTTCCCGGTACCACGATCTCAGAAGGCGTTGATGCCGGTGAGCTCGCGGCCGATGGTGAGCTGGTGGATCGTTTCCGTGCCTTCGTAGGTGATCACGCTCTCGAGATTGAGCGCATGGCGGATCGGCACGTACTCGGCGCTTATGCCGGACCCGCCCAGCATGTCGCGGCAGTCGCGTGCGATGTCGAGCGCCATGCGGCAGTTGTTCCACTTCGCCAGTGACACCTGGGCCGGCTGCATCTTGTCCTGGTCCTTGAGCCGTCCGAGCTGGTGTGACAGCAGCTGTGCACCAGTGATTTTCCGCGCCATCTGCGCAAGTCGCAGCTGGATCGCCTGCGTCGCGGCCAGCGGCCGGCCGAACATCTCGCGGGTCTTCGTGTACTCGAGCAACTGCGCGAGACAGGCCTGGGCCGCGCCGATGACGCCCCAGGTGATGCCATAACGCGCCTGCGTCAGGCACGACAACGGACCTTTGAGGCCCTTGACGTTGGGCAGGAGGTTGGCTTCCGGTACCACGACGTTGTCGAAGAACAGCGCGGACGTCACGGACGCGCGCAGCGAGAACTTGCGCTCGATCTCGGGCGCCGAGAAACCCTTCATGCCCTTCTCGACAATGAAGCCGCGGATGCCGTCCTCGGTGCTCGCCCAGCAGATGCACAGGTCCGCGATGGCGCCGTTCGTGATCCACATCTTCGCGCCGTTGATGACCCAGTCGCCCCCCTTCTTCACGGCGCGCGTCTTCATGTTCGAGGGGTCCGACCCGCCGTGCGGTTCCGTCAGGCCGAAGCAGCCGATCTTCTGGCCGCGCGCCATGTCGGGCAGCCAGCGCTGCTTCTGCTGCTCGGTGCCGAAGGCGTAGATGGGGTACATGCACAGCGAGCTCTGCACGGACACGAAGCTGCGGATGCCCGAATCGCCACGCTCGAGCTCCTGGCAGATGAGCCCGTAGCTCACCGCGTTCAGCCCCGCGCAGCCATATCCGTGGAGCGACGAGCCTAACAACCCGAGCCCGGCGATCTCGCAGACCAGCTCGGCCGGGAAGCGATGCTTCTCGAAACACTCCTGGATGACGGGCAGCACCTTCTCGTCGACGAAGCGCCCGACGGAGTCCTGGATCATGCGCTCGTCCTCGGTGAGGAGCCCGCGCACGTCGTACAGATCGAGTGGGTTCAGCATCGCGCGATCATACTGAAAAAGGGGACAGATCTATTTTTCCGAAAATAGATCTGTCCCCTTTAAATCGCCGCCCCCTAGTAGGAAATGCCCAACCGGCGATACACGTGCGACACCAGCCAGATGGGCCCGATCAGCAGGAACTGCAGGTCCTTGAAGAAGGACGGCCGGGTGCCCTCGATGGAATGCCCGATGAACTGGCCGATCCAGGCGACGACGAAGATGGTGAGGCACGTGACCCACAGCGGCCACGCCAGCGTGTCGA
The DNA here is from genome assembly GCA_044871085.1 of Steroidobacteraceae bacterium. Classification (GTDB taxonomy): domain Bacteria; phylum Pseudomonadota; class Gammaproteobacteria; order Steroidobacterales; family Steroidobacteraceae; genus CADEED01. The sequence goes on along the minus strand of JBIOZI010000168.1, from coordinate 1,754 downwards.
GCCAGCTAACAATGAGCAGCATGGCCGCGAGGCAGGCGGTGGCGCCGATGCCGAGCGACGGCGACAGCATGAAGTAATAGGCGAGCCACAGCGCGACGCCGATGGTGGCCCAGTTGAGCCAGGGGGAAACCCCGGCGAACGTCCCGGGTACGGGAATGGCCCACAGGAACCCGACCACGGTGAGCGCGATGGAGGGCACGCACACCCAGTGCAGCAGCTCGTTGGTCGTATTCCGATGACTGGCGCCGTATTCGTCGAGCCACTGATGCATCGTGCGCATGGCCGCAAACTACGCCGCCGCAGATTTCTTATCAATGGTTTCTCGGCCATGGCCGGGTCTGCAAGAATGCCGCCAAACAACCGGGAGTCCGCGCATGCCGCTCATGCAGCGATTCATGAAGTTCATGTCGCGCAGCGGAATTCTTTCCGATACGCGGCTGCTCGAGATGTATCCGCCGTTCGTGCCGATGCGCATCAAGGTGCTCGAGATATCCTCGGGCTGGCGCGCGGTGCGCATCCTGCTGCCGCTGAACTACCTGTCGCGCAACCCCGGGGGCGTGATGTTCGGCGGCTGGCAGGCGGCGCTCGCCGACCCCATCGCCGCGCTCGCCTGTGCCCGCATCTTTCCCGGATATTCCGTGTGGACGCGCGCAATGACCATTTCCTTCGATCACGGCGGTAACTCTGACCTCGAGATGCGCTTTTGTCTTACGTCCGCGCAGGAGCAGGAGATTAGGATCGGGCTCGAGCGCGATGGTCGTGCCACACCGACGTTCGAATATGGATACGTCCGAGAAGATGGTGTGCGCTGTACCGTCATTCGCAACACGGTTGCAATTCGGCCGCGCGGCTATCGCCGCGCGACCACGCCACCGGCTTCTTCCGAAGCCGTCGACTGAGAACTGGTTCACGGAAAGGGGCTTCATTCGGCGTTCATATGCACGCCGCCATGATGGCCCGATGAAGGAGAGACACATGAAAAATATGATTCGCATCACGTTGTTAGTCGTCAGCGCGGCGGTGACCGTTTCCGGCTGCATGACCACCGACGCCTACACCGGCGAGAAGAAGGTGACCAACACGACCAAGGGCGCCGGCATCGGAGCGCTTGCGGGTGCGGTCCTCGGCGCGGCGACCGGCGACAATTCCAAGGAGCGCCGCAAGCGTGCGCTCATCGGCGCGGGCGTCGGTGCGCTCACCGGCGCGGGCGTCGGCGCGTACATGGATCGCCAGGAGGCGAAGCTGCGCGCGCAATTGCAGGGCACCGGAGTGTCCGTGACCCGCAGCGGCAACGACCTCATCCTCAACATGCCCGGCAACATCACGTTCAAGACCGCGAGCGCGGACCTGAACTCGAACTTCTACTCCGTGCTCGATTCGGTGGGCCTGGTGCTCAAGGAATTCGACAAGACCATCATCGACGTAGAGGGGCACACCGACAGCGACGGCGCCGACGGTTACAACCAGCAGCTGTCGCTGAACCGTGCGAACTCGGTGGGTACGTACCTGCAATCGCATGGCGTGAACGGCCAGCGCATCGTGGCGTTCGGCGCCGGCGAGGCCCGCCCGATCGCGCCCAACACGACGCCGGACGGCAAGCAGCAGAACCGCCGTGTCGAGCTCAAGTTGCAGCCCATTACCGAGGGCTGATTGGCCGAGCGCTCCAGAGCGCTTGGTATCTCGCAATGAAAAAAAGGCGGCGGGCTCATCACCCGCCGCCTTTTTCATTCGTTTGCGCACTCGAGGCCTGTCCC